>JBLMYC010000047.1:0-5480 GCA_050258075.1 Acidobacteriota bacterium
CGGCCTGCTCGGCTTCGAATCGCAGGGCTTCCTCGACGCCTGGGGGCCGATCTTCTTCTTCGCGATGATCTTCGCGATCGCGATGGACTACACCGTCTTCCTGCTCTCCTCGGCGCGCGAGCACTGGGAGGAGCAAGGGGACGCGCGCGAGGCGATGGTTGGCGGCCTCGCCCACTCCGGCCGCGTGATCCTCGCCGCCGGCGCGGTGATGGTCGCCGTCTTCTTCACCTTCGCCCTCTCCGGGCCGCTGCCACCGAAGGAGATGGGCGTGATCCTCGGCGTCGCCGTCCTGCTCGACGCCTTCCTCGTCCGCCTCACCCTGCTGCCGGTCTTCCTTCGCCTCGCGGGTCCCGCGGCATGGTATCTACCTCGGCCCCTGGAGCGACTCTTACCCAGCGTCCGTTTTGGCCACGAGGGCTAGGCGGTTGATTTCGAATTTGCGTGCCCGCGGGGGCGCGACTGACCAAGCTGGGCGTCGCACGCCGACGAGCGAATAGCAGCGCTATTCGTGAGGAGGTGGGTGGCGATCCAGCGCAGCGTCAGACGCGTCATCCGAGGGTGCGGAAATTCGGAAGCACCCGCCTAGCCCGAGAAAGTCACCTTTTCGATGATCTGATCCTCGACCGGCCGATCGCCCGGGCCGGTCTCGGCCTGCTCGATCGCGTCGACCGCCTCCATCCCCGCGGTGACCGTGCCGAAGACGGTGTGCTTGCCGTCGAGCCACGGCGCCGCCTCGGTGGTGACGATGAAGAACTGCGAGCCGTTGGTGTCCGGCCCGGCGTTGGCCATCGCCAGCGCCCCCCGCACGATCTTGCGCTCGTTGATCTCGTCCTCGAAGGTGTAGCCGGGGCCGCCGCGGCCGGTCCCCTCCGGGCAGCCGCCCTGGATCATGAAGTCGACGATCACCCGGTGGAAGATCAGCCCGTCGTAGAAGCCGTCGGCGGCGAGCTTGCGAAAGTTCTCGACCGTCTTCGGGGCGTCGGAGTCGTGCAGCTCGAGCGCGATCTCCCCG
Organism: Acidobacteriota bacterium; assembly: GCA_050258075.1. Classification (GTDB taxonomy): domain Bacteria; phylum Acidobacteriota; class Thermoanaerobaculia; order Multivoradales; family JAGPDF01; genus JBLMYC01. The sequence continues at coordinate 1,013 of JBLMYC010000047.1, forward strand.
GCGTTCGTGTGCAGCGTGGCCTGTGACATGGCGCCACCCTACCCGCTCACCTTCACGAGAATCGGCCGCGAGGCGCCTGGCGCGTAGGGCCAGCGCTCCTCGGCGAGGGCGACGGCACGCAGGCGGATCTTCGCCGTGCCGGTGATGTAGCGGAAGCGGTAGCGGGCGTGGAAGCGGCCGCTGTGGTCGCTGCGGGTGACGAGGATCGGCCGCCAGACCCGCGCCGCGTCCTCGTAGTACTGGATCGCGACCAGCTTGCCGCGGCGCGGCAGCGGCGCGCCGCGGGCGCGGACCCGGCCCCAGAGGCTCACCGACTGGCCGGTGTGCAGGCTGCGCGGCGAGGCGCTCAGCGTGGCGGCCCCGCGGACCCGCAGCGCCAGCGCCGGGCGGCGCGCGCCCGCCAGCCCCTGCTCGCCCGCGAAGACGACGGTGATGCGGCGCGAAGGGCCGGCCGGCAGCGCCAGGCTGAAGCCGCCGTGGCGGCCGGTGCGCACGACCGCCACCCGGCGCCGCATCAGCGCCCCATGCGAGGGACGCGAGACGACGCGCAGGCGGCGCCCCGACAGGCCGGCGCCGTCGGCGTTGAGCAGGCGGCCGGAGAGCGCCGCCCCGGCGCCGAACGGCACGGTCACCTCGGCGCCGCGGCGGTGGCGCCAGCGCAGCTTGGCGAAGAGGCGGGTCTTGACGCCCTGCGCCGCGGACCCGGAGCGCCCGTCGCCGCCCTGCCCGGCAGGCCGGCTCGGCGCGACCGGCGACGGGATCTTGCGCAGCGCCATCTCGGTGCCGTCGGAGCGGCGCGTGGTCGTGGTGGAGTTGCCGGCGCCGTCGACCGCTTCGGCGCGGAAGACGTAGGTGCCCGGTTCGAGGTCGCCCGGGACCTGGGCGACGAGCCGCTTCGCGTCGGCCGCTCTGCCGTCGACCAGATTCGTCGTCAGATCGGTCCATCTTTCGGCGTTGACCCGCCGGTAGGAGATCGTCCCGCCGGCGGCGCCGGAGTCCTCGTCGACCGCTTCGGCGGCGACCGTGTCGGGAAGGTCGGCGGCGGTTTCCTCCGCCACCGGTTCGAAGGCGACCCCCGGGCGGACGTCGTCGAGCCGCATCGTGGCGTCGACGGCGGTCCCCGAATCGGAGTTGCCGGCCTCGTCGCGCAGCCAGAGGCGGAGGCTGTAGACGCCCGCGCGCGGCAGCTTGCGGTCGGCCAGCGAGGCCAGTTCGTGGCCGCCCGCGAACTGGACCCCGGTGTCGTAGCCGGACGGGCCGGCAATGCGCCAGTAGGCGCCGCCGATCGGGCTCGCGGGAGCCTGGGCGGGATTGGTCCAGGAGAAGTCGAAGTCGTCGGTGCGGCGCCAGCTTTCGCCGCCGGCGAGGGTGAGTCTGCGCGGCGACGCCGGCGGGTTGTTGTCGATCAGCACCGTGGTCGGGGGGATGCAGCCGCCGTTGCCGGCGAAGTCGGTGGCGCAGCGCTTCAGCTCGTGCGGGCCGTCGCTGAAGTTGGTCGTCTGCACGGTAATCTCGCTTGCGGCGCCGGTCGGGCACGGCAGCATCCGCGTCGCCCTCCACTCGCCTTCGATCCAGGCCTTCGCGCAGGGGTACTCGGTGAGGCCCACGCGGCCGCCGTCGAGCAACGTTTCGCTGAAGCGGACGCCGCTGCCGACGTCGCTGTCCCAGTAGTTGACCCGCTGCGCGCCGCGCCGCCAGCCGCCAGCCGCCAGGTCGGACCCGGCGGACCCCGGCACCGGCGCGCTGCCGTCGTAGAGGTTCAAGGTGAGCGAGCGGAGCGCCGACCACGAGCCGGGTTCGAGCGAGCACCATTTTTCGGACCCGCGGGCGCAGAGCAGCCGGTCCTCCAGCGCCGGCTGGGGGGTCGAGAACGAGGCCGAGAAGCCGCGCTGGGTGGTGTCGGTCGAGGTCGCGCGCGCGAAGGTGTCGAAGCCGCCGCCGGCGTTGCCGGTGCCGATTCGCTGCTCCATGCCGTCGTGCAGCGTGTGCCACCAGGTGCCGCTGACGCGGCTGATGCCGGTGCCGGCGGGCGCCTCCCAGCGCCAGCGGGCAAAGCGCGTGCCGGAGACGGTCGCGGCGTTCTTGGTGAAGCTCTTCACGTGTTCCCCGGGGGTCCCGCACCAGGCGTCGGAGCGGAACTTGGCGCCGCCGGTGTCGTCAGCCCAGTTGGCGTCGACGCCGACGCCCCAGCCGCACTGCGCCACCCGGTAGTCGCCGGCGGTCGCCTCGCGCACGCCCATCAGCAGCAGGGCGGCCGCCAGCGCCATCCCGACCAAGAACATCCGCACGATTGCCCAACCCGTCCCCGACATCGATCCTCCTTCGCTCGCTTTGCAGACGGGGGACCAAGGGCGCGGCGGGCCGGTCTCTCCCCCCCGCGGACGGATGTCCGGTCGCCGCCGTCCGCGCGGGCGCGGCGTGCCCGGGGAGGGCGCTCTGCGAAAATGGCCGCATGCCACTACCGAGCCAGGAGCAAGTGACCGAGAAGCTGCGCGCCGTGATCGACCCCGAGCTGCGGCGCTCGATCGTCGAGCTTGGGATGGTCCGCTCGATCGAGATCGCCGAGAGCGGCCGGGTCGAGGTCGTCGTCTCCCTGACGACCGCGGGCTGCCCGATCCGCTCGCACTTCGAACAGGCGGTCGCCCAGCAGGTCTCCCAGCTCGACGGCGTGACCGAGGTCGCGGTCGGCTTCGACGTCCTCTCCGACCAGGAGAAGGGACAGCTCCAGCAGACGCTCGGCCGCGGCAAGCTGCCCGAGGGCGCGCTCGCTCAGGTCAAGAACGTGATCTGCGTCGCCTCCGGCAAGGGCGGCGTCGGCAAGTCGACGATGACCGCCAACCTGGCCGCGGCGCTGAGCGCCGAAGGCCACCCGGCCGGCGCACTGGACTGCGACGTCTACGGCTACTCGATCCCGCGCATGCTCGGCGTCAACCGCAAACCGGACGTCAACGCCGAGCGCAAGATCCTGCCGCTGGAGGCGGCGGGCGGGGTCAAGGTGATGTCGATCGGCTTCTTCGTCGAGGAGAACTCGGCCGTCGTCTGGCGCGGCCCGATGCTGCACAAGGCGATCCAGCAGTTCCTCGAGGACGTCGCCTGGGACGAGCTGGAGTACCTCCTGCTCGACCTGCCGCCGGGGACGGGCGACGTCTCGATGACGCTCTCCCAGCTCCTCCCGCAGGCGAAGTTCGTGCTCGTCACCACGCCGCAGCCGGCGGCCCAGACGGTCGCCAAGCGCGCCGCCGACATGGCGCAGAAGTTCGACCTCGAGCTGCTCGGCGTGATCGAGAACATGTCCGGCTTCACGACGCCCGAGGGCGAGCGCTTCACCATCTTCGGCGAGGGCGGCGGCCAGCTGCTGGCCGACGAGCTCGAGATCCCGCTGCTCGGCAAGGTGCCGCTCTCGGAGCCGCTGCGCGAGCACGCCGACGAGGGCACCCCCCTGGTCACCGCCGAGCCCGACTCGCCCGCCTCGCAGGCGATCCGCCAGGCCGCCCGCGGCATAGTCGCCGCGACCCCGCAGGAGCTGCCGGTCCTACAGGCGGCCCCGGCCCCGGCCGAAGCGCCGCCCGTTGGCGGCACCCCGCTGCCGGTCGTTCAGTAGCGGGTGCGGCTCAGGCCGCGGTCTTCTTGTAGTACTGCGCGTTGATCTCGGTGAACTTGGCCCACTCGCTGGGCAGCTGGTCCTCGGCGAAGCAGGCGTCGACCGGGCAGGCCTCGACGCAGGCATCGCAGTCGATGCACTCGTCGGGATCGATGTAAAGCTGCTCGACCGAGTCGTAGTCGGGCTCGTCCGGGGTCGGGTGGATGCAGTCCACCGGACATACCTCGACGCACGAGTTGTCCTTCTGGCCAATGCACGGCTCGGCGATGACGTAGGTCATTCGAAGCTTTTCTCCTGGGGTCGTCTTTGCGGTGCCCGGCGGATTCGGCCCCCGCCAAGCGCGAGCGCACATTTTAGGGATACGCGGGCGCGCGCAGCGGCGCGGGGGGTCTTTAGGGTGTGGTCGATGCTGCTCTTGACGGGGGCCACCGGAAGCGTCGGCTCGCGCCTGCTGCCGCTGCTGCTCGAGCGGGGCGAGGACGTGCGCTGCCTGGTGCGCGAGCCGCGCCGGCTGGGCGCGCACCGGGTCGACGTGCAGATCGCGCTCGGCGACCTGGGCGAGATGTCGGACCCCTACCTGGTGCGCCAGGCGCTGCGCGGGGTCGACACGGTGGTCCACCTGGCGGCGACGATCCGCGACCAGCCGCCGCACCGGATCGAGGAGCTGAACGGACTGGCGACGGTGCGCCTGCTGCGCGCCGCCGAGCGCGGCGGCGCGCGCCGCTTCGCCTTCTTCAGCGCGCTCGACGCGGCGAGCGCCCAGCGCACGCGCTTCTTCCGCGCCAAGTGGCTGGCCGAGCGGGCGGTCGCCTCCTCGCCGCTGGCGACGACGGTCTTCGCCCCCTCGATCGTCTACGACCGCAGCGA
>JBLMYC010000048.1:0-11483 GCA_050258075.1 Acidobacteriota bacterium
CCAGCTTGCCGCCGAGCTCCGCGGCCCTCGCCGCCATCCGCTCGGCGAGGCGGCGCTTGCGTTCCTCGGGGCTCACCACGATGCCACGCTCGGCGAGCTTGCTGCGGTAGTCGGCGGCGTCGTGCACGACGAACGGCTCCGGCGACAGCACCGGATGACCCACCGTCGTCGCGCCAGCGCGCACTCCGAACAGCTCGATCGGCACCACTTCGCCCTCGTAGAGCGCCAGGATCCCGTGCAGCGGGCGCACCCACGGGCCGATGCCGTCTCCCCAGCGCATGGTCTTCGGCCAGGCGAGCGCCGCCGCCACCCGCGGCACCACCTCGGCCAGCACCTCGGGGGCCGGACGCCCGACCTTGGTGCGCACCGCCATCAGGTACTCGCCCTTGTCCTTCTTGGCGCGCTGCACCTCACCAGGTTCGACCTCGGCGCGTTTGGCGAAGCCCAGCAAGGCCGAGGTCGGGTTCCCCTGCTTGTCGTACGCCGCCCCGACCGGCGGGCCCCACAGCGTTTCCTCCTGGTCTGCCTGCCGTGCGGGCACTCCCCTGAGCACCAGCAGGATGCGGCGCGGAGTGAAACCGGTCTCGACCTCGCGCGGTCCGAGACCGCGGCCCATCAGCTCCTCGAACACCCGGGTCGCGAGCTCGCGCGTCGCTCCCGGCAGCATGCGGGCCGGGATCTCCTCCGCCCGCAGCTCGAGCAGGAACTCGCCGTTCCCGCCCGGCGCTACGCTCGTCGGGCTCGACTCAGCCATGGGCCACCTCGGACTTCAGCAGCGGGAAGCCGAGCCGCTCGCGCGACGCGACGTAGGCCTCGGCGCAGGCGCAGGCCAGGTCGCGCACCCGCTTCATCATCGCCACCCGCTCGGTCACCGACACCGCGCCACGCGCGTCGAGCACGTTGAACAGATGCGAGCCCTTGAGCGCGCACTCGTAGGCCGGCAGCACCAGCCCGGCCTCCAGGCAGCGGCGCGCCTCGCGCTCCTGGCCCTCGAGCTGCTGGCGCAGGAACGGGACGTCCGCGATCTCGAAGTAGTACTTGGAGAGCTCGTACTCCTCCTGGTGGCGCACCGAGCGGTAGTCGAAGCCCCCCGGCACCCAGTCGATGTCGTAGATCGAGTCCTTGAGGCCGAGGAACATCGTGATGCGCTCGAGCCCGTAGGTGATCTCGGCGCTGGTCGGCCGGCATTCCAGACCACCGGCCTGCTGGAAGTACGTGAACTGGGTGATCTCCATGCCGTCGAGCATCACCTGCCAGCCCACCCCCCAGGCGCCGAGGGTCGGCGCTTCCCAGTTGTCCTCCTCGAAGCGCAGGTCGTGGACCTTGAGATCGATACCCATCGCCGCGAGGCTCCGCACGTACAGCGATTGCACGTCGTCGGGCGACGGCTTGAGGACGACCTGGAACTGGTAATGCTTGCCGAGCCGGAACGGGTTGTCGCCGTAACGCCCGTCGGCCGGCCGGCGCGACGGCTGCACGTAGGCGACCCGCCAGGGCTCCGGCCCGAGCACGCGCAGGAAAGTGTCGGGGTGCATGGTCCCGGCGCCGACCTCGAGGTCGAGCGGCTGCTGCAGGACGCAACCCTGGTCCGCCCAGAACTGCGACAGCCGCAGGATCAGCTCTTGGAAACTCCGCATGGCTCCATTCCGAAGAGTTGCTGAACGCCGGGACGAGGCCCGGGATGGAAGCGACAGTCTATCAGCCGGGCAGACGGGCGCGAGCTTCCTGGATGACCTCCCAGCTCTTCAGCTCGTGGCCGAGGAAGCGCCGCCGCAGCCGCGCGCACAGCGCCTCGATCTGGCGCAGCGCCACTTCGCCTGGCGGCGCGGCGGCGAGCTTGCCGAGGTCGAGGCGGCCGAAGCGCAGCAGGGCGTCGAGGACTTCCCTGCCGACCCGCGTGCCGGCGGCGCCGGCCGCGCAATCGACGCAGACCAGCGCATCGCCCTCGATGGGCAGGACCGCGCCCCCGGCACCGAACGGCCGGCCGCACAGCGGGCACTCGCGCGGCGGCGGGAAGATTCCCTGCAGCCGCAGCACCCAGGTCTCGAAGTAGCGCGCCGCGAGATCGCGCGGCGCCCCGGCGAGCAGCGCCTCGATCGTCGAGTCGAGCAAACGGTACAGGTGATCGCTCGCCTCGTTCTCCTGCGCGAACTGCAGGACGTGATCGGCGAGGTAGCTGCCCAGCAGCAAGCCGTCGAGATCGGCCTGCAGGCGGTGCGCCGGCCGCAGCAGCTCGACGCCGCGCACCCGCACGAGGTCGCGGCCGTCCTTCTCGAACCAGGTGATCTCCGCCTTGGCGAGCGGCTGCAGCTGGCCCGCGAACCGGCTGTAGCGCCGCCGCGCGCCCTGCGCCACGCCCCGCTTGAGTCCGTGCTCGCGGGTCAGAAACGCCACGATGCGGTCGCGATCGTGCAGGTCGAGGACGTCGACCAGAAGGGCCTCTGCGGAATACAGGCGCACGGCGGGTCAGGACGACTCGTCGTCCCCGTCGTCCTCGTTCTCCCCACTCTCGGCAGCGGCGGGAGACTCGGCGCCGGCGTACACGTCGCGCTCGAGCTCGGCCAAAAGGTGGGCGTCCTCGCGCCAGCCCGGTTGCTCGCGGACGTGCAGATCGAGGAACACCCGGCGCCCGAGGTAGCGCTCGAGGTCGAGACGCGCCGCGGTGCCGATCGCCTTGATCTGCTGTCCCTGCTGGCCGATCAGGATGCTCTTCTGCCCCGGGCGCTCGGCGTAGATCGTGGCGTACAGGCGCAGCAGGTCGCCGGCGTCTTCCCAGCGGTCGATCTTCACCGCCGTCGTGTAGGGCAGCTCGTCGTGGGTCAGCTCGAGGACCTTCTCGCGGATCCGCTCGGCGGCGAGGAAACGCTCGGGGTGCACGGTCAGGAGCTCGGGGTCGTACAGGGGCTCGCCCTCCGGCAGCCGCCGCCACAGCTCGGCGAGCAGCACCTCGCAGCCGTCACCGTTCGCGGCGCTGACCGGCACGATCTCCGCGAACTGGCCGCTCTTCGCGTACTTCTCGATCAGCGGCAGCAGCTTCGGCTTCTTCACCCGATCGATCTTGTTGAGGGCGAGGATCTTCGGCGCCCGTACCCGGGAGAGCAGATCGAGGGCGTACGCGTCCCCCGCCCCGAAGCGTTCGGCCGCGTCGACCAGGAAACAGACGACGTCGCACTCGCCCATGGCGTCGATCGCCGCCTGGACCATCTGGCGGTTCATGCGATGCAGCGGCCGGTGCAGCCCCGGCGTGTCGTAGAACACCATCTGGCCCGCGGGTCCCGACAGGATGCCGATCAGGCGGTTGCGAGTGGTCTGCGGCTTGTCGGAGACGATCGCCAGCTTCTCGCCGAGCAACCGATTCATCAGCGTCGACTTGCCCGCGTTGGGACGTCCGACCAGCGCCACGGTACCGGCCTTGCTCACGCTCCACGCTCCCCCGGCGGCGCCTCTTGCGGCAGCTCCTCGCCGACCTCGTTGCTGGCGCGCTCGGCGCGCACCCGCTCGACCCGCCGTCCACGCAGGGCTTCGACCGTCAGGACCAGGCCGCGCGCTCCCACCCGGTCGCCCACCTTCGGCACCTTGCCGAGCGCCGCCATCACCAGGCCGCCGACGGTCTCGTAGGGCGCCTCTTCGTGCTCGAGGCCGAAGATCTCCTCCAGCTCCTCGAGGTGGGTGCGCCCGTGCAGACGCCAGCCGCCGGCGCCGAGCGCTTCGGGCTCCGGCCTCCCGGGGTCGTGCTCGTCGGCGATCTCGCCGACGATCTCCTCGACCAGGTCCTCCACGGTGACCAGCCCGGCAGTGCCGCCGTACTCGTCGACCACGATCGCCATCTGCTGGCCGCGCGCCTGGAAGTCGCGCAGCAGCTCGTTCAGGGGCTTGGTCTCCGGAACGACGAACGGCGGCTTCATCAGCTCGCGCACCGGCCGCTTCGTCTGGCCCCGCAGGTGGCCGAGCAGATCGAGCACGTGCAGCACTCCGACCACCTGATCGATCGAATCCTGGTACAGCGGAATCCGGGTGTGCTTGGCGCCATCGAAGAGCGCGGCCAGCTCTTCCGGGCTGGCGTCGGCCCGACCCGCGACGACGTCGATGCGCGGCACCATGACGCTGCGCACTGCCGTATCCCCGAAGTCGACGACTCCGCGCACCAGCTCCTCCTCGCGCGGGTCGAGGATCCCCTCGCGGGCGCCGACGTCGATGAAGGCCTCGATCTCCTCCTCCGAGGCCTCATCCTCCTCGTCCTCGCGCCGCCGGTGGGCGCCGAACGGCAACACTCGCTCGAGGACTGCGATCAACGGCAGGAGCAGGCCCAGCGCCACACGGTAGAGCCAGGTGGCGCGCCGCAGGGCACCCTCGGCGTCGCGCGCCACCACCAGACGATTGGCGAGCTCGCTCGCGGTCACCACCAGCGCGAGGCCGCCGAGCGTCCACGGCGTGGCGTGCGGAACCCCGAGCTCGGTGAGCGCCGCCCAGGCCGCGAGACCGAGCGCCAGCAGCGCCACCCGCGCCAGGACACCAAGCAGGAAACGGAAGGCCTCGAAGCGCGGGTGCGACGCGTGGGTCGCGCGCAAACGGCCGCCGGCTTCCTCCGACCAGTAGCGCAACCGGATCGGGCCGCTGCGCTCGAGCAGCGCCGACAGCAGCAGCCCGATCGGCGCCGCGACCAGCAGCGCCGCGAAGGCGATGATCGCGCGGCCGCTCATCGTCGCCGCGCCGATCGTCGCGGGCGCCCCAGCAGGCGGCGCCGCAGGCGGGTCTCCAGCCGGTCCATGGCGCCGTCGTCGGCTTCGTGGTCGTAGCCCATGCAGTGCAGGACGCCGTGCAGCAGCAGCTCGCGCAGCTCGCGCTCGATGCCGTGCCCGAGGGCGGCGGCCTGGCGCCGCGCGGTCGGCAGCGACACCACGACGTCGCCCAGGTGCAGGCCCTCCGGCGTGTAGCCGCCCGGGAAGGACAGCACGTCGGTCGCCTCGTCCTTGCCCCGGAACTCCCGATTCAGCCGCCGGATGGTGCGGTCGCCGCAGAAGCGCACGGCGAAGCTCCTGGCGTCGGGTACGAGCTCCGCCACCACCCTCGCCAGCCACGGCCGCAGGGTACGCGGGCGGACCTCGCGAAAGCGACCCGAGTTGTCGAGGTGGACCGCGAGCCCGGGCGCGGGCGGGCGCGCCGCCGACCTAGCCACGGTCGGACGGCCCCGCCGGCTCGGCCGGGCGCCCCTCGCCGTCACGCTCGCGGCGCGCGCGCTCGAAACGCTCGTACGCTCCGACGATCAGCTGGACCAGCGAGTGGCGCACCACGTCGCGCTCGTCGAAGCGCACGAAGCGGATGCCCTCGACCTCGGCCAGCACGTCCTGGGCCTCGCGCAGGCCCGAGGCGCGGCCGACCGGCAGGTCGACCTGGGTGATGTCGCCGTTGATCACCGCCTTGGAGTTGAAGCCCATGCGGGTCAGAAACATCTTCATCTGCTCGGGAGTCGTGTTCTGCGCCTCGTCGAGGATGATGAAGCTCTCGTTCAGGGTGCGGCCGCGCATGAAGGCGAGGGGCGCGACCTCGATCACGCCGCGCTCCATCAGCTTGGCGACCTTCTCGAAGCCGAGGATGTCGTTCAGCGAGTCGTACAGCGGGCGCAGGTAGGGGTTCACCTTCTCCGCCAGGTCGCCGGGCAGGAAGCCGAGCTTCTCGCCGGCCTCGACCGCCGGGCGCACCAGAACGATGCGGCGGATCTTGCGCTCGAGCAGCGCCGCCGCGGCAACCGCGACCGCCAGGTAGGTCTTGCCGGTGCCCGCCGGACCGATCGAGATCACGATGTCGTGCTCGAGCATCGCCTTGAGGTAGAGCTGCTGGTTGGCGGTGCGCGGCTGGACCAGCCGGCGCACGGTGGCCAGGATGCCCTCGGCCAGGAACAGCTCCTGGAGCGACTGCTCCGGCGTGTCGACCGCCACCCGGATCGCGGTCTGCACGTCGCCGGGCTTGAAGCGGTAGCCCTTCTCGAGGATCTGTGACAGCTCGCCGACCAGCCGCTCGGCGCGCGTCACCTGCTCGGGGTCGGCGCCGGAGATCTTCACCTCGTTGCCGCGCGCCGCGAGGGTGACGTGGAAGGCCTTCTCGATGCGGCGCAGGTTCTCGTCTTGGATGCCGTAGAGGGTCTCGAGGCCCTCTTCGGCCAGGGTCAGGCTCGCCATACACCACATCCTAGCAAGCCGCTCCCCTCACACCGGCTCGGATTGGGAGAACCGACCCAATCCGAGCCGGGGGCAGGACGCCGCCTACTTCTTCGCGTACTCGTAGAACCCGCGGCCGCTCTTCTTGCCCAGGCGGCCGGCCTGCACCATCTGCTTGAGGAGCGCCGGCGGCGCGAAGCGCTTCTCGCGGTACTCCTCGAACATGATGTTGGCAATGTAGTACGTGGTGTCGAGGCCGACGAAGTCGAGCAGGGTGAACGGTCCCATCGGGTAGCCGCAGCCGAGCTGCATGCCCTTGTCGATATCCTCGACCGAGCCGACGCCCTCCTCGAGGGCGCGGATCGCGTCCAGCAGATAGGGCACCAGCAGCCGGTTCACGATGAATCCCGAGTTGTCCTTGCAGGCGATCGGCTCCTTGCCGAGCGACTTCACGAACGCCGTCGCGTCGGCGACCGTCTCGTCGGAGGTCACCAGGGTGCGTACCACCTCGACCAGCTTCATGACCGGCACCGGGTTGAAGAAGTGCAGGCCGACGAAGCGATCGGGACGCGAGGTGCCGGCGGCGAGCTGGGTGAGGGTCAGCGACGAGGTGTTGCTGGCCAGCATCGCGCCGGCCTTGAGAACCTTGTCGAGGGCCGCGAAGGTCGCGCGCTTCTCCTCGAGGTTCTCGACGATCGCCTCCATCACCAGGTCGCAGTCGGCGAGCGGCTCGAAGGCGGTCGTGCCGTGCAGCCGGGCGAGCACCTTGTCGCGCTCGCCGGCGTCGAGCTTGCCCTTCTCCACCGCCTTGGCGAGCGAGCCCTTGATGCGCTCCAGGCCCTTGTTCAGGAGCTGGTCGTTGACCTCGCGCACCACCGTCTCGTAGCCGGCCTTCGCGCACACCTCGGCGATGCCGGAACCCATCAGACCGCAGCCCAGAACTCCCACTTTCTTGATCGCCATGCTCGAAAATCCTCCAGTTATGGAAATACGAGGGAAGAACCGCTGTCGCTACCGCCCAAGCCTACAACTCTTCGACCGCGCGCTCGCTCTCGCCGAGCCGCCGCAGGCGCAGCCGCAGCGCCGGCCCGACCGGGAACGGCAGCCTTTGCGGCCACTCGACCACCTTGACGCCCTCGCCGGCGAGCAGCTCCTCGAGCCCGATCGCCTCGGCGTCGCGCGGCTCGAGGCGGTACAGATCGACGTGGACCAGCCGGCCGCGCGGGCCGCGGTGCTCGCGGACGATCGTGTAGGTCGGCGACTGGATCTCCTCCGGCGGAATGCCCAGTCCGGCCGCCAGACCCTGGGCGAGCACCGTCTTGCCGGCGCCGAGGTCGCCCTCGAGGAGGAGCAGGCGGTCCGGCAGCAGCTCCGCGACCAGGCTGGCGCCGAGGTCGCGGGTCTCTTCGACGCTCGCCGTCCGCCAGCGCCTCAGCATGCGGCGAGCTGCCGGAGCGCGATCGGCAGGAGATCGACCAGATCGCCGGCGCGGATCCCCACCGGGCCCAGGCGCTCGGCCGCGAGATCCCCCGCCAGACCGTGCAGGTGAACGCCGAGCTGGGCGGCGGCGAGCGGCTGCAGGCCCTGGGCGAGAAGCGCCCCGATCAGACCGGTCAGCACGTCGCCCATGCCGCCGCTCGCCATGCCCGGGTTGCCAGTCGTATTGACCCAGACCTCGCCCTCGGGGGAGGCGATGAGTGAGGCGTGGCCCTTCAGCACCACGACCGCGCGGCTCGCCTCCGCCGCGCGGCGCACCGCGCCGAGGCGGTCGGCCTGGACTTCGGCGCTGGTGCCGCCCACCAGACGTGCGAGCTCTCCCGGATGCGGGGTCAGGATGGCCTCGGCACGGCGCTCGGCGAGCCCCGCGATGCGGCCGGCGAAGGCGTTCAGGGCATCGGCGTCGACCACCATCGGCAGCGGACACTCGCGCACCAGGCGCTCGACGAAGGACCGCGTCCCGGTGCCCTGTCCAAGGCCGGGGCCGATGGCCACGCAGGTCTTCCCGTCCCAGGCGGCCCGCACCGCGTCGGAGGCGGCCGGCGCCAGGTCGTCCAGGTCGACGGGCAGCGCCACGGTCATCGACTCGAGGGAGCCGCCATGCACGATCGCCTGGATCGGCTCCGGCACTGCCGCAGTGACCAGCCCGGCCCCGCCACGCACGGCGGCGCGTGCCGCCAGGACCGCGGCACCCGCCTTGCCTCGACCTCCGGCAACGATCAGCACGTGGCCGTAGCTGCCCTTGTGGGCGTCGGCCGGGCGCGGTGTCAGATACCCGGCGACCTCGGCGCTTTCGAGCCAGTGGAGGCCGCCCTCCGCTTCCTCGAGGAGAGCCGGCGGAATCCCCAGCTCGGCCACCGCAAGGTCACCGCAGGCATCGCTCGCCGGCGCGAAGACCTGGGCGATCTTCGGCGCCGCGAAGGTGACGGTCAGATCGGCCCGGACATGCGGCCCGATCGGCGCCGAGCGGCTGGCGTCGAGGCCGCTCGGCAGATCGACCGCGACGATCGGCCGGCCGAGGGCGTTCAATCGCCCGACCAGCCCGGCGAAGGGCTCGCCGAGGGGGCGTTCGAGCCCGGTTCCGAACAGGGCGTCGACCACGACGTCGCAGCCGGCGGCGTGCCGGAGCGCCGCGTCCAGGGCAGCGTCATCGCCCGGCTCCGCGACGACCAGTCCCTGCCGCCGGCAGATTGCGAGCTGGGCCGCGGCGTCGCCGCTCGGGCTCCGCCCTCCGGTGACCAGCGCCAGCGCCACCTCGTAGCCGCGCCCGTCCAGCAGCCGCCCCAGGGCCAGGCCGTCGCCGCCGTTGTTGCCCGGTCCGCAGAAGATCGCGACCGCTCTGGCATCCGGATAGCGCTCGCCGAGCGCGTCGGCGACCCCGACCGCGGCGTTCTCCATCAGCACCAGGCTGGGGATGCCGATCTCCTCGATCGCCCGCCGGTCCACCTCGCGCATCGCCCGCGCCGAGAGGATCCTCATGCGACGACCGTCCGCGGGGCGCTAAGATCGCTCACGGGCCGTGCCTCGACGCCCAGAGGGCGCGAAGGCTCGGCGCCGGACAGAGAAAAGGGCCTCACGTCTCAGATTCTAGCGCTCGCCCCCGCGCCATGCCGCTCCTCGATCCGCCGCTGCTCACCCTGCTCACCGACTTCGGCACCGCCGACTACTACGTGGCCGCGGTCAAGGGGGTTGTGCTGTCGCTGGCGCCACGAGCCCGGATCGTCGATCTCGGGCACGACATCGCACCGGGCGATGTCCTCGCCGCCTCGTTCCTGCTCGCTGCGGTGGCACCGCTGTACCCGCCCGGGACGGTCCACCTGGCGGTCGTCGATCCCGGGGTGGGCAGCGCGCGGCGCATCCTGCTCGTGGAGCGCGATCGCTCCCTGTACCTGGCGCCCGACAACGGCCTGCTCACTCCCCTCCTCACTGCCGCCGAGACCCGCTCCGTCGAGCGGCCGGACCTCCACCGCGAGGCTCCGGGACAGACCTTCCACGGCCGCGATCGCTTCGCGCCCATCGCGGCGGCTCTGCTCGGCGGCGCGCTCCCCGCGAGCCTCGGCCCGGTCATCACCGACCCGGTGCGGATCGAGCGCCCGGCACCGCATCACCAGGGTCGAGAGATCCATGGCCACGTCGTCCACGTCGACCGTTTCGGCAACCTGGTGACCGACATTCCGGCGAGCTGGCTCGACTCCGGGGTCTATCGCGTCGGGGTCGCCGGGCACGAGACCGGCCTGGCGGTCGGCCACTATGCCGAGCTGCCGCCCGACGCGGCCGGCTATCTCGCGGGCTCGCTGGGAACCGTGGAGCTGGCGCTGTGCGGGGCCAGCCTGGCGCTCGCCTGGGACGTCCATCGCGGAGCCGCCGTGCGCATCGAACGGATGGTCTTGAGCGACTGACCGGCTCCCCCCGAGCGCCGCAGGACCTACAATGGAGGCGTGGGGCCCACTTTCCCGGGAGGGCGCGTGATGGCCATGAAGTGGGAATACAAGATCATCAACATCCGCAGCGAGAACTACCGCCTCGATCCCAACGCCGCGAAGGACCTGAATGCGCTGGGCACCGACGGCTGGGAGCTGGTCTCGATCACGTCGGTGAACTTCAAGACCGGCGCCACCGACAACATCGCCATGGTCTTCAAACGGCCGGCGGGCGCCGCCGGCGAGGCACACGCGGCGTAGAGCCGCGCGCCGCAGGCGATCAGCGCAGACGGCGGCGGCGCCGCTTCCGGCCGCGCAGCCCAGCAAGGAACAGCGCCGCCGAGAATCCCATCGCCACCCCCAGGAGCGGCAGCACCCAGCGGCCGCGCGGCGACCAACCGATGCGCTCTTCGAGGTCGGCGCGCAGCGCGTCGAGCTCGGCCTCGAACTCCCGCCGGCGCTCCGCGAGGCCGGAGCCGTGTTGGGTCATGGCCAGTCCTCCGGCTCGACCTTGGCGCGCTCGGCCGGCACACCGCTCTCGCCGTCGCTGACCCGCCTCGCCCACCAGCCCAGATGGTCGTCGACCCGCCGGCGAACGACCGTCGCCGGCCCCTCGACGCGCGCCAGCCGCGCCCGCGCCGCGAGCCCGACGAGCAGCGTCACCACGATCAGGAATCCCGCCACGACGAGGCCGGCGCCCCACGCGGGCAGCCATAGGCTGAGCGCTGCGATCGCGACATACACCAGAACCGCCACGACCAGCAGGGTCAGACCGGCGGCGACGCCGAACAGCACCAGAGCGGCGACCAGGCTGCGCCCCGACGCGGTCAGGTCCTCGGCTGCCTGGGCCACCTCGGCCCGCAGGACCGCCACGTAAGCGCGAGCCAGCCCTCTCAGGTCGCGCAACATGTCCTCACCCCCCAACTGCGACGGCGCGGCGCACGATCGAAACCGCGGCGCCGACGTCGTCGCGAACCGCAACGGCAACCGTCTGGTTGCCGGGCGCCATCAGGAGCTTCATCTCATAGGAATAGTACTGCTGCTGGGCCTGCTGCACCTTGGCGGTTGGGATGTCGACTCCGACCGGGTTGTCCTGGACCGGGGTCGTGGCCCCCTTGTCGTCCATGACCGCTACGTAAACATGGAGCTGCGCGCGCTCGCCGCCCTCCTTGGGCAGCAGACTGATCTTGCCGAGCGGAATCTTCACGACCAGCGGCACGAGGTAGTTGCCGTCGTCGCGCCGCTCGGGCCGGCCGAACTCGAGCGCCACGTCCAGCGGGTTCTGCTCGAAGCCGAAGGTCAGCGACGACATCGTGAGGTCGGCAGTGCGCGACTGCGCGGTCTTGTCCCGGTAGCCGTCGCGGGAGCGGGCGTGCAGGCCCTTGCGCTTCAGCTTGACCTCGATCTTGTG
>JBLMYC010000049.1:0-3755 GCA_050258075.1 Acidobacteriota bacterium
GGCACCTGCTCGGG
The DNA here is from genome assembly GCA_050258075.1 of Acidobacteriota bacterium. Taxonomy (GTDB): domain Bacteria; phylum Acidobacteriota; class Thermoanaerobaculia; order Multivoradales; family JAGPDF01; genus JBLMYC01. Next base: position 15 of record JBLMYC010000049.1, read on the forward strand.
CGCCGCCTTGAGCTCCTGCAGGCAGAAGATCCCCGGGCGCTCGCGGGCGATCCACTCCAGCACCTGCTCCTCGCGGGCGCGGATGCCGTTCACGTTCCAGGTGGCGATCGTAGTCACGGGCGCATCTTAACGATTGCTGGACATCGGGATGACATGACCCTTTGTCGTCCCGAGCGTGAGCGAGGGACCTGGGGGCGTGGGCGGCCTCCGAGACGCCGGAGAACGAAGTTCATCGAGCTCACCACATCCCCGGCACGAGCGCCCGGCGCTCGGGCGGGTAGTCGTTGAAGCGCTCGCGATAGAAGCGGTGGTGGTCGCGAGCCCGCGGCGCCAGGTTGGCGATCGTCCACAACGCGAACGCCAGGCCGGCAAGCGACCAGGTGGCGATCGCCCAGCCGCTCCAGACGACGATCTCGCCGAGGTAGTTCGGGCACGAAACCCAGCGGAAGAGGCCGCCCATCGGGACGCGATAGCCGCTCTCGCCCGGGCCGCGCAAATGGCGCAGGCGCCGGTCGGCGTCCCGATTGATCCAGTAGCCGAGCGCGAAGAGGAGCGCGCCCCCGACGAAGCGCGGATCGCCGAGCCAGGCGTCGGCGTAGCCGGGCGGCCGGTCGAAGAGCGCGCGGCCGTTGGCGAGGCCGTTCACGACGTTGAAGACGATCGCCATCGCGACGATCGCAAGTGGCGTGCGGCGGGTCGGCTCGCGCCACAGGAAGGGATCGACGAAAGCGCGCGGCACGTAGTGTGCGAGCCACATCAGGAGGAAGACGAGCGCCGTCCACGAGCCGCGGTGGTGGCCGAGCGCGAAGGCGCCGGCCATCACCAGGACCGCCGGCGCCTCCATCAGGAGCCACGCCCAGCGGCTGGCGATCGCCGGGCCCCACGTCCGGCGCGCGTAGCGACCGTAAGGCGCCGGGACGAAGAGGAGAGCGACGAAGACGATCGCCGCGAGGGCGATCCACGCCAGGAGGAAGCGGTCCCCGAAGGTCATGGGCGCCAGAGGTCCAGCCAGGCGACGAGAATGGCGAGCGCGACGACCGTCGCGCTGGCGAGCGCCAGGAGCGTCGCGGAATTCCGCGCTGGCACGGCGCGGTCGCGGCGGAAGAGGTAGATCGGCACGGCGACCGCGAGGTACACGGCGAGGCCGAAGAGCGCGAAGAGGACCCACGCCATCGCCGCCGGCAGCGGCAGGGCGAGACCCCAGCCGAGGTTCCAGCGCACCGCCACAGCATTGAAGCCCTCGGTCCGCGCGACCACCGCGACGCCAGTGGGCACGAGGACGAGCGACGCCAGGGCCCCGAGCGCCAGGAGCCGGTGCGGCTTGAAGGAAGCGAGCGCCAACCGGCTCTCCCTCAGTCGCTGCTCCGGCGGAGCGCCTTCGCGCAGCGCCGGTGCAGGTAGTGAACGAACAGCCAGAAGCGACGGTACGCCGGGTTGCGAGTCTCGCGGCGGTGGTAGCGAAAGTAGATCTGCTGCGCGATCACCGCCAGCCGGAAGAGGCCGAAGACCTCGTAGAACGTGAAACTCTCCGGCCGCTCGCCGGTCCGCTCGGCGTAGTAGTCCACGACCTCGTGCCGGGTCAGCATCCCCGGCAGGTGGGTCGGCTGACGGCGGATCGCGCGGCCGAAGAAGTCATCGTCCCGCTCGACCCAGTAGGCGAGAGCGTTGCCGAGGTCCATCCACGGATCGCCGAGGGTCGCGAGCTCCCAGTCGAGGACGCCGAGGATCCGCGTCGGGTCCTGCCGGTCGAGCACCAGATTGTCGAAGCGAAAGTCGTTGTGGGTGACGCACAGCCGCTCGCGCGCCGGAAGGTGGGCGCTGAGCCAGGCCATGATCCGCTCGCCGCGCGGCACGTTCCAGGTGCGCGCCTTGCGGTAGCGCTCGCTCCAGCCTTCGACCTGGCGACGCACGTAGCCCGCGCCCTTGCCGATCCAGGCGAGCCCGGCGGCCTCGACGTCGACCCGATGGAGCGCGATCAGGACGTCGAGCGCCCGCCGGCAGAGCTCTCCCGCCAGCCGCGGAGTCAGCGTCACGCCCGGCGGCAGGTCGCGGCGCAGGATCAGCCCGTCCAGGCGCTCCATGACGTAGAACTCGGCGCCCACGACCGCCTCGTCGGCGCAGTGGGCAAGCATCCGCGGCACGTAGGGGTAGACCGGCCGCAGCGCCTGCTGGATGCGGAACTCGCGTCCCATGTCGTGCGCCGAGCGCGCCTTGGTGCCCGCCGGCGGGCGGCGCAGGATGAGATCGCGCCCCTCGTACTCGAGGCGGTACGTCCAGTTTGAGGCCCCGCCGCGGTACTGCGTGATGCGCGGTGTGCCGGAGAGCTCGGGCACGCGCGCCTTGAGCCAAGCGTCGAGACGCTCGACGTCCAGCGCCTCGCCGGGGCGCACCGCGGCGGCTTCGTCCCGCGAGGCTCCTGCCGCAACCATCGCCGCGCTCAGCTCCGCGGCACGTACTTGCTGAGCTCGCGCCGGGCGATCACCCCGCGGTGCACCGCGTCGGGGCCGTCGGCGATGCGCAGCGAGCGGGCGAGCGCGAAGAGGGCGACCAGCGGGTTGTCTCCCGAGACCCCGGCCCCGCCGTGCATCTGGATCGCCTCGTCCACCACCTGCTGGAGGACGTTCGGCGCCACCACCTTGATCGCCGAGATCTCGGTCATCGCGTTCTGCGCCCCGACCTGGTCGATCTTCCACGCCGCGTACAGGGTCAGCAGGCGCGCCTGGTCGATCGCCATGCGCAGGTTGGCGATGCGCTCGCGGTTGCCGTCGAGGGTGGCGAGCGGCTTGCCGAAGGCGGTGCGCGACAAGCCGCGGCGGACGAGCAGCTCGAGCGCCCGCTCGGCGGCGCCGATCGCCCGCATGCAGTGGTGGATGCGCCCCGGGCCGAGACGTCCCTGGGCGATCTCGTAGCCGGCGCCGAAGCCGCGCAGCAGGTTCTGGCGCGGCACCCGCACGCCCTCGAACCACACCTCGCCGTGGCCCGACGGCTCGTCGTACTCGCCGAAGACCGGCACCATGCGGCGGATCGAGACGCCGGGAGTCGAGAGCGGCACCAGCACCATGCTGTGACGATGGTGGCGATCGGCCTCGGGATTGGAGATGCCGAGGAAGATCGCCAGCTTTGCCTCGGGGTGACCGAGCCCGGTCGCCCACCACTTCTTGCCGTCGAGCACCAGCTCGTCGCCTTCCACCCGGATCGTTGCCTGCAGATTGGTGGCGTCGCTCGAGGCGACGTCGGGCTCGGTCATGCAGAAGACCGAGCGGATCTCGCCCCGAAGCAGCGGCGCGAGCCAGCGCGCCTTCTGCTCGGCGTCGCCGTAGTGGTAGAGCACCTCCATGTTGCCGCTGTCGGGCGCGTTGCAGTTGCAGACCTCGGCGCCGAGCAGGCTGCGTCCCATCTCCTCGGCGAGCGGTGCGTACTCGAGGGTCGAGAGCCCGGCGCCGAGCTCGGGGTCGGGCAGGAAGAGGTTCCACAGGCCCGCGGCGCGCGCCTTGCGGCGCAGCTCGTGGAGGGCCGGCGGCACCTCCCAGCGCTTCCAGTCGGCGCCGTGGTTGCGGGAGCGCAGATCGCGCAGGTACCCGGCTTCGATCGGCAGGACTTGCTGGGCGAGGAAGTCGCGCAGCCGAGCGAGGTACTCGGCGCTGCGCGGCGACGGGTTGAAGTCCATGGAACGATGCCCTCCGCTTGCGAAAGGCTCAGGGCGCCGCGGTCGCGGCGTCTCCGAGCCACAGGTCGGCCAGC
>JBLMYC010000050.1:0-3611 GCA_050258075.1 Acidobacteriota bacterium
CGATTCCCGGCCAGCACGTCTATCCCGGCTTCGTCGATCCGGCGAGCGACCTGGGCTTGATCGAGATCGGCAGCGTGCGCGGTCCGAACGACACCCGCGAGACCGGAGACGACAACGCCAACATCCGCGCCGAGGTGGCATTCAACGCCGACTCGCTGCTGATCGGCCCGGCGGTCGCCGGTGGCGTCACGTACGCCCACCTCGTCCCCGGCGGCGGCATCTTCAACGGCAGCTCGGCGGTCATGCGACTCCACGGCTGGAACTGGACCGACATGACGCTGCGCGCGCCGATCGGGATGCATCTGACCTACCCGCGCCTGAAGCGCCCGGACAGCCCGTGGTTCCGGCAGAGCGAGGAGGAGTTCGCGAAGCACAAGGAGAAGGCGCTGAAGTCGCTGCAGGACATCCTCGACGCGGCGCGGGCCTACGAAACCGCGCGCCAGGCAGGGCTGGCGAAGAAGGCGCCAGCGATCGAGGTCGACCCGCGCTACGAGGGTTTGATCCCGGTGCTCGACGGCAAGGAGCCGCTCTTCATCCACGCCTTCGAGAAGACCCAGATCGACAGCGCGCTCGACTGGGCGAAGCGCGAGAAGCTCGGCAGGCTGGTGCTGGTGGCGGGCCCCGACGCCCAGTACGTCGCTCAGCGCCTGGCGCAGGAGAAGATCCCGGTCATCCTCGACGGCGTCCTCGACCTGCCGGCTCGGCGTTACGAGCCCTATGACGCGGTGTACGCCGCCGCCGGCGTGCTCCACCGCGCCGGGGTGACGGTGGCGATCGCCGACGGCGGCGACGCCTCGAACGCCCGCAACCTGCCCTTCCACGCCGCCATGGCGGCCGCCTTCGGCCTGCCCAAGGACGTCGCGCTGCGCAGCGTCACGCTCACTCCGGCGGAGATCCTCGGGGTGGCCGATCGGATCGGATCACTCGACCCGGGCAAGGAGGCGAGCCTGTTCGTCTCCGACGGCGATCCGCTCGAGATCGTGACCCACATCGAGCGGGTGTGGATCGCCGGCCACGAGATCGATCTCACCAGGGAGCGCCAGCGCGAGCTGTACGAGCGCTATCGCAGCCGGCCGCAGCCGGCCGCGCCGCACTGAGCTTGCTCACGGCCGGAGGCCTTCCTGCCTCCGGCCGCCCGGACTTTCTCGCGGAACTAGAGCTCCCGGCCCAGGAACCACTTCCGGATCTGGTCGGGAGTGGCGATCGCCGTCTGACCGAACTCGGTCGGCGCCATGTGCGGCCCCATCAGGCCCAGCGCGCGGTACACCAGATAGCCGAAGTTCTCGCGCACGCTGTCCTTGCGCCGGTCGGAGTACATCGCCCGCAGCGTGTCGAGCTGGCCGGAGAGCAGGTCGTCGGTCGGCCGCGTCCGGCGCATGCCGGCGGCATCGGCGCGCCGGGCCGGCGCGCGGCGCAGGCCCAGGTAGGCCGATTGCAGGCTCTCGAGCTCCGCCCGCACCCGGTCGACGGTCGGGCCCGCCGCCTGCCCGGTGGTCGCCGCTCGCTCGAGGAGGATGGGGATTCCGGCGCAGTTCGCGCGATGGATCTTCTCGTCCTCGACGATCCAGCCAAGTTGGGTCAGGTTCAGCCGGCTGGAGACGGTCTGCGCGAGGTCCTCGACCAGCGGCGCCAGGGCCTGCTGGTAGCTCTCCTCCACGCCGTTGAACATGTTCAGCACGTAGTGGACGCGGAACGATTCCAGGGTCTCGCGCAACACCTCGAGGATCGGGTGCGCGCCAAAGGCGTCCTCGAGCTGGAGGAGGAACGCCTCGAGATTGGGCAGCGATGGATCGTAGACGTCCTCGACCCGGTCGAGCAGGTGGTTCACCAAGTCCTCGTAGCGGCCCATTCCATCGCGCTCGTAGAACGGCGAACCGGCGCCGAACAGGATGCGCAGCGAGCGGAAGAGGATCGCTTTCACGATGTCCGCCGCCGCCGCGGTCGCCGCGGGATGATGCGGGGTGAACACCAGCACGCCGGAGTTCGTGAAGGGCAGGAAGTCGAGCACCACCGGATCGAGCCCGGCGCGCAGGTCGAGCACCACGTAGTCGGCCGGCAGGCGGTTGATCTCGGCCGCCAGCCGGCGCCGGAACTCGACGTCCGGGTTGGCGAGGTCCTCGATGAAGTGGCGCGGCGCCGCGATGAACCCGAAGTTGCGGTACTCGCCGCGCGGATCGTGCTTGTCGTCCAGGCGCGTGATGCAGTGCGCGAGCGGCACGCGCTGGCGCTTGAAGTGATAGAGGTCGTAGGAGATCGGCACCCGGAGCGTCGAGCGCACCGAGGACGTACCGGTATCGAGGTCGACCAGGATGGTGGGCGCCGAGCGCGCCAGGCCGAGCGCGAAGTTGATCGCGAAGGTCGTCTTGCCCACGCCGCCCTTGCCGGAAGCGACGGGGATGATGCGGCGCGGCATGAGGCTGGAAGCTTACCCCGGATGTCCGGACCGCCGGGGCCGCCCCGCGGGGCGGTGACCCCTCGAACCCGCCGCTCAGGGCTCGAGCGTCAGCACGACTTTCCCCGCTACGCCGCCGGCCTGGAGGCGCCGGTAGGCCTCGGCGACGCGCTGGAACGGCAGCACCTCCGCCACCACTGGGCGCAGGCGGCCGTCGGCCAGCCGCGGCAGTCCGAACGCGCCGAATCCGGCGACCAGAGCCGCCTTCTCGGCCCGCGAGCGCGGCCGCAGGACCGAGCCGACCAGGCGCAGGCGCCGGTGCAGCAGGACGCGCAGATCGATCTCACTGCGCGCCCCGGCCGAGAGCCCGACCAGCACCAGCCGGCCACCGATCGCGAGGGTCTCGAGCAGCCGCGGCAGATATGGACCGCCGACCAGGTCGAACACCAGATCCACCCCGCGATCGCCGGTCACGGCGAGGACCCGCGCGACGAGTGCGCCGTCCAGGATCACCCGCTTTTCGATCCCGTACGCCGCCAGCGCCTGCAGGCTGGTGGCGCTGCGGCCGGCGGCGACGACAAGCGCGCCGAGCTCCCTGGCGATCTGTACCGCCATGGTGCCCATGCCGCCGGTCGCGCCGGTGACGAGCACGGTCTCGCCGGGGCGCAGCCCTCCTTCGACGACGAGGTTCGTCCATGCCGTGAGGCAGGCCTCCGGCAGGGCGGCACCCTCGGCAAAGGACAGGTTCTCGGGCAGCGGCATGACCTGGCCCACCGGCGCTACCGCCCGCGTCGCATGGCCACCGCCGCCGAGCAGTGCCATCACACGATCGCCCAGCCGGAAACCCCCGGTTCCCTCGCCGAGCTCCGCGACGACGCCGGCGCACTCGAGCCCAGGGACATCGCTCTCCCCCGGCGGGGGCGGGTAGTGGCCGCGAAGCTGGAGGAGATCGGCCTGGTTGAGCGCCGTGGCGCGCACGGCAATCGCCAGCTCTCCCGGGCCCGGTGCGGGGTCCGGCGCGTCTCGGAGACAGGGTGCTGGGCCTTCGGCGGTTGCTTCAGGAACGACGGCGAGCATGTCGACCATCCTATGACCACTCGGCGCGGACGACGTTTGCCCGAGAGAAGAAAAGCGGCTCCCGGATTCCTCCAGGAGCCGCCCCCGCCTGCGGGCTTCTGCAGACTCTAGCGACGGCCGGCGATGACCGGCTCGGCGACGG
>JBLMYC010000051.1:0-9978 GCA_050258075.1 Acidobacteriota bacterium
CCGCAACCGGCACGTACCCGATCACGGTGACCGGCACGGGCGGCTCGACGACGCACTCGACGACGGTCACCCTGACCGTCACGGCGGCGCCAGTGGCGGACTTCTCACTCTCCGCGTCGCCGACGTCGGTGTCGGTGGTACAGGGCAACTCGGGCAGCTCGACGGTCTCGACCGCGGCGCTGAACGGCTTCAACAGCTCGATCTCGCTGTCGTCGTCGGGCGCTCCGACGGGTGTGACGGTGACGTTCGGCACCAATCCGATCGCGGCTCCGGGCACCGGCTCCTCGACGATGACGATGGCGGTCGCCGCGTCGACCGCGCCCGGCACCTACCCGATCACGGTGACCGGGACCGGTGGCACGAAGACGCACACCGCGACCGTCAACCTGACGGTGAGCAGCGGTGCGGCGCAGCAGCTGCTGGGCAACCCCGGCTTCGAGAACGGCTCGACCAGTCCGGCGCCGTGGGTCCCGACCAGCGGCGTGATCGACAACTCGACCGGCGAGGCCGCGCATTCCGGCAGCTGGAAGGCCTGGCTCAACGGTTACGGCTCGGCGCACACCGACAGCCTGTACCAGCAGGTCGCGATCCCGTCGACGGCGACCACGGCCACGCTGACCTTCTGGCTCCACATCGACACCGCCGAGACCACCACCGCGACCGCGTACGACACCCTGAAAGTGCAGGTCCGCAACTCGTCGAACACGGTGCTCGCGACCCTGGCGACGTACTCCAACCTCAACAAGAACACGGGCTACGCGCAGAAGAGCTTCAGCCTGATCGCCTACAAGGGCCAGACGATCCGTGTCTACCTGCTCGGCGTCGAGGATGCTTCGCTGCAGACGTCGTTCGTGGTCGACGACTTCGCCCTCAACGTGCAGTAGAAGGCTTCCGGTCTTTTCTCTCTCTCGGGGCCCCGGTTCGCCGGGGCCCCTTTTCGTATCCGGCGTAAGGGGCCTCTGATAAATTGACGCCCGTGCATAAGAGCGTGCGGCCCGAGCTGGGCAGAGGCGACGGGCCGGTCTCGGCGGCGGACCTCCTCGAGCGCCCGCTGGTGCGCTGGGGCCTCGTCGTGCTGCTGGGCTCCATAGGAGCGGCGCTCAACCAGTTCGCTCTGCCGCTGCTCAGCGAGGAGACGCCGGAGTTCCTGTTCGGTGGTGCCGCGGTGTTCCTCGCCTTCGCGGTGCTCGGCGGTCGCTCGGGAACCCTGGTCGCGGTGCTGTCGCTCCTGCCGCTTGCCGCCTCGGACCTCCTGCACGTCCCGCGCCTGGCCATCGTCTACGTCGTCTATCTCGGCGAGGCCTGGGTCGCGTACTGGGTGTACCGCCGCTCTGGCAGCCTGGTGTTCGGCGCCAGCCTGTACTGGTTCACGATCGGCTGGCTGCTCGATCTCGCGACGTACCAGGCGGTCGTCGGGCTGGCTCCGGGGTACGTTCGCCTGGTGCTGCTCAAGCAGGTGCTGAACGGCATCCTTGCGGCCACCCTCGCCGAGCTGCTGCTGCGACTGCCGGGCCTGCGTCGCCTGGGACTGCGCGGTGCGCGCTCGCTCAGCTTGCGCCAGTTCGTGTTCTCCGATGTCGTGCTGGCGGTGCTCGGGCCGAGCGTCGTCCTGGCGCTGCTCGTGACCCGCACCACCTACGGGCGCCAGCTCGGCCTGGAGCGAGACCGCGTGTCGATCGCGGCGACCGATGCCGCGCACCGCGTCGAGCTCCTGCTCGATCGCCAGAGCGACGCTCTGGTCGAAGTGGCGCGCCGGCTCGAGCTCACCCACTTACCGGCCCCCTCGGCGGCGGCGGCGTTGCAGGCGTTCCTCGTCGGTCAGCCCGATTTCGGGTGGGTCGAGCTGCGCGACCCGTCCGGGCGGCGGCTCGCGGCGGCCCCGGCGGGAGCGCCCGACGATCCGCCGGGGGATTGCCCGTCGCGGGCCCAGGTCCTGGCCGCCCGGACCGGTCAGGTCGTGCTCTGCGAGCCGTTGCACAACGGCGACGGGGCGGCGGTGCCGGCGGCCTTCGTGCGCGGGTCGCTGCGGTCGGCGGCGCTCGAGGACGCTCTGCTCGCCGTGCCGCAGCGCTGGTCGCTGAGCCTGATCGGCCCCGGCGGGCGAGTGCTCTGCGCCACCAGCGACTTTCCTCGTCATGGCCTGCCGGCGGACTTGGCCAGCCGCCTCGAGCGCGATTCGCAGGGCGCCTTCCAGTTCTATCTCCCGGACCGCGGCTCCGGCCAGGGCGATCTCGGCATCGACCTGCGCTACGTCGCTTTTCAGCGTCTGGATGTCGCCCCGTGGTCGGTCGTGGCGCAACTGCCGGCGGAGCAGGTGCACGCCGAGCTCGGCGGCGCGGTGCGGCAGCTCCTGGGCTTCTTCGGCGGCTTGCAGCTCCTGCTGTACGCCACGGTGGGACTGCTTGCCGCGCGCCTGGGGCGGCCGATCTCGGTGATGGACCGCGCCGCCGGCGACGTCGCCGACGGGCAACTGCGCAACGAGGGCCTGGCCGAGCTCGGCGCCCATCCGATCGAGGAGGTGCGCGACCTCGCCCAGCACTTCGGCGCCATGCGCCACGCGCTGCTGTACCGCGACGTTCCGACCGGTCTGCCCAACCGGCAGGCGCTGCTCGAGCAGCTCCAGGCGCTCGGCAACGCCCGCCGCAGCCGGGCCTTGCTGCATCTGAACCTGAAGCGCTTCCGCGCTCTCGCCGAGTCGCTCGGGCCCGAGGTCACGACGCTCCTGGTCGCCGCGGTCGGGCGCCGCCTGGCGTCGGTGGCCGGCGAGCTGGCGATGGTGGCGCGAATCGGCGCGGACGACTTCGCCGTCCTGCTCGCCGATGTCGCCGACACCGAGACCGTGGTGCGCCAGGGAGAAGAAGCGCTGGAGGCGTTGCGCCGCCCCCTCGAGCTCGAAGGCCGCGAGCTCTCGCTGTCGGCGAGCGCCGGCGCCGCGATCGCCGTGGGCGAGGAGAGCGCCGAGGTGCTGCTCGATCGCGCCTACACCGCCCTGCGCGAGTCGAAGCAGACGCGCCACCGGCTCTGCCTGTTCTCGCCGGAGCTCAACCAGCGCGCCCACCAGCGGCGACGGCTCGAGGACCGTCTGAGCCGCGCCCTGGCGCAGGCGACCACCCTGGCGTACTTCCAGCCCGTGGTGCGCATCGCCGACGGCGCCTGCGTGCAGCTCGAGGCGCTGGCGCGCTGGCCGGACGCCGAGCTGGTCGAGGCGGGAACGACGCGGGTGATCGCGCTCGCCGAGGAAGCCGACCTCATCGCCCAGGTCGACGAGCAGGTGCTGCGTACCGCCGCCGCGCAGCTCGTCGCGCTGGGCGCCGGCGCCGCGCACCTGCGCCTGGCGGTGAACGTATCGCCGCGCCGCTTCCTCGGCACCGGCCTGGTCGACGATCTGCGGCGGGTGGCGCAGGAAAGCGGTCTGGCGCTCGAACGGCTGGTGGTGGAGATCACCGAGCACGCCGCGCTGCTCGATATCGAGCGCAGCGCCGAGCAGCTCCAGCGCCTGCGCGAGCACGGCATGCGCGTGGCGATCGACGACTTCGGCACCGGCTACTCGTCGCTCAGCCATCTGCTGCGGCTGCCGGCCGACACGGTGAAGATCGATCGCAGCTTCCTCGAGGGCCTGGGCCGCGAGGCCGAGGCGACGGCGATCGTCACCGGCATCCTCGGCATGGCGAGGAGTCTCGGCCGGCAGGTCGTGGCGGAGGGCGTCGAGACGCCCGAGCAGCTCACGTTCCTGCGTCGCCACGGCTGCGAGCTGGTGCAGGGATGGCTGGTCTCGCCGCCGCGGCCGCGCGCCGACCTCGCCTCGCGGCTGGATCGCCCCTGGCTAGGCGCGACCGGGGAGGCGCCAGGTCTCGCCGACCGCGGGCAGCAGCACCCGGCGGTCGGCCCCGGCGGCCCGCTCGACCGCCGCCCGTAGCTCGGCCGGCGCGCGATCGGGCGGCTCGTCGGTGAGGTCGAAGGTTCCCCAGTGCATGGCGAGGAAGAAGCGCGCCGCGAGCTCCCGAAAGGCCTGGTAGGCCTCGGCCGGGTCGAGGTGCTGGTAGCGCATGAACCAGCGCGGCTCGTAGGCGCCGATCGGCAGCAGCGCGGCGTCGATCGGTCCGTGACGCGCGAACTCGGCGAAGCCAGGAAAGTACCCGGTGTCGCCGGCGAAGAACGTGCGGCCACCCTCGCCGGCGATCATCCACGCGCACCACAGGGTGGCATTGCGCGCCTGCGACAGCCGGTTCGACCAGTGCTGGGCGGGCAGGCAGGTGAGGCGGAAGCCGTCGCACTCGACCTCGTCCCACCAGTCGAGCTCGGTGACTCGCAGCTGCCCGTGCCGGCGGAGCCAGGTGCCGAGGCCGAGTGGCACGAACCAGCGAACGGTGGGCGGCAGGCGCTCGACGGTGAAGCGGTCGAGATGGTCGTAGTGACTGTGCGAGACGACCGCGATCGTGTCGGCGGGCAGCGCGGCGAGCGGCAGACCGGGGGCCGACAGCCGGCGCGGCAGGAGCGCTCGCGGACCCCAGTGGGGATCGGTCACCACGACGCTAGCCCGGTCCTGGATGACGAAGGTCGACTGACCGACCCAGGTCAGCTCGAGAGCCGGGGCGGGGCGAGCGAGCCGACTGCCGTCGTTGGGGACCCGCGGCACGTCGATCGACCGCCGCGGGCCGTACGGGTTGCGTGACAGTCGCCAGCGCAGGAGATCGCGCAGGCCGGGCAGTCTCTCGCCCCAGGGATTGAAGAAGCGCCCGGCGCGGCGGTGGGGAGCGCGCAGCAGCGAGCCGGAGAGCGGCTCGGCTTCAGAACGCGTGATCGTCGCGGCCGCCGCAGTTCGCCCCTTCCGGGCTGTTGTAGGTCTTGGCGACGCCGCCGGCGGTGTCGGTGAGCGTCACGCTGTAGGCGGCGCTGGTCAGGGCGCCGTAGTAGAAGGCGACGTGGTCGCCGGCGTTCTGCAGGCGGACGATCAGGTCCGGCGCGGTCTTGTCGCTGAAGTAGAAGGCGCCGCTCGCGGTGTTGAGCGCAAAGCCCCGCACCGCGCCGTTCGGCCCGCTCACCTCGACCTTGTAGCGCTTCAGCAGGCAGAGCGCGGTGGCGCTCGGCCGGCAGCGAGTGGCGGCGGGGGCCGCGGTCGAGAGGGCGCCGAAGGTCGGGTCGCTGCCGCCGCAGTGGGTGGCGTCGTTGTGGTAAACCTCGGAGACGCCCCGCTGCGTGTCGATCACCTGCAGCGAGTAGTCGAGCCCGGTCACGTCGGCCCAGGCGACTGAGGCGCCGCCGCTCGAGTTCGGCACCAGCTTCACCGCCAGGTCGTAGCTCTTCGGGTCGGTGAACGCGAACAGCCCGTACTTCGGCGAGCGCGCGAAGGCGCGCGCCGCGCCGCTTCCGCCACCACCCTCCCAGGTCGCCTGGACGCGGTAACGACGATTGGCCAGACACATCGTGGTCGGTCCGCTCTTGCACGGTTGTGGCGTGTAGAAGGAAGCGACCATGGTACGCGTGTTGATTACCGTCCGGTGGTTGTCGCGCTGGTTGGTCACGCCGGTCGGCGCGCCGCCGTAGGAGAGGGCCGGGTTGGAGAAAGTGGGGATCCACGTGCAGGGGGACGTGCATTCGGTGCCGTAGGACATCACGGTGTGGAAGTTGGCGTCGACGGTGTGGCCGTAGGCGTAGGGGAAGAGCACCGAGTCGTCCGTGGGCGGCGGGGCGTTGGCCGGCTCGTGGTGGCACCCGAGGTTGTGGCCGACCTCGTGCGCCAGCACCAGGCTGCCGAGACCGTACGCCACCACGTCGTTGTAGGCGTACGGCGCGAACTCGCGCGACAGGCCACCGCGCGGCATCACGTAGCCGATGCCGCGCGCGCCGCTCATCTGCGAGACGACCATGGTCACGACGTCGGCGCCCACTGACTGGCGCAGGCTGGCGACACCTCTGTCCTGCTGCAACCAGGTGAGGTCGCCCTCGGCGTCGCCGGTCTCCTGGTAGCCGATCTCGGCCACGGCGATCAGGTTGAGCTGGGCGTTCGTGCCGCTGTTCTGGTGCGCAGTGTTGGCGACGTCGACCGTATTCTGGATGCGGGTGCGGAATGCGTCGGGCGAGGAGGCGCCGAGGGCGCTGGCGGTGTAGACGACGAGCAGGTCGATCCGGGTCGGCCCTGCGGCCTTGGCCGGCCCGGCCACCGTCGAGGAGTCGGTCGTCGGCGCGAGGTCGGCGGCGTGGGCCTCCAGGATGCGAGCCGGCGCCACGGCGCCGCCGCAGGCTGGTCCCTCGTCGTCGGTCTGGATCAGGCGGTGCCCAGTGCCGTGCGGGACGATCTGGTAGAGGCCGTTGGGAGTGAAGATCGCTCCCGCGACGTGCTTGCCGCTGCGGGTGATCGTCGCCTCGCCGACCGCCTTGCCGTCGAGCATGAGCTTGCCGCGCCAGGCGAAGTCCTGGGGGCCGCGGCGCTCGAGGCTGGTGCGAACGGCATCGTAGACGGCGCCGTCCGGAAGGTCGAGACGGAAGTCCCCGGCGAGCGCGCCGAGATCGAGGTCCAGCCTCTCCTCGATCCGGGCGTGCGGCGATTCGACCGCCATCGACGAGCGGCTGAGGAACAGATCCGCGGCGAGCGCGCCGCGGGCGAAGGCCAGGGCCAGCAGGAGGACGGAGAACGGACGGGCAAGACGGCACATGGTGAAAAGCTCCTCGATTGTGGGGACGGCAGCGATTCTACAACGGGTCCCTTCGCCAGCGCGAGGCTTGATAGCATCCCGTCGTGCTCCAGTCGATTCCGCACGGCCCCGTTGTCGAGCTGCGCCTCGCCCGCCCACCCGCCAATGCCCTCGACACCGACCTGATCGCGGCGCTACGCGAGGCGGTCGCGGCGGCCCCCGCGATCGGCGCCCGAGCGCTCGTCCTCTCCGGAGCGCCGGGGATGTTCTCCGGCGGCCTCGACGTGCCCAGCCTGCTGACGCTGGATCGCGACGGGATCCGCCGCGCTTGGGCCGACTTCTACGCTCTGATGCGCGGCCTGGCGGCGAGCCCGATCCCGGTCGCTGCCGCGATCACCGGGCACAGCCCGGCGGGTGGCGCGGTGCTGGCGTTGTTCTGCGACTTCCGGGTGATGGCCGACGGCGACTATAGGATTGGGCTCAATGAGGTGCAGGTCGGGTTGCCCATGCCGCCGATGATCCACCGCGCCCTGCGGCGCCAGGTCGGCGCGCGCGCGGCGGAGCGCATGTGCACGACCGCGTGGATGATGTCGCCGCGCGACGCCCAGCGGATCGGTTTCGTCGACGAGCTGCGGCCGCTCGACGAGGTGGTCCCGGCGGCGGTCGATTGGTGCGCGGGCGTGCTGCGGCTGCCGCCGCGCGCCATGGCCAAGACCCGCGCCCTGGCGCGCGCCGATCTCCTGGCGGCGTTCGACGCCGGCGGCGAAAGCGAGCTCGACGAGCTCGCCGCGGACTGGGTCAGCGAGGAGACCCAGGGCGCCCTGCGCGCCCTGGTCGAGCGTCTCAAGAAGCGTTCCTAGGGCTTCCCACCGAGGAGGCTTGCCATGTCCAGGCTTGCAGACAAGGAATGCGTGCCGTGCAAGGGCGGTGTCCCGCCGCTCGCCGGCGCCGCGCTCGCCGGGTTGCTTGCCGAGCTCGGCGGCGGCTGGCGGGTCGTCGACGGCCATCACCTCGAGAAGGAGTACCGCTTTCCCGACTTCGTCTCGGCGCTCGCTTTCGTCAATCGGGTGGGCGAGCTCGCCGAGCGCCAGGGCCATCACCCCGACGTCTACCTCGCCTGGGGCAAGGTGCGGCTGACCGTGTGGACGCACTCGATCGACGGCCTGGCCGAGAGCGATTTCGTCTTCGCCGCCAAGGCCGACCTCCGGCTCTAGGAAGGAGAGCGCCATGCGCAGGAGAGTCCTCGCCAGCCTGCTCGCGAGCGCGGCGCTGCTTGCCGCGCCGCTCGCCGGCAGCGGGCCCGCCGCGGCGCCGGCGGGCGCGCGGGAGCGGTCCTCGCTGCCAGCCGACCTCGCCGCGGCACGCGCCTTGTTCGAGCGCAACCTCGACGCGATCCGGCACCGCGACCGGGCTGCCTACCTGGCCTGCTATCTCGAAGCTCCCGCTCTCGCACGCGCCGGCGCGGCTGGCCTCGAGCTCGGCTACGAGGGCTTGGCGAAGAGCGCGGGCGAAGGTTGGCCCGACGTCTTCGACGCCCAGGGCCTCCAGCTGGTGGCGGTTTCGCCGGGCATCGTGTACGGCACCTACCGCTACCGGGTGCGCTACGGCGCCGAGGAGGATCGCGGCCTCTCCGAGCGGCTGTTCCTGCAGACGCCGAAGGGCTGGCGCATCGCCGTCACGACCGCCTTCTCGGCGCCGCCCGGCACCCCGCCGCCGCCGCGTGCCATCGTCGGCGCGACGCTTATCGACGGCACCGGTCGCACCCCGGTTGCGGATTCGGTGGTGGTGCTGCGCAACGGCAAGATCGACTGCGCGGGCACGCGCACCCAGTGCCCGGTGCCGTCGGGCGTCGCGGTGACCGATGCCCACGGCCTGTGGCTCACGCCCGGGCTGATCGATGCCCACGTCCACTTCTCGCAGACCGGCTGGGCCGACGGCCGGCCGGACTCGCTCGACGTGCGCGCCGCGCATCCCTACGAGAAGGTCGAGGCCGATCTGCGCACCCATCCGGAGCGCTTGCTGCACGCCGACCTCTGCGCCGGGGTGACCGCGGTGTTCGACGTTGGCGGCTATCCCTGGACGCTCGACCTGCCCGCGCGGACGGAGAAAGACACTCGCGCGCCGCACGTCGTCGCGGCGGGTCCGCTGCTCTCGACGCTGGACTTCTGGCTCAATCTGCCCGCCGAACGGCAGTTCCTCTACCTCAAGGACGCGGTTGCGGCGCGCGACGGCGTGCGCTATCTCAGGACCGCCGGGGCGGCGGCAGTCAAGGTGTGGTTCATCGTGCGTCGCGATGCCGACCTCGACAACCTGGCGCGCGCCGTGCGCATGGTCGGTGAGGAGGCCCGCGCCGCTGGCCTGCCGCTGATCGTCCACGCGACCGGTCTGCGCGAGGCCAAGGAGTCGCTGCGGGCAGGGGCGAAGCTCCTGGTGCACAGCGTCGGCGACGAGCCGATCGATGACGAGTTCCTGGCGCTGGCGAAGAGCGCCGGGACGATCTACTGCCCAACCCTCACGGTGCGTGACGGCTATCGGCGGATGTTCGAGGCGGCGTCGCAGGGAGCCGTGCCGGCGCTCGACGATCCCAACGGCTGCGTCGACCCGGACCTGCGTGCGCGAATTGCCGAGACCCCGCGCTTCAGCGCCGAGCTCGACCCGGACTGGTCGTCGCGTGTCGAGCGCTATGCGGCGTACGCGGCGACCGAGGCGGCCAACCTGCGGCGAGTGCGCGACGCCCGAGTGCCGATCGCCATGGGCACCGACGCCGGCAATCCGCTGACCCTACACGGCGTCGCGGTCTACGCCGAGATGGAGCGGATGCAGGCCGACGGGATGACGCCGATGGAGGTGGTGGTGGCCTCGACCGCGACCGCTGCGCGGGCGCTCGGCCGCGAGAAGGAGCTCGGGACGGTGGAGGTCGGAAAGGCTGCCGACCTGCTGCTCCTGGCCGCCGACCCGACCGCCGACATCGCGAATTTCCGCCGCTTGCGTTTCGTCGTGCGCGGCGGCGAGCTGCGGCCGCAGGCCGAGCTGCGCGCCGACGCGGCGCCGGCGAAGTAGGCTCGCAACCGGCGCTCCATGGTCACCTCTCCCGACCCGGCGAGCTCGACGCCGGCGGTTTCCGCGTGGGCGCCGCTGCGCCAGCCGGCCTTCCGCGCTCTGTGGATCGCCAGCGTCGCCTCCAACGTCGGCACCTGGATGCACGAGGTCGGCGCCGGCTGGTTGATGACCTCGCTGGCGCCATCGCCGGTGATGGTGTCGCTGGTGCAGGCCGCGACCAGCCTGCCGATGTTCCTGCTCGCGCTGCCGGCCGGAGTGCTCGCCGATCTGGTCGATCGCCGTCGCC
>JBLMYC010000052.1:0-18588 GCA_050258075.1 Acidobacteriota bacterium
CGCCGCCCAGACCCGCTACCAGATCGTCGAGTCGCACGGCATCCCGATCTCCGGCGACGCCTCCTCGCAGATCGCCCGGGTGACCTCGCCGATGAGCGGCGTCGTCATCACCAAGGGCGTCGAGCTCGGCGAGACGGTGACCTCCGGGGTCTCCTCGTTCAACGCCGGCACCGTGCTGTTCACGGTCGCCGACCTGAAGTCGCTGCTCATCCGGGTGAACCTGAACGAGGTCGACATCGCCAAGGTGCACGTCGGCCAGCCGGTGCGAATCACCCTCGACGCCTACCCGCAGAAGAACTTCGACGGCAAGGTGCGCTTCGTCGCGCCGGCCGCCAAGCTGCAGGACAAGATCAAGGTGTTCGAGGTCGAGGTCGCGCTCAACGAGCTCGACCCCGCCTTCCGCACCGGGATGAGCGCCAACGTCGAGATCCTCGGCGACAAGCGCGACAACGCGGTCTCGGTGCCGCTCGAGGCCCTGCAGCGCCGCGACGGCCAGACCGTCACCTACCGGCTGAAGGCGAACCTCGATCCCAAGATGATCGCCAAGGCCCGCGAAGCGTTGAACGGGCGCTCCAAGTTCGTCTGGCTGTCGGAGAACTGGAAAGACTACTTCGACGCCGTCCCGGTCAAGGCCGGCATCGCTACCCTGGAGCGGGTCGAGATCCTCGCCGGCTTGAAGGCGGGCGAGCAGGTCGCGCTCGAGGACGTGTCGCGCAAGAAGGTCGAGAAGGACGACGAGAACAACTAGCCATGAGCGACCAGGACCGCAATCCAGCGCCGCCGACCGCAACCGGCCAGCCGCCGGGCGAGACCCGCCCGGCGCCGGCCCCGGCGGCTCCGCTGCGCACCCAGAAGATCATCGAGACCCGCTCCCTGACCAAGGTGTACGGCAGCAACGGCACCGCCGTGCATGCCCTGCGCGGCATCGATCTCGACGTCTGGAAAGGCGAGTTCGTCGCCCTGATCGGGCCCTCGGGCTCCGGCAAGAGCACGCTGATGGCGATTCTCGGCTGCCTCGACGTGCCGAGCGAGGGCACGTACACGCTCGATTCCCAGCGGGTCGAGAAGCTGTCCGGCGCCGATCTCGCGGCGATCCGCAACGAGAAGGTCGGCTTCGTCTTCCAGCAGTACAACCTGCTGCCCAAGGCCTCGGTGCTGCGCAACGTCGAGCTGCCGATGCTGTACGCCGGCGTCAGCCGCCACGAGCGCCGTGAGCGCGGCCTCGAGCTGCTCGAGCGGGTCGGCATTCCCGACAAGGCCAACGTCCTGCCCGCCCAACTCTCCGGCGGCCAGCGCCAGCGCGTCGCCATCGCCCGTGCGCTCGCCAACCAGCCGGCTCTGCTGCTCGCCGACGAGCCCACCGGCGCGCTCGACTCGAAGACTGGCCAGGAGGTGCTCGGCCTCTTCCGCGAGCTCCACCGTCAGGGCAACACGGTGATCCTGGTCACCCACGATCCGACGATCGCCGCCCTCGCCGAGCGCAAGGTCGAGCTGCGCGACGGCCTGGTGCACCTCGAGGAGGCCGCGGCGTGAGGGGGAGCGGCGCTTTCCGCGAGCGCTTGCGCGAATCGTGGATCGAGATCCGCGACAATCCGGGGCGCTCCTTGTTGCAGGCGCTGGGCATCGTCCTCGGCGTCGCCTCGGTGCTCGGCGGCTTCTCGATCTCCGACTCGCAGCGCAAGCAGGCGGAGCGCATCTTCGCCCGGATCGGCGGCATCGACAAGCTGAACGTCATGCCCACCGACCTCGTACCGGACAGCGCACCCAGCGCCCTGCAGACCGCCAACCTCGGCCTGCGCACGGCCGACGCCGAGGAGGGGGTTGAGCTTCCCTCCGCCAAGGCGGTGAACGCCACCGCTCTCCTGCGCCAGGCTCGCGCCCGGGTGCGCTCCGAGTTCGCCGACCAGGATCGCCGCATCACCGGCGTCGGCGCCGACTACATGGCGATGAACGGCTACGCGATCAAGGAGGGGCGGATGTTCTCGACGCACGATCTCGAGACCGGCGCCCCGGTCGCGCTACTCGGCGCCGAGGCCGCCTCGGTCTTCTTCCCGACCGGCGAGGTCGTCGGCAAGACGATCCGCGTCGGCGACGTGCCGGTGGAGGTGATCGGCCTGCTCGAGGAGAAGGTCTTCCGCTTTCGGGAGGGGCAGCACAACATCTTCGCCTGGCGCAACGAGATCATCGCGGTGCCCGCGGACCTCGTCGCCAGCCGCATGAACGGCGACCAGTACCAGCGCCTCGACCGCATCACCTTCCGCATGCCGGATCTGCATGCGATGGCGGACTTCTCCAAGCAGCTCACCTCGGTGCTGATCTCGAACCACCGCCTGCAGCGCGACTTCCGGCTCGACGACGTGCAGAAGCGTCTGCAGCGCCAGATGTCGCAGGGCGACGTGTACAACATCATCTTCATGCTCTCCGGCGTGCTGGCCTTGCTCGGCGGTGGCATGGTCAACGTCAACATCCAGCTCGCCTCGCTCAAGGAGCGGGTGCGCGAGGTCGGTGTGAAGATGGCGATCGGCGCCCCCGGGCGCGAGATCTTCAAGGCGTTCATCACCGAAGCCGTGCTGCTCACCCTGCTCGGCAGCCTGGGAGGTTTCGCGGTCGGCATCCTGTTCGCCTTCGTCATCACCAAGTCGCTCGGCATTCCGATGTCGCTCGCTCCGGTGAGCTTCGTGTGGGCGGTCGTGCTCGCCCTGGTCTTCGGCTTCCTGTTCGCGCTCTACCCGGCCTGGAAGGCGAGCCGCCAGTCGCCAATGGAGGCGCTGCGCTATGAGTGAAGCCCTGTCGCTCGACCGTCCCGTCGCGGCCAGCGCGCCGCGCCGGCGGCGGCTCTCGCTCGGCGGCCGATTGGCCCTCGGCTGGGAAGTCATCTGGACCGGCCTGCACGAGCTGTGGTCGCACAAGCTGCGCTCGCTACTCACCCTGACGCTCCTCATGCTCGGAGTTTTCGCCCTGGTGGTCATGACCTCGGTGCTCGACGGCGTCAAGGACAAGGTGGCGACCGGCTTCGCCGGCATGAGCTGGGATGGCACGGTGCTCCTGGCGCCCAAGGACGCCAAGACCTCTGAGGAGCAGAAGCGCTTCGCGATGTCTCCCGGCCTACGCTACGAGGACCTCGCCCGCCTGACCGTCGCCAACCCGAAGATCGCTGGCTTCTCGCCGCGCGCCACCAAGCGCTCCGTGGTCCGGGTCGCCGGTGGCACGGAGCGGATCTTCGTCACCGGCGTGTCAGCCGACTACTCCTTCCTCATGAATCGTCAGATCGGTCTCGGCCGTGGTATCACTGCCGACGACCAGCGTCGTCGCTCGACGGTGGCGGTCGTGGGTGCGACCCTAGGCTCAAAGCTCTACGGCGGTGCCGACCCGGTCGGCAAAGATCTGACGATCGAAGGAGTGCCCTACCGCATCGTCGGCGTGCTCGCCGGCGGCCAGATGATCTTCAACGAAGAACAATGGATGGACGCCAACGGCGTGCTGATCCCGCTCGAGACCTACATGGACCGCATGGACACCACCCACCAGCTCTCGCAGGTGGCGGTCAAGCTGCGCTCGAAGCGCGACCTCGACGAGGTGAAGGCGCTGGTGCTGGGCCGCGTCAAGCAGGCCCATCACGGCATCGAGGACGTCGAGATCAAAGACCTCGATGCCGAGTTGGTGCGGGCCCGTGCCGACTTCGACAACCAGATGCATGGCTGGTCGGTGGTGCTGTTCAGCCTGGCCGGCACTGTGCTCCTCGTCGGCGGTGTCGGCGTGCTTTCGGTGATGCTGATCTCGTTCTCCGATCGCCGCTACGAGATCGGCCTGCGCAAGGCGATGGGCGCCGACGACCACCAGATCCTCGTCCAGTTCCTGCTCGAGGCCGTGGTCCTGGCGGCGATCGGCGCTTCGGTTGGAACGCTCGCCGGCAAGGCGCTGTGCACGGCGCTCTCCGACAAGTTCCCCTGGGGCCTGGTCGTGAATCCACTCGGTCTCGCCGCGGCGTGGTCGATCGCGCTCGTCCTGGCGCTGGCCTTCGGCCTCTATCCGGCAATTCGCGCCTCGCGTCTGGCGCCCATGGAAGCGATGCGCTAGCGCGACGCCCATGAGCTCGCGCGTCGCCGAGCCCCAGGAATCCCGCCTCGCCCCGATCGCCGTCGCACCGCTCGTCATGGTTGCGGCGGCGATCGCCGTCCTGCACGCCGCCGGGCTCGCCGGCTACGGCTACTTCCGCGACGAGCTGTACTACCTCGCCTCGCGCGCCCACCTCGGCTGGGGCTACGTCGACCAGCCGCCGCTGTCGATCCTGCTGCTCGCCGGCTGGACGGCAGTCGCCGGCGACTCGGTCATCGCCATCCGTCTGCTGGCGCTCGCCGCCGGCCTGCTCGCGGCGCTCCTCTGTGCGTTGCTCGCCCGCGAGCTCGGCGGCCGGTCCTTCGCCCAGGGCCTGGCGGCGCTCTCGATCGGCGCCGCGCCGATGCTCGAAGGGCTGACCCACATCTACTCGATGAACGTGCTGGACCTCGACTTCTGGCTGCTCTCGGCCTGGCTCCTGGTCCGCGTCCTGCGCACCGGCGACTCGCGCCTGTGGCCGCTGCTGGGCCTGGCGCTCGGCGCCGGTCTGGAGAACAAGATCAGCGTCCTCTGGCTCGGCGCCGGCATCGCCGTCGGCCTCGTTGCGACCGCCGCCCGGGTCCACCTGCGCCACCGCGGTCCGTGGCTCGCCGGTGCGATCGCCGCGGCGCTGTTCGCGCCCTACGTCGCGTGGAACGCCGTGCACGGTTTCCCGACCCTCGAGTTCATCCGCAATGCCGAGCGGCTGAAGATGGTGCACACGAGCCCGCTCGCGCTGCTCGGCGGCCTGGCCCTCGAGCTCAGCCCGGCGCTTGCCCTCGTATGGATCGGCGGCCTTCTGTGGACGCTGTTCGCTCCGGCCGGCCGCCGCTTCCGCATCCTCGGCATCGTGTGGCTGGTCGGGTTCGCGATCGTCGCCGGCAATGGCACTGCCAAGGGCTACTACCTGGCGCCCGCGACCAGCCTGCTGTTCGCCGCCGGGGCGGTCGCCTGGGAGGGCTGGCTGGCGATCGGCGCCTGGCGCTGGTTGCGCCCCGCGCTCGTCGCCGCGATCGTCGCCCTCGGCCTGATCGGCGCGCCGCTCGCCGTGCCGCTGCTCTCGGAGGAGAGCTTCATCGCCTACGCGCGATGGCTCGGTTTCATGCCGCAGGCGTCCGAGCGCCAGGCTCTCGGCGAGCTGCCGCAGCACTTCGCCGACCAGCACGGCTGGCCGGAGATGGCGGACAAGGTCGCCGCCGTGTACCGGAGCCTGTCGCCCGAGGAGCAGCGCCAGGCGGTCGTCTTCGGCCAGAACTACGGCGAGGCCGGGGCCATCTACGTCCTGGGGCCGAAGCTCGGCCTGCCGCCGGCGGTGAGCGGCCACAACAGCTTCTGGCTGTGGGGCCCCGGCGGCAGGAGCGGCAACGTGGTCATCATCCTGGGCGGCGACCCGCGTGACAACGCCGCCAACTGCGAGCGCGTCGAGATCGTCGACACGGTCCGCTGCGCCTACTGCATGCCCTACGAGCGCAACCTGCCGGTGACGATCTGCCGCGGACTGCACGGCGGCCTCGACGTCCTGTGGCCGCGGCTCAAGCACTTCATCTGAGGGCAGCCCCGGAGCCGGCCGTTGACAGGGCGGCGGCTGGCCGCCCATCATCGCTGCACCGGTGACCGAGAGAGCAGCCCCCGCCGAGACCCCGGGAGTCGTCGCCTGCGTGGCGTACGAAGATGGTCGGCGTGTCGGCGACCTGCCGCTCGCCGACGTCAGCGAGGCGATCGGGCGACCCGGCCAGTTCGTGTGGATCGGCCTCTACGAGCCGAGCGAGGAGCTCCTCGCCCAGGTGCAGGAGGAGTTCGGCCTCCACGACCTGGCGGTCGAGGATGCTCACCACGCCCACCAGCGCGCCAAGCTCGAGCGCTACGGCGACTCACTGTTCGTCGCCCTGCGCACCGCTCGCCTGGTGGAGGATGGGCACGGGATCGTCTTCGGCGAGACTCACGTCTTCGTCGGGCCGCGCTACGTGGTCTCGGTCCGCCACGGCCGATCGCGCCCCCACGCCGCAGCGCGCGCCCGCTGCGAGGCGGATCCCGACCTGCTGCGCCACGGCCCCGGCTTCGTGCTGTACGCCCTTCTCGACTTCGTGGTCGACCAGTACCTGCCGGTCGTCGAGGCGCTCGAAGCCGATCTCGACGCGATCGAGGCGCGCATCTTCGACGGCCGGCCGGGGCGTGAGACGACCGAGCGCCTGTACGAGCTCAAGCGCGATCTGCTGAATCTGCAGCGCTCCGTGCTGCCGCTGGTCGACGTCACCCAGCGGCTGGCGCGCGGCGAGGAGCCGCTGGTCGCCGAGCCGGTGCGGCCCTACCTGCGCGACGTCGCCGACCACTGCCTGCGCCTGGCGGAGATGGCCGCCAACCTGCGCGAGCTGCTGGCGACCGCGCTCGACGCCAACCTGTCGCTGATCGCGGTCAACCAGAACGAGGACATGAAGCGGCTCGCCGGCTGGGCCGCGATCCTGGCGGTGCCGACCCTGGTGGCGGGGATCTACGGCATGAACTTCGAGAACATGCCCGAGCTGCACTGGCCGCTCGCCTACCCCGCCGCGCTCGCCGGCATGGCGCTCGCCTGCGGGGCCCTCTACGTGGCCTTCCGGCGCAGCGGATGGCTGTGAGCGCGGGGCGCTAGACGGTCGAGCCCAGCCGGGCGATCGTGTCGCGCAGGAACGCGAACACCCGTTCGCTCTCCGACTCGACCGGCACCTCGAGCTCACGCAGGGCGGCGGCGCCCAGCCCACCGATCGACTCGTCGCCCCGCAGCCAGGCGACCAGCGGCCGGCCGTAGCGGCGCGCCAGCTGAACCTCGCCGCGTGTCCCCACGGCGCCCGGGAAGGCCAGCACGACGTGACCCGAGAGCACGTTGATCGGATTGCGCGACCCGAGCCCTTCGGGCTCCACGCCGAGGTGGGTCTGGATGGAAACCTCGACCCAGGGGTTGGGATAGCGCGAGGGATCCACTCCCGGCGGCAGCTGCTCGGGCAGCACGCCGAACGACATGCCCCGTCGCTCGGCGACCGAGCAGAAGCCCTGCGCGGCGGCGCCCATCACCCCGGGCCCGCCGCCGGTCAGCAGGTGCCAGCCCTGCTCGGCGACGAAGCGCCCGGCGGCGAAGGTGCGCTCCTCCACCTCCACCGGCACCGGCCGCGAGCTGCCGATCACCGCCACCACCGGCAGCCGCCGCACCGTGCTCATCGCCACGTCCAATCCCGGTGGCGATCGATCCAGGCGCCCCAGAAGACGAACAGCCAGATGCCGAGCCCCGCCCCGGCGATCGCCGGCGCGCTCGGCGGTGGCGGCGCGAACGGCCCCGGCAGATAGACGAGCAGCAGCAGCCCGACCAGGCTCCACAGTGCCCAGACCCCGACCCGGTCCCGCGGCCGCGAGCCGGCGGCGTACACCGTGACCCCGACCGCGAACAGGCCGAGCTCGACGAGATAGGTGCCGGCGATCGAGTACCAGAGACCGAGACCGTAAAGTGGCCCACCGCCGGGTGCGAGCGGCAGATCGGGCCGGTGGGTGAGGAGGTCGAGCAGCCAGTGGCTGGCGACCAGCCCGCCAACGACCAGGGCGCCGCGCCACGAGCGGCGCAGCGCGAAGTACAGCCCGCCGCAGAGCAGGGCCCACACCGCGGCCATCAGCAGGCTGTGCGACCACGGGTAGGACTCGAAATCGAGCGGGGTGAAAGCCGTCGCGCCAGGCGCGATCCGCACCCGTTCGACGCCGGCCAGCACCAGCGCCGGCCACAGCAGGTCGAGGGCCTGGGCGGCGGCGAGCAGGGTGCCGAGCGAGGTGCGCGGCGCCACCCGCTTGGCGGCAAAGCCGAGGGCAAAGTGGCCGACGAACACGGTGCGGAGCTTAGCAGCGCCGCGCCAAGGCGGCGAGCCGGCGGCCCTTCGCGCCCTCTTGCCGCAGCGCGTCAAGAACCTTGCCGCAGTTTGACGAGCGCCGGCGCCTGTGCCAGTCTGGAGGCGTGAAATCGACCGCCGCGACCCCCGCCCGCCCCGCCGCAGACCCCAGCCCGCGACTGGATCGCGACCGCATCGCGCGCCTGATCGGCCGCGCCGCGGTCGCGCCCGGCCGGCCGACCAGCCCGGCCCGCTCGCCGCTCGACGGCCGGGTGCTGGGCGACGTGCCACACGGCCAGCCCGCCGACGTCGAGGCGGCGATCGCGCGCGCCCGCCACATCCAGGACACCTGGGCGCACCAGACGCCGGAGGAGCGCGCCCGGATCTTCGTGCGCTTCCACGACCTGGTGCTCGAGCGCCAGGACGAGGTTCTGGATCTGATCCAGCTCGAGTCCGGCAAGGCCCGCAAGCACGCGTTCGAGGAGGTCGCCGACACCGCGCTCGTCGCGCGCTACTACTCGCTGCGCGCCGCCGAGCTGCTCGCACCGGTGCGCCGGCGCGGGGTGATCCCCGGCCTGACCCTGGTCTACGAGCACCACCAGCCCAAGGGCGTGGTGGCGATGATCGCGCCGTGGAACTACCCGCTGACGCTGTCCGCTTCCGAGGCCGTGCCAGCGCTGCTGGCCGGCAACGCGGTGGTGATGAAGCCCGACCGCCACACGCCGCTGACCGCGCTCTGGGGCCTCGAGATCCTCGAGCAGGCCGGGTTGCCTCCCGGCTTGCTCCAGATCGTGACCGGCGAGGGTGCCGTCCTGGCGCCTTCCTTGATCGCCGGCTCCGATTACGTGTCGTTCACCGGCAGCGTGGCGACCGGTCGCCCCGGCGCCGCCGAGGCCGGGCGCCATCTGATCGGCTGCTCGCTCGAGCTGGGCGGCAAGAACCCGATGATCGTGCTGCCGGACGCCGACCTCGACCGGGCGGTCGACGGCGCCATTCGCGGCTGCTTCAGCTCGGCCGGGCAGCTCTGCATCTCGTTCGAGCGCCTGTTCGTGCACGAGACGATCTACCACCGCTTCCTCGAGCATTTCGTCGCCGCGACCCAGGCGCTGCGCCTCGGCGCCGGCCTCGACTGGGACGTCGACATGGGGAGCCTGGTCTCCGGAAACCAGCTCGAGAAGACGGCCGCGCACGTCGACGACGCGGTCCGCCACGGCGCCACGCTCGAGGCCGGCGGCAAGGCGCGGCCCGATCTCGGCCCCTACTTCTTCGAGCCCACCATCCTTTCCGGAGTGACGCCAGCGATGAAGGTCTACGCCGAGGAGACCTTCGGGCCGGTGGTGTCGATCTACCGGTTCTCCTCGATCAACCAGGCGGTCGAGCACGCCAACGAGAGCCCGTACGGGCTCAACGCCAGCGTGTGGACCGGCGACACCGACCTCGGGCGCCGCATCGCGGAACGCCTGCGCTGCGGCACGGTGAACGTCAACGAGGCGTATGCCGCGGCCTGGGGATCGGTGGACGCGCCGATGGGCGGCTTCAAGGACTCCGGCCTCGGCCGCCGTCACGGCGCCGAGGGGCTGCTCAAGTACACCGAGGCGCAGACGATCGCCATCCAGCGGGTGGCGCCGATCGCCCCGCCGCTGGGGATCGAGGACGAGACCTTCAGCCGCTTCTTCACCAAGACCCTGCGGCTGCTGCGCTACGTCCCCGGCCTGCGCTAGCGCAAGGAGGACATCATGGCCAAGATCCTGTTCACCGGCTTCCCGGGCTTCCTGGGCTCCGAGCTGCTGCCCCGCGTGCTGCGGCGCGCCGAGGGCGACTCCGTGGTCTGCGTCGTGCAGGAGAAGTTCCTCGAGCTGGCGGGCGAGCGGGCCCGGGCGATCGAGGCGCGGGACCGCGCCTTCGCCGGCCGCATCGAGCTCGTCGAAGGCGACATCACCCGACCCGGGCTCGGCATGCAGGGGCTCGACGGCCTCACCCGCGAGGTGCGCGAGATCTTCCACCTTGCGGCGGTTTACGACCTCTCGGTGCCGCGCGCGGTGGGAATGAAGGTCAACGTCGACGGCACCCGCAACGTGCTCGACTTCGCCGAGGCCTGTACGCGGTTCGACCGCCTGCAGTACGTCAGCACCTGCTACGTCAGCGGCCGCTATGCCGGCATCTTCCGCGAGACCGACCTCGCCAAGGGCCAGGAGTTCAACAACTATTACGAGGAGACCAAGTTCCTGGCCGAGGTCGAGGTCCAGGAGCGGATGAAGCGCGGCCTGCCGGCGACGATCTACCGGCCGGCGATCGTGGTCGGCGACAGCCGCACCGGCGACACCCAGAAGTACGACGGTCCGTACTTCGCGATCCGTTGGGTGCTGAAGCAGCCGGGCATCGCGATCCTGCCGGTGGTGGGGGACTCGACGCGGACGCG
Organism: Acidobacteriota bacterium; assembly: GCA_050258075.1. Taxonomy (GTDB): domain Bacteria; phylum Acidobacteriota; class Thermoanaerobaculia; order Multivoradales; family JAGPDF01; genus JBLMYC01. Next base: position 10,360 of record JBLMYC010000052.1, read on the forward strand.
GCTCAACCTGGTACCGCGCGACTTCGTGATCGCAGCGCTCGACTACCTGTCGCGCCTGCCCCAGGCGCGGGGCAAGGTCTACCAGCTCGCCGATCCCAACCCGTTGACGATCGACGAGGTGCTCGACGCCGTCGCCGAGGCAACCGGCCGCCTCCTCGTCCGCGTGCCGCTGCCGATCGGCGTCGCCAAGTTCGCGATCGACTGGGTGCCCGGGGTGTACCGCCTGATGCAGATCCCCTCGAGCGCGATCGACTACTTCGTCCACCCGACGTACTACGACACCGCCCAGGCCTCCGCCGACCTCGCCGAGGCCGGCCTCGCGGTGCCGCCGCTGCGCAGCTACCTCGCGACCCTGGTCGACTTCATGCGCGCCCACCCCGAGGTGAGCTCGGCGGCGATGGTGTAGCCGGCGACCGGCGGCCTAGGCGGAGCGCCGTCGCGCCTCGAGCACCTCGCGCATCTTGCGCCCGAGCTGCTCGGCGGTGAATGGCTTCTGCAGGAAGAGCGCCGCGGGTTGGTGGGCGTCCTGCTGAATCTGCCGGTAATCCTCGGCGTATCCCGAGACGTAGAGAATGGCCAGGCCGGGGGCGCGCTCGCGCAGCCGCTGGGCCAGTTCGTGCCCACCCATGCGTGGCATGCGCACGTCGGTGAGCAGCACGTCGATCCGTCCGCTGCAGCGCTCGAAGGCGGCCAGCGCCTCCAGGCCATCTTCGGTCTCGATCACCTCGTAGCCCAGGGCGACCAGGGCGCGGGCGACCAGGGCACGCACCGCCGCGTCGTCCTCGACCACCAGCACGCGCCCGTGGCCGTGCAGCGGCTCTTCCGCCACGCCCGGCTCGACCGCCGCCTCGGCGGCCGCGGAGACCCGTGGCAGGTAGACGCTGAACGTGCTTCCCTTCCGCGGCTCGCTCTCGACCGCGATATGCCCGCCGCTCTGCCGGACGATGCCGTAGACCGTGGCCAGGCCGAGCCCGGTGCCCTTGCCCTGCGGCTTGGTGGTGAAGAACGGCTCGAAAACGTGCTGACGAACGCTCGGCTCCATGCCCAGACCGCTGTCTCGCACCCGCAGGCGGACGCACTCCAGGGGCTCCAGCCCGGTGCCCCGCAGCAGGGGATCGGCGCCGGCCTCGACGTTGGCGGTCTCGATGACCAGCTCGCCGCCACTGGGCATCGCATCACGCGCGTTGACCCCGAGGTTGAGCAGCACCTGCTCCATCTGGCCGGGGTCGGCGCGCACCGTCCATAGATCGTCCGGCGACCGGGTCCGCACCCGCACGTCCTCGCCCATCACTCGCCCGAGCAGCTTCTCCATGTGAGCGACCACGCTGTTGAGGTCGAGCACCGCCGGCTCGAGCACCTGACGTCGCGACAGGGCCAGGAGCTGACGGGTCAGGTCGGCCGCCCGCCGGCCGGCGCGGTCGATCTCCTCGACGTCGGCGCGCAGCGGGCTGCCCGCCGGCAGCCGCGCCAGCAGCAGCTCGCTGTAGCCGGAAATCACCGTCAGCAGGTTGTTGAAGTCGTGCGCCACGCCACCGGCCAGCCGTCCGACCGCCTCCATCTTCTGCGACTGCCAGAGCTGCTCCTGCAGATGGCGCTGCTCGGTGACGTCGCGGAAGCTCCACACCCGACCGATGGTCTCTCCGCCGATGCGCTGCGGACGCGAGTAGCGCTCGAAAACCCGGCCGTCCTTGAAGCGCAGCGTCTCGCTGCTCTCGGTGTCGAGGTCGCGGTACAGGCTGCGCACCCGCGTCTGGAAGCCCTCCGGGTCCTCGAGCTGGTCGAGCACGTAGCGCAGCGCCACACGGTCGTCGCCGGCGGCGAGCACCTCGGGCGGGAGGCGCCACATCTCGGCGAAGCGCTGGTTGAAGCTGACGATCCGATTCTGCCGATCGACGACCAGGATGCCGTCCGCGGTCGATTCCAGGGTGGCGCGGAGGATCGACAGCGACCGCTGGCGCTCGCGCTCGGCGGCCAGGCGCTCCAACGCCGTCGCGATATGGCGCGAGACGAAGGCCATCATCTCGACGTCGGCGGGACGGAAGCGGATCTCCTCGAGATAGCTCTGCACCGCCAGCACCCCGAAGATGCGGTCGCCGCTGCGCAGAGGAGCGCCGATCCAGTCCACCGCCGGAGAGCCCACCACCTCGACCTCGCCGGTTTCGAGCAGCTCCACGAACCGCTCGCGCGGGATGTGCTCGACCTGGCCGCTGCGCAGCACCCGCTCGGTCAGCCCGCGCCCCAGCGCCTGGCGGCCCGGCGGTGGGTCCTGCTCGTCGGCGTAATAGGGAAAATCGAACTCGCCGGCCGCCTCGTCCAGGAGGGCAACGTAGAAGTTGCGGGCGTACATCAGCTCGCCGACGATCGCGTGCAGGGTGGCGAAGAAGCTACCCATGTCGGTCGTCGCTGAGCCGGCCAGCTCGGAAATGCGGTACAGCGCGGCCTGTACCCTCTCCGCCCGCTTGCGCTCGGTGACGTCGTGGACGATCGAGAACAGCAGGCGTCGTTGGCCGGTGTCGATCGGCCCCGAGTAGATCTCGACGTCGCGGACGTCGCCGTCGGCCAGGCGGTGGCGGAACTGGAAGTAGGTGCGCTTGGCGGCGGCCGCGCGCTCGAGCTCGCGCCGGACGTCCGCCGCCGGCGCCGTGTTGATGTCGAAGATGCGCATCGTCCGCAGGCGTTCCAGCGGATAGCCGTAGAATTCCGCCGCCGCCGGATTGGCGTCGACGATCGACCCGTCGGTGGCGTCGATCAGGAGCTTCACCGCCTGGTTGAGCTCGAACATCTGGCGGTACATGCGCTCGCTGTCGCGCAGCGCCTGGTCGGTCCGGCGCTGGGCGGTGGCGTCGAGCGCCAGACCGGTGGTGCCGATGATCTCTCCGGTCGCGCTTTGCAGCGGGCTGACGTAGACCTCGAAGTGCTTGTCCCGAAACTCGAAGACGAACGCCGCCGACTCGCCGCTGAGGGCCCGCCGGTGGGCGACCAGGGCCGGGTGGCCGGGGTCGCCGGTTTGAAAGTAGTCCTCCAGCCGGACTCCGACCACCTCGTCCGGGCGCAGCCCGAGGGCCGCCAACCCCGCCCCCCGGCTGAGCGTGAAGCGCAGCTCCCGGTCGGTCGTCCAGAAGACGATCGGGCTGCTGTCGACCAGGCGCCGGAAAGGCTCGACCTCGGTCCGCACGCTCGGCGTGGTTCCGTCGTTCACTTGCGCGGGATTCTAACCGCACTCGGCGCAACGTTGGCGGGCTACGCCACCGGCGCGCGTTTCGTGTAGCATTTCGCGAAGGCAGCCCGTTTCCCTCTGCAACTCTCAACCGTCCTTCGAAAGGAGGAGACGATGGCGATGAAGAAGAAGGGGGCAAAGAAGGCGGCCAAGAAGGCCAAGGCCAAGAAGGCACCGAAGAAGGCCGCGAAGAAGCGCCCGGCGAGGAAGGCGCCGAAGCGGAAGGTGGCGAAGAAGAAGGTGGCCAAGCGTCGCGTCGTCCGCCCCAAGGCAAAGCCGAAGAAGAGGGCAGTGAAGAAGCCGGCCGCCAAGAAGGCCGCTCCGAAGAAGAAGCGGGCTCCGGCAAAGAAGAAGGCCGCACCGAAGAAGCTCGCGCCGAGGCCGGCCGCGCCGAAGCCGGCCGCGCCGAAGCCGGCCGCGCCGATGGCCGCTCCCAAGCCGATGACCCCGAAGCCGATGGCCCCGCCCCCGATGGCCAAGCCGGCAACCCCGCCCCCGTCGGCGCCGCCGCTGGGCATGGGACGCCCGGGGATGGGTGGCACCGGAGCGACGCCTCCGATCACCATGGATGACGACGAGGAGGACGAGGACTTCGGCGAGCCGATGTCCTTCGAGCGCGACGACTTCTAGCTTCGCCGCAGTCGACGAATTTCCGCGAGCCCGCTCCGGCGGGCTCGCTTCGTTTTCACCGCCTCAGATCTCGACCTGCATGCCCAGCTCCACCACCCGGTTGGGGGGCAGGCGGAAGAACTGGGTCGGGCGCGAGGCGTTGCGGCTCATGAAAATGAACAGGTTCTCGCGCCAGCGCGCCATGCCCGGCTTGTCGCTCGCCAGCAGGCTGTTGCGACTCAGAAAGTAGGTGGCCATCCAGGGGTCGAGGTCGAGGCCCTTCTCCTTGGCCTGCATCAGCGCGGTCGGCACGTCGGGGTCCTGGAAGAAGCCGTAGCGCACGACTGCCCGCCAGAAGCCGAGCTCCGGCGCCAGCGGCAAGATCTCCAGGCGGTTCTCCTCCGGCACGTGCGGCACTTCCTCGGTGATCACGGTCAGGAACACGTTCTTCTCGTGCAGGACGCGGTTGTGCTTGAGGTTGTGCAGCAAGGCGATCGGCGTGCCGCCGCGGTCGCTGTTCAGAAAGAGGGCGGTCCCGGCGACCCGCGCCGGTTTGCGCCGCGCGACGTCGGCCAGGAAGGGCTCTACCGGCAAGACGTTCTGCGCCAGGCGGTCGCCGAGGATCTGGCGGCCTCGCTTCCAGGTGGTCATCAGCAGATAGATGAACGCAGCGACCAGGAGCGGCACCCAGCCGCCCTGCAGGACCTTGACGATGTTGGCGCCGAAGAATGCGGTATCGACGGCGAGGAAGCCGGCGGTCACCAGCGCCGCCAGCCAGGTCGGCCAGCCGCGCTGCCGTGACACGAAGTAAGCGAGCACGGTGGTGATCACCATCGTGGTCGTCACCGCGATGCCGTAGGCCGAGGCGAGGTTGGTCGAGGCGCGGAAACCAAGCACCAGGCCGATCGTCGCCACCATCAGGAGCCAGTTCACGGTCGGAATGTAGATCTGCCCGATCTCACCGGAGGAGGTGTGGACGATGTTGACGCGCGGCAGGTAACCGAGCTGGACCGCCTGGCGGGTGAGCGAGAAGGCGCCGGAAATGATGGCCTGCGAAGCGATCACCGTGGCGGCCGTGGCCAGCGCAACCAGCGGGTACAGGGCCCACGACGGAGCGAGCCGGTAGAACGGGTTCACGGTCGCTTCCGGGTGGCGGATCAACAGGGCACCCTGCCCGAAGTAGTTGAGCAGCAAAGCCGGCGCCACCATGCCGAACCAGTCGATCTGGATCGGCCTTTCGCCAAAGTGCCCGAGGTCGGCGTACAGCGCTTCGCCGCCGGTCGCAACCAGGAAGACGGCACCCAGCACCAGGAAACCGTGCAACCCGTTGGCGAGAAAGAAGCGCACGGCGTACAGCGGGTTGACCGCGAACAGCACCGTGGGGTCGTGCGTGATACCAAGAACGCCCAGCACTGCGAGGGTCATGAACCACAGCGTCATCACCGGGCCGAACACCGCTCCCACCCCGCCCGTGCCTCGGCGCTGGAACAGGAAGAGCACGATCAGGATCACCAGGGTGATCGCCACGACGTAGGGCTTGAAGACCGCGGTCGCGACCTCGAGACCCTCGACCGCCGAAAGCACCGAGATCGCCGGAGTGATGATCCCGTCGCCATACAGCAGCGCGGCACCGAAGAGTCCCAGCGCGAGGAGCGTCCAGCTGCGCTTCTTCTTGCGCTGTGGGTCGGTGCGCACCAGGGCCATCAAGGCCAGGATGCCGCCCTCGCCCTCGTTGTCGAAGCGGATCACGTACACGTGATACTTGAGGGTGACGATGATGATCAGCGACCAGACGACCAGCGACAGCACGCCGAACACGTTTTCGCGGGTCGGCAGCACGGCGTGGGCGCCGTGGAAGCACTCTCGTAGCGCATACAGCGGGCTGGTGCCGATGTCGCCGTACACGACACCGAGAGCGCTCAGCGCGAGCAGGGCAAGGGGCGACGTGTGCGTCGACTTCTTCTCGGCGTGGCTCATGAGGGCAACCGGCGAAGTCTACCAACTCCGGCGCTCATCGTCGCTCGTCAATGGCTCTCGCCCTCGACGGTCAACCAGCGCGCCAGGGCGAACACCGCCGCCATTGCCAGGTAGCCCCCCACCCACGGCCAGGCTGGTGACAGGGCAACGGCGGTGTCGCCGGGCGTGAATCGATAGCTGTGCATGAGCCCGGCCGCCGAGAGCACGGCAGCGATCCCGCACCAGATCGCGGCCCGGCCGAAGCGGCGCTCGATCACCGCGACGGTCGCCGCAGCCAGGATCATGGCGGTCAGGATGAAGCCCTGCTCGAGGGCGAACGCGCCGTGGATCCAGGTATCCGAGGCGAGGAACGCCGGGATGAGCTCAGCCGAGAACGGCGGACCACCCGGCAGGCCAACCCCGGCGGCCCGCAGGCCGTTCTTGGCCATCAGCGCGCCCCAGGCCGCCACCCCCGGCAAGAGACCCATCACGACCGCCGGCGCGTGCTGGCGCGGCGTCGCCTGGAAGGCCTGCGCGGTGATCACCATGCCGATCCACAGCACGATCGCCATGCCGGCGTCGACGGGCACCGCCCAGGCGATCCACGACAGCGTGCCGGATAGGCAGACGACGGTGAAGAACGCGGCGTTCAACACCGAGTAGCCGGCCCGCGCCCCGAGCGCCTTCCAGCCCGGGTGACCGATGTAGATCGTGGTCGGAAAGCAGGAGCCGAAGGTCGCCGCGGCCAGCGTTCCCAGACCGTTGACGGCCAGCGCCGGACGGGTTGCGAACGTGTCGCCGGCCGCCTCCGCCGACTCGATGTTCTGCAGCGAGCCGATCACGTTGAACAGGCCCATCGGCAGGATGACCGAGATGTAGCCCAGCCAGTGATGCGGGTCGAGCGAAACGGCAAGGTCGGCGAGGACCGGCACCGGCGGGAACCATCCCGCCGTGCCGTGCGGCGCGGCGCCGACCGGCGCGATGCCGGTCGCCCAGGCGATCGCGGTGCCCAGCCCCACCGCCACCAGGCCGCCCGGCAATCCCCCCCGGAACCGACGATGCCCGAAATACACCAGCAGGACGATCGCCAGCGTCGCGAGGCCGACCAGCGGCCGCGCGAAAGTGCGGAAGAAGAAGCCCAGGGCGATGAAGGTGAGCGCGATACCGGCGAGGGTCGAGAGCAGCGCGGCGCGCGGCGTCGAGCGGCGCACGCGCTCGGCGACGAATGCGCCCAGAAGCTCGATCAGCCCGGAGCCGATGCAGGCCGCCAGCCCGGCCTGCCAGGCCACTCGCACCGGATCGGGATCGCCCGCGGCCTGTGCCTGGAGCTTGGCCGGCAGCATGACCAGGAAGACGTACGCGAACAGCGACACCGTGTTGATCCCGTAGGGCAGCGCGCAGACGTCGCTGCGGCCGGTGGCGCGCGCCAGACGCAGCGCCTGGCGGGAGTAGTACAGGTTGCCGACCACCAGCGACACGGCCGCCCCGGGCAGGATGCGACCGTAGATAAGGGCGCCCGGGAAGCCCAGCACGGTCCGGCACAGCGCATCGATCAGCAGCAGCTGAACCAGGTTGTCGAGGGCGAGCCCGAAGAAGCCATCAATGTCGCCGCGCACCAGCCAACGCATCCGCCACATCCCTCCCCATCTCGGTTGGCCTTACGCTATGCGAAAAGCGGCGAGGCGCGCGACCGGCACCGGAGATTCGGCCTATACTCCGCACGGAACGAGCCATGAGAGCGGAGCCGCAGACCTCGGCCGCGCCGGTACTGGACGACGCCTGGCTGCGCGCCCTGGCCGAGCACACCTCGGTCGCCATCTTCGTCTTCCGCCAGCAGTTCCTGTACACCAATCGCGCGGCGCAGGAGATCACCGGCTACAGCGCCGCCGAGCTCGGTGGCATGCAGGTCCTGGACCTCCTGCACCCGGACGACCGGCCGGCGGTGCAGGCCCGGCTGGAAGCTCGCCTGCGCGGCGACGACGTCGAGCCGCAGGCCGAGTTCCGCATCCTCAGGAAGTCCGGCGACGAGGCGTGGCTGACTCTGTCGGTCGCCTGGCTCGAGCACGGCGGCGGACGCTTCGCGGTCGGCACGGCCTACGACATCACCGCTCGCAAGCGCAGCGAGGAGGCGCTGTTCCAGGAGAAAGAGCGCGCCCAGGTCACCCTCGCCGCAATCGCCGACGGCGTGATCCGCACCGATCCCGGCGGCCACATCGACTACCTCAACCCCGCCGCCGAGCAGATGACGGGCTGGAAGCTCGGCTCGGCACGCGGCCGCGAGCTCGCCGCGGTGTTCACCGCCGTCGACCCCACGACCCGCCAGCCGATCGAGGATCCCATCGCCCGTTGCCTCACGGGCAGCGCGAGCGGCGCCGTCGGCGGCCAGGCCGTGTTGCTGCGCGCCGACGGCGAGGAGTTCTGGGTGCACTACACCGCCGCCGCTCTGC
>JBLMYC010000053.1:0-5550 GCA_050258075.1 Acidobacteriota bacterium
CTGGCGCCCCATTACGCCTGGGCGAGCGCCGCGATCGTGCCGCTGCGCGCCGGCGGCGGCACCCGGATCAAGATCCTCGAGGCGTTCGCCGCCGGCGTCCCGGTGCTGGCGACCGCGGTCGGCGCCGAGGGGATCGACGCCGCGGATGGGCGCGAGCTGCTGCTCGGCGACGGCCCCGAGGAGCTCGCCGCGGCCTGCTTCCGACTGCACGGCGATCCCGATCTGCATCGCCGTCTGGTCGCTGCCGCCGGCGCTCTGGTGCGAGAGAGGTACTCGTACGAAGTGGTCGGGAGGCGCATCCGCGAGGTCGTCGCGAGGGGCACCGGCACCGCGGGCTGAGCCGAACGCACGCTTGGCTGGGGACGCGGCCGAGCTGACGGGCGCTTGCGTTCTCGCCGGGACTCATGGGATCATCTAGGCAGATCGCCAAGGACGAATTCATTTCGACGCACCGCAGGTCCCCCGCACGTATTCCATCCAGGTCAGGAACGAATGTCGCTTTGAGCACCGCCAAGAGGTCCAATCTTCCGCTTCGGCGGAGTGGCGAGCCGCGCCGTGTGGCGTGGGTTTAATCAACGACCCAGAAGGAGAGCAGGGCAGTGACCGAGCAAGGCACCGTGAAGTGGTTCAGCAATGAGAAGGGCTTCGGGTTCATCTCGCGGGAGAATGGCCCGGACGTCTTCGTGCACCACACCGCGATCCTGTCGGAGGGCTTCCGCAGCCTCAACGAGGGGGATCGCGTGAGCTTCGAGGTGGTGCAGGGCCAGAAGGGTCTGCAGGCGCGCAACGTCGTCCGTCTGTAAGCCGCTTCACGGCACCAGAGGATCGTTTCTCGTCGCCCCGCCGGGACTTCACGGCGGGGCGCTTCTTTTTCCTACCGCACGAGGTCGACGACGTAGGTCTTGCCGTTGTCGTCGAGGAGCGTCACTCTCCGCTGCTCGATGCGCGCCAGGGTGTAGCTTCCGAGGCGCTCGCCGGCGCTCATCAGGCGGCCATTCAGCATGGCGATCGGCGCGTCGCCCCACACGATGCCGTCGAGCGTCACCCGCGTGCCGTTGGGGAGTTGCACCGCGGACGCCTTCGTATCGGCGTCGCGCGTGGCGGGTGGTATCGGGGCGGTCGCCGGCGCGGGACGGAGCGGCGTTGCCGCGGTCGGCGTGGTGGCTGGGTAGGGATCGACTGGCACCGTGGCGTTGCGCTGCGCCAGGAGCTCCGGAGGAGTCGAAGGAGCTGGAGTGGGCGTTGGTCGAGCTGCGGAGAGCTCTCGCCGAGGCGCTTCCTTCTCGGGGCGCGCGCTCGGCGTCTGCTCCTCCGACCGGGCGCCGTCCGCCGCCTCCTGCGGAGTTCCGGCGCTCTTCGCCGGGGGGGTGGCCGGAGCCGGGGCGGGCGCGGCGGCCGGCCGGGCGAGCAGGAGGTAGAGCCCGCCCGCGACGAGGAGACTGACCGCGAGGCTGGTTGCGACGCTGAGCGCGATCAGGTTGCGCGGTCGCTCGCGGGGGGGCGGCGGCAGGATCGGGAACGGCGGCGGCGTCGCCGAGGCGTCGCCTTGCCGCATGGCGTGCTCGCGGGCTCGCCGCAGCGCCTCGCTGATCAGGCTCATGCGATCTCGCCCTCGAGCTCGCGGATGGCGCGGCCGACGTGGCGCGCGTCGAGCTCGTCGGTCTCCAGCACGTAGCCGCACAGCAGCGCCTTGTCGCACACCGCGTTGATCAGGCGCGGCACGCCGCCGGAGTAGCGATGGATGCGGCGCAGCGCCCAGCGGCTGAAGGTCGGGCGCGAGTTCCCGCCGGCGACGTGCAGGCGGTAGTGGATGTACTCGGCGGTCTCGGCGGCGGAGAGCGGCGGCAGGTGATAGCGCACCGTGATGCGCTGGCGGAGCTGGCGCAGCCCGCGCTGGTTGAGCATGTCGCGCAGCTCGGGCTGACCGATCAGCGCGATCTGCAGCAGCTTGCGGTGGTCGGTCTCGAGGTTGGAGAGCAGCCGGATCTGCTCGAGCAGCTCGGGCGAGAGGTCCTGGGCCTCGTCGATGAACAGCACGACGTCGTTGCCGGCCTCGAGCTCGCGGAGCAGGAAGCGGTTCAGCGCCTCGAGGCAGGCGGTGCGATCGATGCGCGGCTTCAGGCCGAGCTCGACCAGGATGGTGCGCAGGAGCTGGGCCGCCGACAGGCAGGGGTTGAGGATCAGCGCCGTCTTGTAGCTCGGCCCCAGATGCTCCATCACCGCGCGGCACAGCGTCGTCTTGCCCGCCCCTACCTCGCCGGTGAGCTGGATGAACCCCTTGCGCTCCTGGATCCCGAACAGCAGGTGGTCGAACGCCTCACGATGCCGGCGGCTGAAGAACAGGAACCGGGGATCGGGCGTGATGTTGAAGGGGGACTCGCGAAAGCCGAAGAACTCGTTGTACATGGCGCCCTGCCGGAGCCATCTTACGGGAAAGCAGGCCTCAAGGGCGGGCCGGCCCGCGGCGCGGCCCGGGGTCGGCGGCTTCGCCGCTCTCCGCGACGAGCTGCCGGAAGAGACTCGACTCGCGCTTGTAGAAGCCCGCGGTGTGGAACGACTCCGCCAGGTGCAGCAGGGTGTAGTCGAGGTGGTGGCAGAGCTCGTGGAGCAGGGTGCGCAGGAAGGTGCGGAACGCCACCACCTGCTGGCGCTGGGCGGTGCGCATCCACAGCGAGATCGTCGGTGGTCCCGTGCGGGTCGGATCGTAGAGGCCGTGCAGCTCGCCCCAGTCGTGGCTGGGGCGCACCGCGAGCACCGCGACCCGCACCGGGGGCGTGCCGAGCTGGCGCAGGGCGGCGTCGGCGAGCCCCTGGCAGATCCGCTCGACCCGGTGGCGCTCGTCGTCGACGAGGGCCGCCGACAGCTCATCGATCTGCGGGCGCAGCGCCGCCGGATCGGGGAGGTGAATCTCGGCGATCGCGTCGCTCTTCTGGTAGACCTTCTTCTGGCGGGGCGACAGACGGCGGTAGTAGGCGAACGGCATCGGCCGGGGAATGCTAGCAGGCGCCGGCGGGGCCGCTCCGCCGGCGCGGCTCAGCCGGGCGCGGCAAGCCCGCGGTGGAGGCGCGCCACCTCCTGCCAGAGCCGGTTCGCGAGCTGCTTGCGATCGAGCTCGTGGAGCGGCGCGGGGGAGAACGTCAGCTCGGCTTCGATCGAGGGCAGGGCGAGGACGCCGGCGGCGTGGCGTTGCAGGTCGACGTCGCTCCACCAGCAGACGGCCTCGGAGGCCGGCCGCTCGCCGGGCGGCGTGCGGTACAGCAGGGCCGCGGCGTAGACCGGCTCGCCGCGCCGCGCCGGCAGCTCGAGCAGCGGCGAGCGAAAGGGTCGCACCGTCTCGCCGGAGCTGCTGGTTCCCTCGGGAAAGAGGACGACCCCGCGGCCGACCGCGAAGGCGCGCTCCAGCGCTTGCAGGACACGCGGCACGTCTCCCTTGCGCGCACGATCGACGAAGATCGTGCCGACGGCGCGCACCACGCGTCCCATGACCGGCCAGTCCGCGACCTCGGCCTTGGAAACGAACACGCACGGCAGCCGGCTGGCGATCACCAGGATGTCGACATAGCTCAGGTGGTTGGAGACCAGGAAGAAGGGCGGACGTGGAGGGTCGCCGGCGACCGTCACCCGCAGCCGCAGGATGCGCAGCGAGGCGCGCGCCCACAGGGTCTGCGCGAGGCTCGCCCAGCGCGCCCGGGCCCGCGGCAGTGGCGCCAGGACGAGCAGGCCGAGGAAGAGGCCAACCGAGGCGAGGCCGGTCGCCGCGGCGAAGGCCAGGGCACGCGACCTGACCCGCCAGCGGGACGGCGAGGCGGTACTGTGGGTCTCGGCGACAGTCATCGACGGCGAGAGTCTAGCCCGGCGCCGGGCGTTTGGTAGATTGCCCGCCGATGGAGGCGCCGCAGGACGCAGGCTGCGCAAGCCGCGGCACGCCGGTCGAGGCGCTGGTGACCGGCGCGACGAGCGGCATCGGCAAGGAGGTGGCGCGCGCGCTGCTGCGGCGTGGCATCACGGTGGGGATCGTGGCGCGCCAGCCGGAGAAAGGCGAGCGGGTCGCGGCCGAGCTGGCGGCGGCGGGCGGCAAGGTCGAGCTGCTGGTGGCCGATCTCGCGCTGCAGTCCGAGGTGCGCCGACTGGCGGCGCAGGCCCGCCAGCGCCTGCCGCGCCTCGCGGTGCTGGTCAACAACGCCGGTGCGCTGTTCGGTGAGCGGCAGGTGACCGCGGACGGCATCGAGAGCACGTTCGCGCTCAATCATCTGGGCTACTTCCTGCTCACCCGCGAGCTCGAGCCGGTGCTGCGCGCCAACCACCCGGCGCGGATCGTGAACGTCGCCTCGGCCGTCCACTCGACGGCGCGCCTCGACTTCGACGACCTGATGAGCGAGCGCGGCTACTCGGCGATGCGCGCCTACGCCCGTTCGAAGCTCGCCAACGTGGTGTTCACGTACGAGCTGGCGCGGCGGCTCGACCCCAGCGCCGTGACCGCGAACTGCCTGCACCCCGGCGTCGTCGCGACCGGCTTCGGACGCGGCGGCGGCGCGACGTTTTCCACCCTGTACGAGGTCGGCAAGCCGTTCATGCGCTCGCCCGAACGGGGCGCCGACACGGCGGTCTGGCTGGCCACCGACCTGGCGCTCGCCGGAGTCAGCGGGAGGTACTTCGTCGACCGCCGCGCGGTGCGCTCCTCGGATGCGTCCTACGACCTCGAGCTCGGCCGCCGTCTGTGGCAGGCGAGTGAGCGGCTGGTCGACCGCGGCTGAGCCGGGGCCGGCGTCAGCGCGCGAGGCGCGAGGTCGCGGCGGGTGCGAGCAGGGCACGGACCTCCTCGTCGGAGGTCTGCGAGAAGTCGTCGTAGAACTCGCCGATCGCAAAGAAGAAGGACGAGACCTCGGGGCAGACGACCTCGTCCGCTTCCCGGAGCAGGTGCTGGTGGGCGCTGGTCGAGGCGACCGGGACGGCGACCACGATGCGCTTCGGCTTCTGCAGGGTGAGCGCCTGCAGCGCGGCGCGGATCGTCGAGCCGGTGGCGACCCCGTCGTCGACCAGGATCACCGTGCGGCCCTCGACCGGAGGCCGCGGGCGGTCGCCGCGATAGGCGAGCTCGCGCCGCTCGAGCTCGCGTTGCTCGCGCGCCGCGACGCGGGCGATCGTCGCCTCGGAGACGCCGAGGGTGGCGACGATGTCCGGGTTCAGGACCCGCACGCCGCCGGAGGCGATGGCGCCCATCGCCAACTCCTCGTTACCCGGGGCGCCCAGCTTGCGGACGATCAGCAGGTCGAGCGGAGCGCCGAGATGGCGCGCGATCTCCGCCCCGACCGGGACGCCGCCGCGCGGCAGGGCGAGGACCAGCACGTCGGTCCGGCCGCGGTAGCGATCCAGGGCCCGCGCCAGCACCCGGCCCGCCTCGATGCGATCTCGATAGTGCATGGAATCACCCTCGACCAGGGTGGCACCAGCGCGGCCGGCGGGCAACCCCCCGCCCGGGCGGGCGAGGTCTGGGTAGTGGCTCAGTTTGGGTCTCGGAGCGAAGGGGGAAGGCCCACGGACCTTGATTGG
>JBLMYC010000054.1:0-2644 GCA_050258075.1 Acidobacteriota bacterium
TTGACCGACAGCAGCTGCCCGGCAATTCCCTGGGTGCCCACCTCGACCGTGTCGCCCACGCGCGGCGGCCCGCTGGCGACCGGCCTCTCGTCGACCTCGCCGCTGGCGACCGCCTGCTCGCCGATCGCCTGTTCCTGCTGCGCCACGAACGCCGCTAGAGCTCGGCGGTCGGCGACGCCACGCTCGATCTCCGCCAGCAGCTCGCGGCCCTGCTGCTTCACCGAGCGCACGAAAGCTCTCGCCGCCGACAGCTCGTCGCGCCAGCGCTGCCGTCGCCGCTCGCGCAGCTCGGCGAGCAGTTGCTCGCTCTCGCGCTGCTGCTCGGCAAGGAGCTGGGCGTGGCCCTCGGCTTCCGCGTGGCGCGCCTCGAACAGGCGCCGGCTCTCCTCCAGCCGCGCGACGGCGGCCCCGAAGGCCTTCGACTGCTCCGACTGTGCCGCCCGGGCCGCCTCGAGCACCGCCTCCGGCAGCCCGAGGCGCCGCGCAATCGGCAGGGCCAAGCTCTCGCCAAGGGAGTGATAGCTCAGCCGATAATACGGGGTGAGCGTCGCGACGTCGAAGTCGACCGCGGCCGTGAGGCACGAGTCGCGGCTCAGCGCGAAGATCTTCACCGGGCTGCCGTGGGTGGTCAGCACCACCCGCGCGCCGGCCGCCTCGAGCGTCTGCAGCAGCCCGATGGCGAGGGCGGCCCCTTCGTCGGGGTCGGTACCGACCCCGGGCTCGTCGAGCAACACCAGGGCGCCCTCGAGGTCGTGCGCCAGCACCTCCGTCAGGTTGGCCATGTGGGCCGAGAAGGTCGACAGATTGCGCTCGATGCTCTGCGCGTCGCCGACGTCGGCGAACACCCCGGTGAAGCAGGGCAGGCAGCTCTCCTCCGCGGCGGGGATCAGCAGGCCGCTCTGCGCCATCAGCGCCAACAGCCCGACGGCCTTGAGAGCGACGGTTTTGCCGCCGGTGTTGGGTCCGGTGATCACCAAGCTGCGCTGCCCCGGCGGAATCAGCAGGTCGACCGGGGTCACCGACCGGCCGGTGAACAGCAGCACCGGGTGGCGCGCCTGGCGGATGCGCACCTGATCGGAGCCGAGCAACGGCTGCGAGCAACGGTAACGGCGCGCGAAGCGCGCCTTGGCGGTCAGCACGTCGAGGGCGACCAGGGCGGCGAAGTTGGCGCCGGTCGCCGCGATCTCCTGGCGCACGAGATCGGTCAGGTCGGCCAGGATGCGCCGCACGATGGCCTCCTCTTCGCGCGCCGCCATCATCAGCTGGTTGTTGAGGTCGACGGCAAAGAGCGGTTCGACGAAGACCGTCTCGCCCGACACCGAGCGATCCTGCACCACGCCGGACACCCGCGAGGCATGCGACGCCTTGACCGGGATCACGAACCGGTTGTTGCGCAGCGTCACGTATTGCTCGGAGATCACGTCGGCGAGACCCGGCCGGTTGAGCATGTCCTCGAGCCGCCGGGTGAGCTGGTCGCGCAGGCGCCGCAACGTCCGGCGCACAGTGGCGAGCTCGTCGCTGGCGTCGTCGGTGACGGCGCCGTGGTCGTCGAGCGCTCGCTCCAGGGCCGCCAGCAGACCGGGCAAGGGCTGCAGCTGCGCCGGCAGATCCGCCAGTCCGGGCAACGCATCCGCCTGCTTGAGCAGCGCGGCGCGCGCCTGCCGCGCGACCTGCAGAACGCTCCGGATCGCCAGCAACCCGGCCGCATCGAGCACGAAGCCGGGGTGGGCGGCGCTCTTCAGCGCCGGACGAATCTCGGGGAACTCGGCGATCGGCGCGCTGCCGTGCCGTTCCAGCCAGCGATGATACTCCCAGGTTCGGCCGAGCTCGGCACGAGCGTCGTCGAGCGAGCTCGTCGGGGCGATCCGCTGGCACGCCTCCTGCCCCGGGTTCGAGCACGCAAACGTCGCCAGCTCGGCTCGCACCCGATCGAACTGGAGCGCTTCCAGGTCCCGCGATCGCACGCGGCGAGTATAGCCCGCCATGGCTTGCTGGCAACCGCGGAGGGCTTCCGGGATCTCCACGCTCGTCGTTCCGCCGGGCCGTGGCGCCGACATTGACTCTCTCGGCGCCGATCCATTAGGGAGGAACCATGACGGCCGACGCGCATCATCGCGCTACTGCCCTGGACGGGTTCCTCCTCTGAAACGAGAATTTCCCCGCACCTCCGAGCAAACGCGAAGCGCGCGAGCGCATCAGGCGCGGGCCGTTGTTCTCGCGCTCGTCACGCTGGCGGGCTGCGGGCCCGAGGGTGGCGCGCCCCAGCAGCCGCCCAAGCTCGTCTTTGCCTCCAACGCCCAGGAGCTGGGCACCGTCGAGCAAGGCGAGCCGCTCCAGCACCGGTTCGACTTCCGCAACGACGGTGGCAGCGCTCTTCTCGTCGACAATGTGAAGACGTCCTGCGACTGCGCGGCGGTAGTGGCACAGCCGTCCACCGTGGCTCCGGGAGCGGCCGGGTCGGTCGCCGTCCGCTGCGACACCGATCAGAGCCACGGACGCGTGCAACGCAGCGTGACGGTCTACAGCAACGACCCGGCGCAGCCGGTGCTCACGCTGACGCTCGGCGGGGAGGTCACCGCCGATGCGGTGGCCGATCCGCCTTCGCTCTATGTCGGCCACCTCCGGCGCGGCGAGCGTTCTGAAA
>JBLMYC010000055.1:0-10107 GCA_050258075.1 Acidobacteriota bacterium
CGGCGCACGCGGGGCTGTTCGGTGATGCCGCCGCCCTGCTGGCGCTGGGCAGGGAGTGGCTGCAGCCCCGGCGCGTGCTGACCGGCCGGCAGGTGGAGCGCGCGCTCGGCGGTCCGCGAGGCCTGTACGCCCTGGGTTGGGCCCGCGGCCGCATACGCGGCACCGCCGGGCCGGCGCTCGATCCCCGATCGTTCGGCCACGTGGGCTTCACCGGGGGCAGCCTGTGGATCGACCCCCGCCGGCGACTCCTCTGCGTCCTGCTCGGGCACCGCCTCGACGCGCGCTCCGACCTCCGGCCGTGGCGGCGCCGCTTCCACCATCTCGCGGTGGCTCAGCTCGACTAGACAGGTCCGCTCGATGCAAAGACTCGGGGTTTGCGAGATGATAGCCGAGTCCGGGGGCCCTCCCCGGGCGCTGTCGCAACGAACTTCCCGAGGAGGCAATCCGTGACGTCCATTCGCGATCTCGTTCTGCTCGACGGGGTGCGTACCCCGATGGCGGAGTTCAACGAATCCTTCGCCGAGGTGTCGGCGATCGACCTCGGCGCCCATGCCGCGAAGGCCCTGTTCGCCCGCACCGGCATCGATCCGGCGGTGGTCGATCACGCCGTGGTCGGCAACGCCCTGCAGACCTCGCCCGACGCGATCTACGGCGCCCGCCACGTGATGCTCAAAGCGGGGGTGCCGAAGGAGGTGCCGGCGCTGACCGTGAACCGCCTGTGCGGCTCGGGCATCCAGGCGATCCTGTCCGGCGCCCACATGATGCTGGCCGGCGAGGCCTCGACCTGTCTCGTCGGCGGCATGGAGAACATGTCGCAGGCCCCGCACGTGATCTGGGGCGCGCGCAGCGGCTTCAAGCTCGGCCAGGGCAAGCTCGAGGACCTGCTGATGATCGCTCTCCTCGACAGCTACTGCGGGTTCTACATGGCGCAGACCTCGAACAACCTGGCCCGCGACTTTTCGATCTCGCGCCGCGACCAGGACGAGTACGCCCTGATGTCGCAGCAGCGCGCCGCGGCGGCGATCGCCGCTGGCAAGCTGGCGCAGGAGATCGCGCCGGTCGAGGTCGGGCGCGGCAGCCGCAAGCGGATGATCGAGAAGGACGAGCACCCGCGGCCGGAGACGACCATGGACAACCTGGGCAAGCTGCCCACCGCCTTTGACAAGGACGGCTTCGTCACCGCGGGCAACGCCTCGGGGATCGTCGACGGGGCGGCGATGCTGCTGCTGACGACGGCCGACCAGGCGAAGGCCTGGGGCAAGAAGCCGCTCGGACGGCTGGTCTCGTGGGCGGTCGTCGGCGTCGAGCCGTCGCGCATGGGGATCGGACCGTCGCCGGCGATCCGCAAGGCGCTGGAGAAGGCCAAGATGACGATGGGGGACGTCGACCTGTTCGAGATCAACGAGGCCTTCGCCGGCCAGATCCTGGCGGTGGTGCGCGACCTGACGCTCGACGTCGAGAAGCTGAACGTGAACGGCGGCGCGATCGCGCTCGGCCATCCGCTCGGCGCCAGCGGGGCCCGCATCACCCTCACCCTGCTCAAGGAGCTGGCGCGGCGCGGCGGCGGCGTCGGCGTGGCGTCGGCCTGCATCGGCGGCGGCCAGGGGATCGCCCTGGTGGTGGAGCAGGGCGCGTGATCGACCTCGCGGGCCGCCGGGTGCTCGTCACCGGCGGCAGCCGGGGCATCGGCGCCGCCTGCTGCACGCTGTTCGCGCGCGCCGGAGCGGCGGTCTGCGTGCACTATGCCGCCCATCAGCAGGCCGCGGCGGAGGTGCTCGAGGTGGCGCGGCAGATCGCTCCCGGCCAGCCGCACATCGCCTGCCGCGCCCACTTCGGGGATCCCGATCAGGTTCGGGAGCTGGTGGCTTTCGTGCGCGGCGAGTGGGGTACCCTCGACTGTCTGGTCAACAACGCCGGGATCTGGGTGCGCAATCCGCTCGCCACGCTCGACGAGCGGCTGCTGCGCCAGACCTGGGACATCAACGTCACCGCGGCGTTCCTCTGCGCGCGCGAGGTGGTGCCGCTGCTCGAGCGCTCCAGCGACGGCAACATCGTGAACCTGACCTCCACCGCCGGGCAGCGCGGCGAGGCCTTCTACAGCCCCTACGCGGCGAGCAAGGGGGCGTTGATCTCGGCCACCAAGGCGTGGTCGACCGAGCTCGGGCCGCGGATCCGGGTGAACTCGGTGGCGCCGGGCTGGGTCGACACCGACATGTCGGCCGAGGCGCTGCATGGCCCGGACCGCGCCGCGATCCTCGAGGCGATCCCGCTGCGCCGGGTGGCGACCGCCGAGGACATCGCCGGAGCGGTCGTGTTCCTCGCCTCGCCCCTGGCGCGGCACATCACCGGCGAGATCCTCAACGTGAACGGCGGCTCGGTCCTGGCGGGGTAGGGCGGCGCGACGCGCTCAGGCGCGCTTGCGGTCGCGGTAGCCCAGGCACTTGTAGATCAGCTTGGCGGTCAGGAAGTCGCTCGCCGGGACGCCACCGATCGGCGCCAGCTCGACGACGTCCATCGCCACGACCGTCTTGGTGCGGAACAGCGTCTGGAGGAGCGCCAGGGTCGGATACCAGTGCCCGCCCCCGGGCTCCGGCGTACCGGTCGCCGGCATCAGAGCGGGATCGAAGTAGTCGACGTCGAAGGTCAGGTAGATGCGGTCCGGAAGCTGGGCGAGGAGCGGCTCGAAGAGCTTCGCCGCGATCGCCAGCTCGTGGCCCCAAAGGATCGACAGCTGGCGCTCGCGTACCAGGTCGGCCTCGGGCCGGGAGAGCGAACGGATGCCGACCGCCAGGGTCGGAATGCCGTCCTCGACCACCCGGCGCATGACGCTGGCGTGGCTGTACGGCGTGCCGTCGAACTCCGCCCGCAGGTCAGCGTGGGCGTCGAACTGCACGACGCCGATCTCGCCGTGGACCTGGCGCGTGGCGCGCACCGGGGCGATCGTCAGGCTGTGCTCGCCGCCGAGCGTGACCAGGAACTTGCCCGCCGCGAGGTGGCGCCGGCACTCCTCCTGCAGCTCGGCCATCGCCGGCTCCATGGCGAAGGCCTCGGGCAGGAACGGCGGCAAGGTGGCGATGCCCTGGCGATAGGGCTCGCTCTGCAGCTCCTCGTCCCACAGCTCCATCGCCTGCGAGGCGCGCACGATCGCGGCCGGCCCGGCGGCGGTGCCTTTGCCGTAGGAGGTCGTGCGCTCGAAAGGAACCGGCAGGACGGCGACCTGGCTGGTTGCGTAGTCGCTGTCCTGCGGCTCGAGAAGTCCAAAGTTGGTCGGCAGGCTGGGCATGGGGCGGGTTTGTAGCAAGCGCGTGCGCTGCTGTCAACGCGACGGGCCGCGGGCGCGCGCGGGAGATGACTCCCGCGAGGGCTCCTTTGGGCTCGCTGTCGGAAGGCAGAAGACGCCTTCCGCCAAAGCGCGAGCAGGCCAGTCGCTCCTCGCGGGAGTCATCCCCGCTCGGTCAACCGAGGACCCAGCTGACTAGAATGGATCGATGCTGCTCCTCCCACCGGCTCTCGCCGAGCGCCTGCATTCCGCCTCGCGGGTCGTGGCCTTCACCGGCGCCGGGATCTCGGCGGAGAGCGGGCTGGGTACCTTCCGCGGCGCGGACGGGCTGTGGGAGAAGTTCCGGCCCGAGGACCTGGCGACGCCGGAGGCGTTCGAGCGCCAGCCGGCGAGAGTGTGGCGCTGGTACGCCGAGCGCCACCGCACGATGGCGGCGGCGCGGCCCAACCCCGGGCACGTGGCGCTCGCCAGTTGGCAGGACCTGTTTCCGTCCTTCACGCTGGTGACGCAGAACATCGACCATCTCCACCAGCGCGCCGGGGCGCGGGACGTTCTCGAGCTCCACGGCAGCCTGTTTCGCGCCCGCTGCGTGTCCTGCGCGGCGTCGATCCCGTTCGCCGATGCGCTCGAGCGCCCGGGTGAGCCGCCGCGCTGTGCCTGCGGTGGAGCGCTGCGCCCCGACGTCGTCTGGTTCGGCGAGCTGCTGCCCGACGACGCCCTGGCGGCGGCGACGCGGGCGGCGCGCCGGGCGGAGATCTTCGTGGCGGTGGGTACGTCGGCCACCGTGTACCCCGCCGCGGGGCTGATCGAGCTGGCCTACGACCAGGGTGCCGCCGTGATCGAGGTCAACCCCGAGCCGACGCCGCTCTCATGGCTCGCAGCGCTCAAGCTGCGCGACCCGGCGAGCCTCGTGCTGCCGACCCTCACCGACGCTCTTCGCGCGTGTCGAACGCCCTCCTGATTCGTGAGCTGCCGCCCGAGGAGCGGCCGCGCGAGCGCCTGCTGGAGAGCGGGGAGGCGGCGCTCTCGGACGCCGAGCTCCTGGCGGTCTTGCTGCGCACCGGCCGGCGCGGAGCTTCGGCGCTCGACGTGGCGCGCGACCTGCTGCGCGAGTCGGGCGGTCTCGAGGGTTTGCCCGGTCTCGCGCCCCCGGCGCTGCGGCGCTCGGGCATCGGTCCCGCGAAGTCGGCGGCGGTGCGCGCCGCGATCGAGCTCGGCCGACGTCTGGCCCGCGCCCAGCTCCCGGAGCGCGACCTCCTCGGGCATCCCGCGGCGGTGGCGCGCTACCTGACGCTGCGCTATGGCCTACCCGACCAGGAGGTGATGGGCGCGCTCTACCTCGACACCCGCAACCGGCTGCTCGGCGAGCGTGAGCTGTTTCGCGGCACGCTGTCGCGCGCCGCGGCCGAGCCGCGGGCGATCCTGAAGGAAGGGCTGCTGCGCGGGGCCGCCGGGGTGGTCGTCTTCCACACCCACCCGAGCGGCGACCCCAGCCCGAGCGCCGAGGATCTGGCGTTCACGCGCCGCGTCGCGGAGGCGGGAGAGATCGTCGGCGTGCGGCTCGTGGACCATCTCGTGCTGGGGACTGCGGGCGCCTGGACGTCCTTGCGGCAGCGCGGCGCGTGGTAGTTTCCACCGCGTGAGTGGATACCACCTCGACTGCTGGAGCGGCATGGCCGGCGACATGTTCCTCGGCGCCTGCCTCGACCTGGGATTGCCGGAGGCGGTGCTCGTCGAGGCGCTGGGTCGGCTCGGCCTGCCGGGGGTCGGAATCGAGATCCGCAAAGCGAGCCGAGGCGGCGTCGTCGGGACGCGGTTCCGAGTTCTCGAGCATGGGAAGCCGATCGAAGGGCCCGATCCCGAGGAGGAAGAGAATCCACCATCGACGCTCGGCCACGAGCATCCCCAGGTACACGAGGATCTCTCGGCGGCCGCCGTGGAGCCCCGGCACTCCCATCGCCACGCCCACGGTCCCGAGCGTTCGCTGAAGGAGATCCGCGACGGCATCGGGGGAAGCGCGCTGTCCGAACTCGTCAAGGAAAGAGCTCTCCAGCTCTTCAGCCGGCTCGGCGAGGCCGAGGCGCGCGTGCACGGCGTTCCGATCGAACGCGTCCATTTCCACGAGGTCGGCGCGGTCGACGCAATCGTCGACCTGGTGGGCGCGGCGGTCGCGATCGAGCACCTGGCGCCGGAGCGGTTGACCTGCGGACCGGTTAACGTCGGCGGTGGCACCGTGGGGACGGCGCACGGCCGGCTGCCGGTGCCGGCGCCGGCCACGGCGCTGCTCCTGCAAGGCGTGCCGATCTACGGCTCGCCATACGGCGAGCTGCTGACGCCGACCGGTGCCGTCCTGCTTGCCGAGCTGGTCGACGAGTTCACCGAGCTGCCGCCCTTGGCAATCGAGGCGGTGGGCTACGGGCTCGGCAAACGTCAGCTCGGCGACCGCCCGAACGCCGTGCGGCTGATGCGCGGTCGCCTTGCCAGCGAAAGCAGCGGCACCGGCAGCGTGATGGTGATCGAATGCGAGATCGACCACCTGCCGGGAGAGGCGTTCGGCTTCCTGCTCGAGCGGTTGCTCGAGGCCGGGGCGCTCGACGCCTTCTTCACGGCAGTGCAGATGAAGAAGAACCGGCCCGGCACGCTGGTCACCGTCCTCTGCCGCCGAGAGCGGCTCGAAGCGATGGCCGGCCTGCTGCTTGCCGAGTCGGGCTCGCTGGGCTGCCGCTACCACGCGGCGGCGCGTTTCGAAGCCGAGCGCAGCCAGGAATCCGTGGAGACGCCGTGGGGTCCGGTGCGGATCAAGCGCGGGGTGTTCGGCGGCCGGGCCCTGTCGGCCTCTCCCGAGTACGAGGACTGCCGGCGCATCGCGATCGAGCGCGGCATACCCTGGCGCGAGGTGTGGCGCGCCGCGCTGGCGGCGAGCGGCGGCCTGTCGTGAGCGAGACGCCAGGCGGCGGCCGGGACGGCACGCTGCGGCTGGGCGTCGCCGCCGGCGGCGCCCTGCGCTGGGCGGCGGTGGACCTGACGCCGGTGGTGGAAGAGGCGCGCGGCCGCCTCGACCTCTCGCCGGTCGCGGCGGCGGCGCTCGGCCGCTGCCTGTCGGGGGCGGCGCTCTTGCTCCGTCTGGCGGTCAAGAACGCGGCGCGCCTGGTGCTCGAGGTGCGCGGCGACGGACCGCTGCGGCGGGTGATCGCGGAGGTCGACGAGGCCGGCAACCTGCGCGGCATGGTGGGCAACCCGCACGTCGACCTCCCTCCGACTCCCGCTGGCAAGCTCGACGTCGGGGGCGCGGTCGGGCGCGGCTTCCTGCGCGTGCTGCGCGAGCACGACGGCGGCAGCTACGAGAGCCAGGTGGCGCTGCAGACCGGCGAGATCGGCGACGACGTCGCGCACTACCTCGAGCAGAGCGAGCAGACCCGCTCGGTGGTGCTGCTCGGGGTCCTGACCCGCCCGTTCGGGATCGCGGCGGCAGGCGGCATGATCGTCGAGGCGATGCCGGACGCCCCAGGCGAGACGATCGGACAACTCGAGCGCAACCTCGGCGGCCTGGCCGGGATCAGCCGGGCTCTCGAGGAGCACGGCCTCGAGGGTGTCCAGGCCCGGGTGCTGGATGGCCTTGCGGCCGAGGACCGCGAGGCCCAGCCGCTGCGCTATCGCTGCCGATGCAGCCGCGAGCGACTGCGGCGCCACATGGCGCTCCTTGCCCCCGAGGATCGCGAGCACCTGCGCCGCGAGGACGGCTCGATCGAGGCCGAGTGCGTCTTCTGCGGCGAGGTGTACCGCTTCGCTGCCAGCGACATCCAGCCCGCCTGATTTCTCGCCGCCCTCCGGGCGGGCGGGAGCATAAAGAATTATTTATTTGAACTTCGCCATATAAGCATGGTACTTACTCGTGACCCGCCGGCTGCGGCCGGCACCGAGGAGATGGCTGTCTTCGGAACCCATGGAGGATCACGAGAATGCGACGACCCCTAGCTCGACCCGTCCTGGCGCTGATGGCCGTGTTCCTGGCCCTGGCGGTCCCCGGCTTCGCCCGCACCGTGCGGACCCTGAACGGCACCATCGCGACCGTCTCGCCAGCCACCGCCAGCCTCAAGGTGACCACCGGCGCCGGACTGGTCACCCTGAACGTCGTGCGCTCGACCCGTCTGACCCGAAACGGGAAGGCGGTGGCGCTCCCCGGCCTGGCGCCGCGCGACACCCTGCGGGCCCGCGTCGACATGCGGAGCAAGGTGGTGGTGAGCCTGGCCGCCAGCGGGCCGGCGCTGGTCACCGTGCGCGGCCGCGTCGCCACGATCGATCCCGCCGGGCAGAGCCTCACCGTATCGGCGCCCGGAGGCAGCCGATCGTTCGTGATCACCGCTCAGACGATCGTCAGCCGTAACGGTTCGATCTCCACCCTCGGCAAGATCACCCAGCAGGACATCGTGACCGTGCACGTCGCCGCGACCAATTCCCGCGCCAGCTCGAGCGGCAGCTCGAGCTCGAGCACCGCGACCGACGTCGAGGCCGACGGCCCCGAGGAGGCGAACGTCGAGGGCACGATCTCGGCGATCAACGGCACCGACGTGACCATCCATCCCCAGCATGGCAGCGACGTGACGGTGCACACCGACAGCAGCACGACGATCACGCTGGACGATGCCAGCGCCACGTTCGCCGATCTCGCGGTCGGCCAGCGCGCCGAGGCCGAGTACGACCCGGTGTCGTTCGACGCTTTCTCGATTCACGCCGAGAGCGCCGAGACGCAGCACCAGGAGGTGGTCGGGACGGTGGCCGCGGTCGACACCACCGCCATGACGATCACCATCAACCCGGCGAACGGCGGCACCGCGATCACGCTCAACGTCACGAGCAACACCCAGATCACGCTCGACGACCAGACCGCGACCCTCGATCAGATCGTGCAGGGCGACCACGCGAGCGCGCAGTACGACAGCTCGATGAACGCCCTGCAGATCGAGGCCAGCAGCCAGGGAGGCGATCCGCACTCGAGCGGCGAAGTCGAGGGGATCGCGTCGGGAGCCAGCGCCACGGGCCTCACCGTGACCCCCGAGCACGGGGCGGCGGTCACGGTGACGATCGACAGCACGACCCAGATCGAGCTCGGCGACAATCACGCCGGGACCGCCGCCGACATCCACGATGGCGACCGTGTGCACGTGCGCTACGACACGACCACGATGCTGGCGCAGTGGATCGAGGTGCAGGGCCCGGAGACCCCGCCGCCAACCCAGGCCGAGGTCGAGGGAATCGCGTCGGGGGTCAGCGCCTCGGGCCTGACGGTGACGCCCGAGGAGGGCACGGCGGTCACGCTGACGATCGACAGCACGACCCAGATCGAGCTCGGTGACGGGCAGACCGGCACCGCCGCCGACATTCACGACGGCGATCGCGTGCAGGCGCGCTACGACACTACGACGATGCTGGCTTCGCGCATCGAGGTCGACTCGGGCGGCCATCACTGAGGGATCCGTGCCGGCGGGCGCGCCCGCCGGCGCGTGGAGGGTGAAGCGGCGTCCGGTCCATAGAGTCGTGGGCCGGACGCCGCTTTCGCGTCTGATAGGATTTTTTCTTCATGCGCACGTTCTACGTCACGACGCCGATCTACTACGTCAACGATCTGCCTCACATCGGGCACATCTACACGACGGTCGTCGCCGACGTCATCGCGCGCTATCGCCGGCTGGCCGGCGACCGCACGTACTTCCTCACCGGAACCGACGAGCACGGCCAGAAAATCGAGCGCGCCGCCGCCAAGGAAGGCGTGACGCCGCTCCAGCTCGCCGACCGGGTGGTGGCCCGCTACCACGCGCTGTGGCGGCAGCTCGGCATCACCCACGACGACTTCATCCGCACCACGGAGGAGCGCCACGCCCGCGGGGTCGCCGAGATCATCGGCCGCATCGCCGCGGCGGGCGACCTCTACAGCGATCGCCACGAGGGCTGGTACTGCACCGGCTGCGAGACGTTCTACACCGAGAAGGAGCTCCTGCAGCCCGGCAACCGCTGCCCGGTGCACGAGACGGCCGCCGAATGGCGCTCGGAGGAGAACGTCTTCTTCCGCCTGTCGCGCTACCAGCAGAAGCTGCTCGAGTGGTACGACCGCCATCCCGAGTCGGTGCAGCCGGCGACGCGCCGCAACGAGGTGCGGGCGTTCGTCGAGGCCGGCCTGCGCGACCTCTCGATCTCGCGCGCCAACGTCGCCTGGGGGATTCCCTTCCCGGGGTATCCCGGGCACACGGTGTACGTCTGGCTCGACGCGCTCTCGAACTACGTCAGCGCGCTCGGCTTCGGCCAGCCGCACGCCGAGCGCTACGAGACGTTCTGGGCGGGAGACCACGGGCCGCGCCTGCACCTGGTCGGCAAGGACATCCTGCGCTTCCACGCCGTGTACTGGCCGGCTTTCCTGATGTCGGCCGGGCTGCCGCTGCCGACCACGATCTGGGCGCACGGCTGGTGGCTGCGCGACGAGAAGAAGATGTCGAAATCGGTCGGCAACGTGGTGCGTCCCGATCACCTGCTCGAGCGCTTCGGCGCCGATCCGCTGCGCTACTTCCTGCTGCGCGAGATGGTGTTCGGGCTCGACGCCTCGTTCTCGGACGAAGCGTTCGTCGACCGCTTCAACAGCGACCTCGCGAACGATCTCGGCAACACCGCGAGCCGGGTCGTCACCCTGGCGCGCAGCGCGTTCGACGGCAAGACCCCGCCGGTCGCCTGCGACGACAATCCGGTCCTCGCCGCGGCGCGGGTGGCGATCCCCGAGTACCGCGCGGCGATGGACGAGCTGGCGTTCAGCCGCGCCCTCGAGGCGCTGTGGCGCATCC
>JBLMYC010000056.1:0-9497 GCA_050258075.1 Acidobacteriota bacterium
GGCGCGCCGCAGGAGCTGCGGTGGATCGCGCCCGACGAGCAGCCGCTGCGCTGGAGCGCCGACGGCCTGTCGCTGTTCGTCTACAAACCGGGCGAGATGCCGGCGCACGTCGACCGCGTGCGCCTGGCCGACGGCCATCGTGAGCGCTGGAAGGATCTCGCGCCGCCGGATCCCGCGGGAGTCGGGTTCATCCGCCCGCCGGTGATCACCCCCGACGGCGCGCACTACGTGTACAGCTACCCGCGCGTCCTGTCGGAGCTGTTTCTCGCCTCCGCAGTCCACTGAGCCGGCCGGGAGTCTGGAGCGACGGGAAGCGGGGCTGGCGCAATAAGGACCAAAGGAGTACTGTTTACGGCGGAAGGAGGCTTCGCATGTCCGACATCACCGCCCGCGGCTACGCCCATCCCGAGGTTCTGGTCTCCACCGACTGGGTCGCCGCGCACCTGAGCGATCCGGCGGTGCGCATCGTCGAATCGAACGAGGATCCGTTGCTCTATCCGATGGGGCACCTGCCGGGAGCGGTCGAGGTCGACTGGGTGCGCGATCTCAACGACCCGGTGCGGCGCGACTATCTGCAGCGCGAGGGCTTCGAGCGCCTGATGTCCCGGCTCGGGGCGACCCCGGAGACGACCGTCGTCTTCTACGGCGACAAGAGCAACTGGTGGGCGTGCTATGCCTTCTGGGTGTTCCAGCTCTTCGGCCACCGCGCGGCGCGGGTGATGGACGGCGGCCGGCTGAAGTGGGAGCGCGAGGGGCGGGCGCTGACCCGCGAGGCGCCGGAGCATGCGGCCACGAACTACCGGGCGCCGGAGCGCGACGACTCCCGGATTCGCGCCTTCCGCGATCAGGTGATGAAGCACCTGGAGGCCCGCCGGCCGCTGGTCGACGTCCGCAGCCCGGAGGAGTACACGGGTGCCCGCCTGCACATGGAGAGCTATCCGAACGAAGGCGCGCTGCGCGGCGGGCACATTCCCGGCGCCCGGAACGTGCCCTGGGGAAGGGCGGTCGTGGCCGAGAGCGGCACCTTCAAGGGCGCCACCGAGCTGCGCGCGATCTACGAAGTGGAGCAGGGCCTGCGGCCGGGAGACGACGTGATCGCCTACTGCAGGATCGGCGAGCGCAGCAGCCACACCTGGTTCGTGCTGACCTACCTGTTGGGCTATCCGAAGGTGCGCAACTATGACGGCAGCTGGACCGAATGGGGAAATCTGGTGGGCGTTCCGATCGAGAAGTAGCGCAGGCGCATCGACCTCACGGATGAGTCTCCTACCCAGAAAGCTCTCGCAGTTTCTCGCCGACCTCGACCTGCTCTCGGACCGCGCCGAGCGGATCGACGCGCTGATCTCGGTCGCCAAGCGCTATCGGCGCGTGCCGGAGAGGATCGCCTCGCCGCCGTTCGATCCGGCCCACAAGGTGCCGGGCTGCGAATCGCAGGCCTACGTCTGGGCGGTTCCACGCGCCGATGGGACGCTCGATTTCCACTTCGCGGTCGAGAATCCGCAAGGCATCTCGGCGATGGCGATGACGGTGATCCTCGCCGAGACGCTGTCGGGGGCGCCGCTCGCCGAGGTGGCGGAAGTGCCGTCCGACGTCGTCTACCGGATCTTCGGCAGCGAGCTGTCGATGGGCAAGTCGATGGGCCTGATGGGCATGGTCACCATGGTGCGCGCCGCCGCGGCGCGCCGGCGCCACGAGCTCGCGACCGGCGCCGGAGCCTAGCTACAGCCAGTACAGGGTCTCGTCCACCTTGGGTGGGCGCCGTCGGTCGGCGCGCACCTGCTTCTTCAACTCGAAGAACTCCTCCAGGCCGGCATCCTCGCCGAGGTCTCCGCCGAGCTCGCCTTCGAGGGCGTCGGGATCCTCTCCCGCCTCGAGGCGGCGCAGCATCTCCTCCATTCGCGGCCCGGGGTTGAGGCCGGCGGACTGACCGAACTTGCGGAAGAACCGCGCCAGCATGCGGGGGTCCTCGGCGTCGCCCTCACCGAGCCCCTCCATCTCGCCGGCCATCGAGTCGAGGGCGCGCTCCAGCCGTTGCTCGTCGAGGTCGCCGAGCGGCGAGACGTCCTCGCTCTCCTCCTCCGACCGCGAACGGGCGCCGATCGCCGCGAAGCGAGACGGACGGCGTCCGAGGTCCGGCCGGCCGCAGCGCGGGCAGGCGGGGTGGGCGTCGGTCGCGATGCGGGCCGAGAAGAAGCTGAAGACGGTGTGGCAGTCCGGGCAGTAGAACTCGTAGATCGGCATGATGCTCCCGGCAATTATCGCATCGAGGGGGAGTGCGGTGCAGGCATAATACGCGCCGCGAGCGCTTCATGGCCGAGCCCCCCTCCACGCCGCAGCCGCCGCGTCGCCGGCGGAGCGGCGCCGCTTCCGTCGCCGCCGGGATCTTCCTGTCGCGGCTCTTCGGCTTCCTGCGCGATCGCGCGGTCGCCTTCTACTTCGGGGTCGGGCCGCACGCCGACGTCTTCCGCACCGCGCTGCGCATCCCGAACTTCTTGCAGAACCTGCTCGGCGAGGGGACGATGTCGGCCTCCTTCATCCCGGTCTACTCGCGGATGCTCGCCGAGGGCCGACGCGAGGCGGCAGGTCGCTTCGCCGGCGCGGTGTTCGGCCTGCTGCTGGTGACCGCTGCGGGGCTGGCGATCGCCGGTATCCTGCTGGCGCGCCCGCTGGTCGTGCTGTTCGCGCCGGGCTATCTCGAGGACGCCTCCCACGCCGGGGCGATCGATCGCTACGCGCTCAGCGTCGAGGCGGTACGCTGGATCTTCCCGATGACCGGCGTGCTGGTGCTGTCGGCGTGGGCGCTCGGGGTGCTGAACAGCCACCGCCGCTTCTTCCTGCCGTACGTCGCGCCGGTGCTGTGGAACGCGGCGATCATCGCCGGGCTGTTCTGGGTCGCCGGCCCGGGCACCACGCGGGAGCGGCTGCTGCTCGGCGCCTGCATCGGGGCGATGGTCGGCGGCGTGCTGCAGCTCGCGGTGCAGGTGCCCGGAGTGCTCGCCGATCTGCGCGGCTTCGAGCTCTCCTTCTCGCGCCGGGTCGAGGGCGTGAGCGAGGCGCTGCGCGCCTTCGGTCCGGTGGTGGTGGGGCGCGGCGCGATGCAGTTCGCGGCCTATCTCGACCAGTTCCTGGCCTCGTTCCTGGCGCCGGGCGCGGTCGGCGCCCTGGGCTACGCGTTGACCCTGTACCTGCTGCCGGTGGCGCTGTTCGCCGCGCCGATCGCCGCCTCCGAGCTGCCCGAGCTCGCCTCGGGCGCGACCGATGAGAACGCGGTGCTGCGCCGGGTCGACCGCGGTCTGCGCCAGATGGCCTTCCTCAACGTGCCGACCGCTCTGGTGTACATCGGATTCGGGTTCGTGGTCGTCGGCGCGCTGTATCGCACCGGCAGCTTCGTGGTCGAGGACACCTGGCTGACCTACCTCACGCTCGCCGGCTTCGCGACCGGCCTGGTGGCGACGGCTTTCACCCGCCTGCTGCAGAACGTGTTCTATGCCCTGTCCGACTCGCGCACGCCGTCGCGGATCGCGGTTCTGCGGGTCGGGCTGTCGGCGGTCCTCGGTCTGCCGGCGATGCTGGTGTTCGACCGGGTTCCGGTCACCGCGCTCGGCACCGCGGCGGAAAAGCCGCTGTACCTGGGCGCGGTGGGCCTCGCGCTCGGCGCCGCGGCCGCCGCCTGGGTCGAGGTGCTGCTGCTGCGCCGCGCTCTGCGCGAGCGCCTACCGCACTTTCATCTTCCCTTCGCGGAGACCGCGAGGATGACGCTCGCCGCCCTGGCCGCGGCGGCGCCGGCGGCGGGCGTCTGGTGGCTGGTGCGCGCCGCCCGGCCGATTCCCCTGGCGGCGATGGTGTTGGGCTGCTTCGGCCTCGCCTATGCGGGAATCGCGAAGCTGCTCGGCATCGCCGAGGTCGACGCCTGGGTGGCCCGTCTGCGCCGCCGCCCGGCGGAGGGTGCGCGGCGTTAGAATCGGCCCGCGATGACGCAGGGCGGGCGTTTCGTGAGGCAGGGAGCGGCAATCGCCACTGTGGCGCTCGTCGCGGTGCTGGGCGCGCTGGCGGGCGGTTGCGCATCGAGCGGCGTGGCGGCGCAGCAGCGCGACCTCGAAGCGCAGTTGCGCGCCCGCGGCTTCGCGCCTGGGCAGGTCATCATTCCCTTCCAGCTCGACGAGGAGATGAAGCGCTGGGTGCACTCCGCGGTTCCGGAACGCGGACGCCCGGAGGCGAAGCTCCATACCCTGCTCGAGGCGCTGGTCGACAAGGCGGGGCTCCAGCTGGAGTACGAAAGCGACCGCACCGCCACGGCGCAGGAGGTCTTCGCTTCGCGGCGGGCGAACTGCCTGGCCTTCGCCAACCTCTTCCTTGGCATGGCCCGGGAGATCGGCGTGCCGGTGTACTTCGTCGAAGTGCGCGACCTGCAGTCGTTCGCCAGAGAAGGCGACCTGGTAATCGTCTCCGGCCATGTCACCGCGGCGTATGGGCCGCCGGAGGGGCGCCTGCTCCTCGACTTCACGCTCGGCCAGACGGTGAAGTACCGCCAGGTGAGCGCGATCAGTGACCTGCGGGCGATCGCCATGTACTACTCGAATCTCGGCGCCCGCCTGCTGCGCGAAGGCCAAGTGGAGAAGGCCCGCACTTGGTTGGAGACGGCGGTCCGTGTCGACCCCGAGCTGCCCGGGGCGTGGGTGAATCTCGGGGTGGCGCGCCGTCGTGGCGGCGACCTGGCCGGCGCCGAGCTGGCGTACCGGCGGGCGCTCGAGGCCGATCCCGCGACGCTGTCGGCCTATCAGAACCTGGCGGCGCTGCTGCGCCGTCAAGGCAAGGACGCCGAGGCGGCCGAGCTGCTCGCTCTCACCGACCGCAAAGACAACCGCAATCCCTTCAGCTACCTCGACCTCGGGGATCTCGCCCTGCGCCACGGACGGACGCAGGAGGCTGGGCGCTTCTATCACCGCGCGTTGCGCCTGAGCCGTGAGGATCCCGAGCCGTACGCGGCGCTCGGTCTTCTCGCCCTCGCCGGGGGCCATCCGCAGGACGCCCGGCGATGGCTGCGCAAGGCCCGCCAGCAAACGGGCCCGCCCGGACTGCACCTCGCCGAGCTCGAGGCCCAGCTCGCCCACCCGGCGGCCGGCGAGGGGGCGCGGTAGCTTGGTCGCGGCGCCGCGCTGGCGCATCTGGATCGACACCGGCGGGACCTTCACCGACTGCCTGGCGATCGGGCCCGACGGCCAGGCACGACGGGCGAAGGTGCTGTCGAGCGCGGCGCTGCGCGGCCGCCTGTCCAGGCGTCTGGACCACGATCGGATCGCGATCGATGCCGCCTGGCGGGCCTTCCCCGGCCTGCTGGATGGCTGCGAGCTGCGTTGGCTCGCCAGCGGCGAGGCGGCGCGCGTCCTCGCTGGCGACGGAGCGGAGCTCCTCCTCGCCGCGCCGCCGCCCCCCGGGATCGCGCCCGGATCGACGTTCGAGATCCGTAGCGGGGAGGAGGCGCCGGTCCTCGCGGCGCGCCTGGTCACCGGAACGCCGCGCGGCCGGGCCCTGCCGCCGGCCGATTTCCGCCTGGCGACGACGCGCGGCACCAACGCCCTGCTCGAGCGCCGCGGCGCGCGGGTGGCGCTGTTCCTGACCGCGGGCTTCGGCGACCTGCTCGAGATCGGCACCCAGCAGCGCCCCGACCTGTTCGCGCTCGAGGTGCGCAAGCGAGCCCCGCTGTACGAGGCGGTGGGCGAGGTGCCTGAACGGCTGGCGGCGGATGGCGCGGTGCTGGCCGAGCTCGACGAGGCCGCGGTCGTTGCGGCGGCCGGCGAGCTTCACGCGCGGGGCATCGAGTCGGCCGCGGTGGCTCTCCTGCACTCCTACCGGGAGCCGGCGCACGAGCGCCGGGTCGCCGAGATCCTGCGGCGCGCGGGCTGGCGCCGGGTCGTGCTCAGCAGCGAGGTTGCGCCGTTCCTGCGCATCCTGCCGCGCGCCGAGACCGCGGTCGTGGAGGCTTACCTCGCGCCGTTGCTCGAAGACTACCTGGGACGGGTCGAGGCGGCGGTCGGTGACGGCCGGCTGCGGGTGATGACCAGCGCCGGCGGGCTGGTGCGGAGCGCGGCCTTCCGGGCCAAGGACGGCTTGCTCTCGGGCCCGGCCGGTGGCGTCGTCGGAGCGGCCGAGATGGCGCGTCGCTCGGGGATCGAGCGCCTGATCGCCTTCGACATGGGCGGCACCTCGACGGACGTGTCGCGCTATGACGGCGCCTACGACTATGACTTCGAGACCCGGGTCGGCGATGCGCACCTCCAGGCTCCGACGCTGGCGATCGAGAGCGTGGCGGCGGGGGGCGGCTCCGTCTGCTCGACCGACGGTTTCCAGCTGCGGGTCGGTCCGGAGAGCGCCGGCGCCGACCCCGGGCCCGCCTGCTACGGCGCCGGCGGGCCGCTGACCCTGACCGACGTCAACTTGCTGCTCGGGCGGGTGGCGGGCGAGCGCTTCGCGATCCCGCTCGTGCCCGACGCCGCCGAGCGGGCGCTCGCGGGGGTCGAGACCAGCCTCGGCGCGACGGCGGCGGACGCGCGCCCGGCGCTGCTCGCCGGATTCCTGGCGATCGCCAACGAGCGCATGGCAGAGGCGATTCGCCGGGTCTCGGTGCGGCGCGGCTTCGACCCGCGCGGTGCGGCGCTGGTCGCTTTCGGCGGCGCTGGCGGCCAGCACGCCTGCGCGGTCGCCGAGCTGCTCGGGATGACGACCGTCCTGGTACCGCCCGATGCCGGCCTGCTCTCCGCCTTCGGGCTCGGCGCCGCGGCGATCGAGCGCATCGCGGAGCGCCAGGTGCTGCGCCGCCTCGACGAGCTCGGTCCGGAGCTCCGGCGCCTGCTCGACGAGCTCGAGGGCGAGGCGCGCGATCGCCTGGCCGCGGAGGGCGAGCTGGCTGGATCAACGCGAGTGCGACGCCTCGCTTTCCTGCGCCTGCAGGGACAGGATGCCAGCCTGCAGCTGGACCTCGACCGCGGCGATGGTGATCGGGATGTCGTGGCGCGCTTCGCCAGCATCCACCTGGAGACCTTCGGCTATCCGCCTCCGGACCGCCCGCTCGAGGTCGAGGCGCTGCGCGTGGTGGCGTCGGCGGCGCCGGCGATCGAACGGCGGTCGCACGCCGAGCTCACCGCGAGCGCAGCCCGCCCGAGCGGACCGCCGACGCGGGCTTGGTTCGGCGACCTCTGGCAGGCGACGCCGTTCTTCCGGCGCGAGGACCTCGATCGCGGCGCCGGCGCCGCCGGGCCCGCTCTGGTCGTCGACGCCCACAGCACCACCGTGGTGGAGCCGGGCTGGAGCTTCCTGATCGACGCCGCCGGCGCGCTGGTCATGCGCCGCGGCGGGCTATGATTTCGGCGATGCCGACCCTGCAAGTGGAAACCGCGGATGGCCCGTCGCAGCCGGTACGGCTCGAGGTCGCAGAGTTCACGATCGGCCGGGCCACGGAGAGCGCGCTCGCCATCCCCAGCCTGGCGCTGTCGCGCCACCACGCCCGCATCGTGCGTCGCGACGGCGGCTACGTGCTGGAAGACCGCGGCAGCCGCAACGGCACCTACCTGAACGGCGTCGCGATCGCCGAGCCGATGCCGCTCGCCGACGGCGACGAGATTCGCCTCGGGGACGTGCGCATCGTGTTCCGGGCGGATACCGCCGCGGTGGCGATCGGCGGGCCCCAGAAGCCGGTGAGCGGCAGCGAGACCTTCTTCCTGCGCCGCGATCAGCTCGATTTCCGGCGCTACGCCGAGGAGTCGCGCTCCGGCGTGGTCGCCACCGAGGCCGGCATCTGGCCGACGCTGAGCGATGCCGCGGCGACCCTGATCACCCACTATCCGGTCGACCAGCTGCTCGACGTGGTGATGGACATCGTGCTGCGCGCGGTGCCGGCCCAGCGCGGCGCCCTGTTGCTGCGCAGCGAGGGCGGCGAGCTCGAGACCCGCGTGCTGCGCACCCCGCCCGGCCAGCAGGAGCTGCGCATCAGCCGCACCATCCTGCAGCAGGTGATCGACGAGCAGAAGGCGGTGCTGACGGTCGACGCCCAGCTCGACGAACGGTTCGGCCTGGCGCAGAGCATCCGCATGCAAGGCATCCGCTCGATCCTGTGCGTTCCGCTGTGGGCCGAGCGGGACGTGATCGGGCTGATCTACGTCGACAACCAGATCGCCGACCACGCCTTCTCGCAGACCGACCTCAAGCTGCTCGGGCTGATCGCCAACATGGCGGCGGTGAAGGTGGAGAACTGCCGCCTGCTCGCCGAGCAGATCGAGAAGGAGCGCATGGAGGAGCAGCTGCAGGTCGCCGCCGAGATCCAGCGCCGCCTGCTGCCGCAATCGAATCCGGAGGTCGCGAGCTACGCCGTGCGCGGCTTCACCCGCCCGTGCTACGAGATCGGCGGCGACTACTACGACTTCCTGTGGCGCGGCAGCCGGCGGCTCGGGCTGATCATCGCCGACGTGTCCGGCAAGGGAGTGGGTGCCGCGCTGCTGATGGCGGCTTTCCAGGCGTCGCTGCGCACCCTGGTGCGCGGCGACCTTCAGGCGGCGCCGCTGATCGATCGGTTGAACGGCGTGCTGAAGGAGAACTCTCCGGCCTCCAAGTTCGTCACCGCGTTCTACGGCGAGCTCGATCTCGACTCGCACGAGCTGCTGTACGTCAACGCGGGGCACAATCCGCCGTACCTGGTGCGTGGCGGGGCGGTCGAGGCGCTGCCGGCGACCGGGCCGGTCGTCGGGCTGCTGCCGGGGGTGTCCTTCCGCACCGGCAGCGTACGGCTCTCGCCGGGCGATCTGCTGGCGCTGTATACCGACGGCGTGACCGAGTGCGAGAGCGTGACGGAGGAGGAGTTCGGAGACCAGCGCCTGCAGAGCTTCCTCGTGACGCACGCCGGCGACGACCTCGACGAACTTGCGCGCACCCTGTTCGAGGAGCTCGGCGCCTTCTCGCGCGGCGCGCCGCGCAAGGACGACACCACGGTGCTGCTCGCTCGCCGCCTCGCCTGATGTCCCGCGCCCGCCAGGCCGCCGACCTCGAGCTCTTCACTCACCGCTTCGCGGCGATCGCCGGCGAGATGGGCGAGATGCTGCGGCGCACCGCGCTGTCGGTCAACGTCAAGGAGCGGCTCGACTTCTCCTGCGGCCTGCTCGACGCCGAAGGCCGGCTGGTCGCGAACGCGCCGCACATCCCCGTCCACCTCGGAGCGCTCGGTCTGTGCGTGCGCCGGGTGCGTGCCGCGCTCGAGCTCGGGCCCGGCGACGTCGCGGTGACCAACCACCCGGCTTTCGGAGGTTCGCACCTGCCGGACGTGACGGTGATCACACCGGTTCACGGCGAGGATGGGACACTGCTCGGCCACGTCGCGAGCCGCGCCCACCATGCCGAGATCGGCGGCAAGCGCCCGGGCTCGATGCCGCCCGACGCCCGCTGTCTGGCGGAGGAGGGCGTGGTGATCGCGCCGGAGCTGCTGGTGGAGCGCGGACGGCCACGCTGGGAGG
>JBLMYC010000057.1:0-17335 GCA_050258075.1 Acidobacteriota bacterium
CAGGGGTGAGGGATCGACTGTCAGCTGCAGAGGATCTCGAGTACGTCTTCCGGCGAGTGGTCGAGGAGATTCGGGTCGCGGCCAACGCACAGCCCGAGACGATTCGCCTCCGGGAGGCTGAGTTCGAGGCGGAGACCCGGCGAGTGCGCAACTTCATCGAGTTCATCGCCGAAGGCCGCGGCAGCCGCGCCCTTGCCGATGCTCTCGCCGAGGCGGAGCGGCGCGCTGAGGGTCTGCGAGTCGAGTTGGAGGGTCTACGGGAGGGGAAATCACGAATCCCGGAGGTCCCACCTCGAATCTGGATCGAAGAGCGTGTCGCGAGGCTTCAGGAACTCTTGGAGAGGCAGACGGGGAGGTCGGCCCTGCTTCTGCGCAAGGTCCTGGGCCGAGTGCGGCTGGAGCCGGTGAAGCCCGAGGTCGGCCGGCCTTACCTTCGAGCCAGCTCGAGCCTACAAGTCATTTCCCTACTTGACCTTGACCCTTCGGAGCAGGATTCGGACGAAGGTTCGACGTCTTTGCAATGGTGGAGGCGGTGGGAGTTGAACCCACGTCCGAAAAACGCGGCCGGAAAGCACTACGTGTGTAGCCTTCACTCTTCATCTCGCCGTGGCGCGATGGCAGAAGGCCGCCAACGCCAAAGCCAGCCCCGCTCGAGATCCAGGCGCGAGTGCGGGACGGGACTCGCGCCGTTCAATCCGTTTTGAGTGTCGTCCCTAGCTCAAGGCAACGGATAAAGGCCTCAGGCCGGAACGTGACTGCCTATTTAGGCAGCCAGCGCCAGGTTGTTGTTGGCGTTTGTGTGTTTTCCCCGTTGTACGAGCGAGGAGACCTCGACACGCGCCGCCCGGTCCGCAAGGTTTCCCGTCGAAGCCGGTACGCCCCCCAGTTTGCAAAGAACTCCTGCAGCCTTGAAAACCACCGCACGGCCCGCGGTTATTCCCCACGGGCCCCGCGGGGCGTGCATTCTAGCCTTTCTGGACGACTCGCGCCCGGCGCTTGGGCTCACTCGCAGGGCAGGGCACTTGTCGCCTGGACGGGGATCGCCGCCGTGCGGTCGGGGTTGGCGTGGCTGACGATCCCGCCCGTGACCGAGTCGCGCACGGTGACGGTGAAGCCGACGTCGGTCGTCGCGGCCATGAAGATCCAGTAGTGGTCGTTCAGCGTGCAGCCGTCGAGAACCTTGATCAGCATCTCGGGGTTGCCGGCCGCGAAGAACCAGAACGCGCCGCCCTGGTTCATGCCTACCAGGTCGAGCGAGACCGCGTGGCCGTCGCCGTCGAGGCCGCGGCTGGGGCTCGAGTAGTGGACGCGGGTCTCGAACCGGTAGTCGCCGGGCACGCGGTCGGTGCACAGGGTCGACGGCGAGGCCGTGCAGGGCGCGGTCGAGGTCGGCGCGAAGACGAAGTCGTCGTAGTAGATCCGCAGGCTGCCGCCGGCGGGGTCCTTGAGGTCGATCAGCTGGAGGACCATGCGCCCAAATCCGGGCGGCGCGGTCACGGTGACGCCGGTGTCCGTCAGCGTCCCCACCGCCGTGACGCCGAAGCCGCCACCCACCCCGAAGGGGAAGGCCGGGCTGGCGCACGTGCCGCTGCCGGGGACGGCGCTGATCAGGGCCCGTCCGGTTGCCCCCTGGCCCGAGGGAATGAAGACCTTGGCCCGCAGCCAGTACTTCTGCCCCGGCACGGTGTCGATGCACTGCGTCGCCACGACCTGGGGATTGGTCGCGGTGCTGCTTACGTTATCGGCGAGCAGCGACCCGGAGCTGGGCGAGCCCGCCGCGTCCAGCGGGCTCCATGAGGTCGTGTGGAGGCCCGGAATGTTGGTGGCCGCCCAGCCGCTCAGGTCGTGGTCGAAACCGGGATTGACGACGAGATTCTGCGCGCTGGCGGGTGCGAGGACGAGGAGGAGCAGGCACGCCGCAGCTCCGACGGTGGATTTCATGGACAGGCCCTCCTGTCGGCCAACGGCCGACGGTCACCGCGGAGCTCCTTCTCGAGTCTACGCCCGGTCGGCGGCCTCGGCCGCGACCGCCTTGAGGAAGTCCTCGGGGCCGCTGGTCTTGAGGCGCGAGACGATCAGGAACCAGGCGCCGAGGGCGATGACGGTCGCCGGGGCGGCGAGGGCGAGGAGCGCGGGAAAGAAGGGCCAGAGGACGGTGGCGACGCTCGCCAGGGCGGCGATGAGGAGGATCGCGACGGCCTGGCGGTGGACGTGGAGCTCGGCTTTCTCGACGGTGAGGTCGAGGTGCGCGCCGGTGCGGTCGCCCTGCTTCTCTTCGACGGCGACCTTCGCCAGGAGGTAGCCGCGGCGCAGGCCGGCGAGGACGGGGAGGACGAGGTCTCCCCCGTCGCCCTGGCGCTTCCACTCGCCGCCCCAGGCTTCGGCCGTCTCGCCGAGGGCGACGAGGGCGGCGCCGGGCGGGACGTCGAGGTCGAGGGAGTGGCGCTCGCCGATCTGCATCGTTGCCTTCAGCGCACCGGCGCCCGCAGGAGCGCCTCTTCTTCCGCGGCGCAGGCCTCGGCGAGGCGGAGGGTCCACTCGCCGGGCCGGCCGTTGCCGACCGGCTGGCCGTCGATCGCGACGAGCGGCTGGACTCCGGTCAGGGTGCCGCACAGGAACGCCTCGCGGAAGAGAGCGCGCTCGCCGATCCGCGCCGCGCGCTCCGCGACCGGGATCTCCAACCGGTGCGCCTGGGCGATTACGCGCTCGCGGGTGAGGCTCGGGAGGACGCGGCCGTCAAGCGGGTGTGTGAGGAGTCCGGCGTCCGTCGCGACGAAGAGGCTGGTCGAGCCGCCTTCGCGCAGCGCGCCGTCGGGGCCGACGAACAGCACCTCGTCGGCCGCGTGGCTTCGCGCCTGGAGCTTGCCGAGCACCGCGCCCATGAGGCTCGTCGACTTGATGTCGCAGCGCGCCCAGCGCGGATCGTCGAAGGTCACGGCGCGCATGGGCCGCGCGCCGTAAGGCGGGTGGCGCTGCTCGAACGGCAGGACGAGAAAGGTCGGCACGAGGTCGGGCGGCGGGATGGGCGCCCGCGTCCCGACGCCGCGCGTCACCTGGAAGAAGAGCGAGCCCTCCTCGAGAGCGCAGGCGGCGAGGAGTTGCTCGCCGGCCGCGTCGAGCCCGGCGGGCGCGGGGATCTCGACCGAGGCGAGGCTCGAGCGCAGGCGCTCGAGGTGGCGCGCGAGATGGAGCGCGCGGCCGGTGCGCACCCGCACCACGTCGTAGACGCCGTCGCCGTACAGGAGGCCACGGTCGAAGGGCGAGATGCGCGCCGCGCTCGCGTCGAGCAGACGGCCGTCGAGGAAGCAGAGATTCTGCACGGGCGAGGGCGGCGCGAGCGCGCGGCTACGCCGCGACCTCTTGCGGCAGGGTGGCGAAGAACTCCTCGACCGCGGCGAGGAAGCTCGGAACGTCGGGCAGGCCCTGGATCGCCTGGCGCAGGCGCTTGCCGTGCGGCAGGCCGTGGGTGTACCAGCCGGTGAACTTGCGCAGCTTGTGGAGCGCGTACGTCGACGGCTCGCGCTCGGCGACCAGGCGGAAGTGCGAGAGCACGAGATCGCGGCGGTCGGCGAGGGTCGGCTCGGAGAGCTGGGCGCCGGTTGCGTGCCCCAGGCGCGCCGCGATCTGGCGGAAGATCCACGGGTTCTTGGTCGCGGCGCGGCCGATCATGACGCCGTCGCAGCCGGTCTCGGCGAGGAGGCGCAGGGCGTCCTCGGGGGTCGCGACGTCGCCGTTGCCGATCACCGGGATTCCGATCGTCTCCTTCAGACGCGCGATGTGCGACCAGTCGGCCTGGCCGGAGAACATCTGGCGCGCGGTGCGGGCGTGCATCGCCACCGCGGCGACGCCGTTCGCCTCGCAGATGCGGCCGAGCTCGAGGTAGTTGCGCCGGGGATCGTCGAGCCCCAGGCGGAACTTCACGGTGAGCGGGATCGCGATCGTCTTGCGCACCGTCGAGATGATCTCCTCGGCCAAGCCGAGGTCGCCCATCAGCGCCGCGCCCGAGCAGCCCTTGAGCACCTTGTTCGCCGGGCAGCCCATGTTGATGTCGCAGACGTCGGCGCCGAGCTCCTCGACGACCCGCGCCGCTTCGCGCATGGTCGCCGCGTCGGAGCCGTAGATCTGCATCGCCAGCGGCCGCTCCTCCTCGACGAAGTGCATGAGCTCGAAGGTCTTGCGGTTGCCGCGCACGATCGCCTTGGAATTCACGAACTCCATCGACACGAGGCCGACGCCGCCGATCCGCCGCACGATCAGGCGGAAGTCGCGGTCGGTCACCCCGGCCATGGGGGCCAGGATGAGCGGCGGATCGATCGGGACGGGGCCGTAGCGCAGCATCGGACCCGCAATTCTACCGCGCTCTACGCTGAGCGCCTCCGAGACCCAAACTGAGCCGCTGTCGCTACTTACGGGTCAGGCGTTCAACCCCGATCCCTAGGAGGCCGGCGATGAGCGCCCACTGCGCGCCGCCGAGGAGGCGGCTCCACAGGATCTCGCGCCCGCCGGCGGCGCTGCCGAAGAAGAGCGACAGCGGCAGGTCGATCAGAGTGAGGACCGTGCCGCGCAGGGCCGGGGTCCAACGCCAGGCGACCCAGGCGACGGCGACGGTGTGGAGGAGCGCGCCGGCGAGCAGACCGCGTCCGAAAGCGCGCCGGGTGCGCTGCCGCGAGGTGTCCGGGGGCATCGTCCCGAGGATACCGCAGGCGCCGCGGCGGCGCGCCGGCCGTCGCCGGCGGTGCGGATATCATGCGAGCCGTGGCCTGGTACCGCGAATGGTTCGGCGAGGAGTACCTCGAGCTGTACTCGCACCACGGTTCGGAGGAAGCCGAGAGCCACGTGGCGTTCGTCGAGCGCGCGCTGCCCGGGCCGCCGCGCGCGGTGCTCGACCTCGCCTGCGGCGCCGGGCGACACACCGAGGCGCTGCGCCGGCGCGGCCTGCCTGCTCTGGGCGTCGACCTGTCGCTCCGCCTGCTCGCCCAGCAGCGCGGCTGGAGGCGGGTGGCGGGTGACATGCGCGCGCTGCCGTTTGCCGCCGGCAGCTTCGACTGGGTGCTCAACTTCTTCACCTCGTTCGGCTACTTCGAGACCGAGCGCGAGAACTTCCGGGTGCTCGAGGAGATCGTCCGGGTGCTCGAGCGCGGCGGCTGGTTCCTGATCGATTTCCTGAACGTCGACGCGGCGCTCGGCGGCCTGCGCTCGCGCGAGACCGTGCAGCTCGGCGGGCGCGAGGTGGAGCTGAAGCGCTGGTACGACTCGGAGACTCGCCGCCTGAACAAGCGCATCCGGGTGCGCGAGGCGGGCGGCGTGACCCGCAGCTTCCTCGAGAGCGTGCGGGCGTACAACGCCGACGAGGTCGTGACCGGCCTGCGCTGGGCGGGGCTCGAGGTGGTGGACCTCTATGGCAGCTTCGCGGGCGAGCCGTATGGAAAGGACAGTGAGCGACTCATCCTCGTCGGTCGCAAGGCGGCCTGACACGCTGCGCATCGCGCTCGAGCGGGCGGGCCGGGTGGCGCCGCTTCCGGCGGCGTTTCGCGCCGGGCGCGACCTCGATCTCCTGGCGCCGCTGCGCTTCGTCGACGGAACGGAGGCGAGCCCCGAGCTTCCCTGTCCGAAAGTCGACCGCGCGGCGCTGGCCGCCGCCCTCGCCGACGCCAATGCGGCGTACGGGCACCCGGCGGCCGCCGCGCTCGCCCGGCGCCTCGCCGATCCCTCGACCCGAGTGATCGTCACCGGCCAGCAGCCGGGGCTCTTCGGCGGACCGCTCTACAGCCTGGTCAAGGCGATCGGCGCCCAGCTCTGGGCCGAGAAGCTCAGCGCGGCGGGGCGGCCGGCGGTCGCGGTCTTCTGGGTGGCGACCGAGGACCATGACTGGGCGGAGATGAGCCACGCCGTCCTGACGATGCCCGACGGCGCGCGCTCGTTCGACCTCGGCCCCGACCCGGCGCCGCTCCTGCCGGCCGGCATGCGCACTTTCGGCGAGCCGCTGCGCGCGGTCCACGCGGCGCTCGCCGCGGCGTATCCGGAGGGCCCGGCGGCCGCGGCGCTCGGCCGCCTCGCCGCGTGGTACCGGCCCGACGCGCGCTTCGGCGAGGCCTTCTGCCGCCTGCTCGCGGGGCTCCTGGGCGAGCGATGTCCTCTCCTCCTCGATTCCATGCTGCCGGCGCTCAAGACGGCGGAGCGGCCGTGGCTCGAGCGCCTGGTCGATGAGCGGCAAGCGGTCGATGCGGCGATCGGCGCGGCCGAGGCGGCGCTCGCGCAGCGCGGCTTCACCCCCCAGGTGACGCCGCAGCCGGGCGCCTCGCCGCTCTTCCTCCTGCGCGGCGGCGCCCGCCGGCGGATCGTCTGGGACGGCGCCGACCACTTCACGCTGCGCGGCCTGGACGAGCGCTTCCCGGTCGCGGAGCTGCGCCAGACGATCGCCGAGAACCCCGGCGTCGTGAGCCCGGGCGTCCTCGCCCGGCCGGCCGTCCAGGACGCGATCCTGGGATCGGCGCTCTTCCTGGTTGGCCCCGGCGAGCTCTCCTACCTGCCGCAGGCGGCGGCGACCCACCGCGCGCTGGGCATCGCGGCGCCCGGCGTGGCGCTGCGCCCGCAGGCGCTGCTGCTCGAGGCGGGCGAGCGCCGCCAGCTCGAAGCCCTGGGCGAGGACGG
Organism: Acidobacteriota bacterium; assembly: GCA_050258075.1. Taxonomy (GTDB): domain Bacteria; phylum Acidobacteriota; class Thermoanaerobaculia; order Multivoradales; family JAGPDF01; genus JBLMYC01. The sequence continues at coordinate 6,652 of JBLMYC010000057.1, forward strand.
CCCGGCCTTCCTCGCTCCCGACGCCGACGTCGAGCGCCTGCTGGCGCGGCGCTCCGGCGAGTCCTTCGTCGCCGCGGCGGCGCCGGGAATTCTCGCCGCGGTCGACGCGTTGCGCGCTCCGGCGATGGACGTCGATTCCACTCTCGAGCGCCCGTTCGCGAAGACCCGCGAGCAGATCGAGCGCGCCCTCGAGGCCTTCGCGACGAAGCTCGACGCGGCGCGTGCGCGGCGCGACTCGACGGCGCGCGGACGGGTCGAGCGCCTGCGCGCGGCGGCGCTGCCGCGGGGCGGCGTGCAGGAGCGGGTGCTGGCGGTCGCCGATCTGCCGCTGCGCTTCGGCTGGGACGCCGCGCAGCGGCTGCTCGAGGAGCTGACGACCGAGCCGGCGCTGCACGTCGTGACGCTTGGCGCGGCGGCCGGAACGGAGAGCGCGCAATGAGTGAGACGGTGGACGTCCTGGCGATCGGCGCGCACCCCGACGACGTCGAGCTGGGCTGCGGCGGCACCCTGGCGAAGCTCGTCGCGAGCGGGCGGCGGGTCGCGATCCTGCACCTGACCCGCGGCGAGCGCGGCACGCGCGGCACGGTCGAGGAGCGCCGGCGCGAGGCCGAGGCGGCGGGCGCGGCGCTGGGCGCGGTGCGGGTCGACTTCCTCGATCTCGGCGATGGCGCGCTGCGCATCGGCGAGCCGGAGGAGGACGCGCTGATCGCGCATCTGCGCCGGCTGCGTCCGGAGCTGGTCCTGGGACCGACGCCGGGGGATCGCCATCCCGACCACGGCCGTGCCCACCAGCTGGTCGACGCCGCCTGCTTCTACGCCGGCCTGGCGCGGCGGGCGCCGGAGAGCGGCGCCCCGCACCGGCCCGCGGCGGTCTTCAGCTACATGCAGCACGACCACTTTCCGCCCAGCTTCGTCGTCGACGTGACGGCGTTCTGGGAGCGCAAGCTCGCGGCGCTCGCGGCGTACGACAGCCAGCTCTACAAGGAGGGGCGGCAGCGCGCGGAGCCGCTGACCAAGGTGGCGAGCCGCGAGTTCGCGCGCGCCGTCGAGGGCCGCGCCCGGCACTTCGGCCTGACGATCAGCGCCGAGTTCGGCGAGCCGTTCTGGAGCCGCCGGCCGCTGGCGGTCGCCGATCCCTGGACGCTGCGCCCGGAGGGCCTGCGATGAAGATCGGCATCTCCTGCTACCCGACGTACGGCGGCTCGGGCATCGTCGCGACCGAGCTGGCGATGGCGCTCGCCGCCGGCGGCGACGACGTGCACGTCATCAGCTACGCGCTGCCCTCGCGGCTGTCGCTCCTCCAGCCGCGCATCGCGTACCACGAGGTGGTCGTGCCGCCATACCCGCTGTTCGAATACCCGCCGTACTCCGAGGCGCTGGCGACCAAGATGGTCGAGGTGGCGCGCTATGAGAGCCTCGACGTCATGCACGTGCACTACGCGGTGCCCAACGCGGTGTCGGCGGTCCTGGCGCGCGAGATCCTGAAGCCGCAGCCGCTGAAGGTGGTGACGACGCTTCACGGCACCGACATCACGCTGGTCGGCAACGACCCCAACTACCTGGCGACGACGCGCTACGGGATCGAGCAGAGCGACGCGGTGACCGCGGTGTCGGAGAGCCTGCGCCGCCAGACCTACGACAAGCTCGGGGTGCGCCAGGACGTCAAGGTGGTGCCGAACTTCATCGACCCCCAGCGCTACGAGGCGGTGAAGAGCCAGCCCGGGGCGCGGCGCTTCGCCAAGCCGGGCGAGAAGATCCTGGTCCACATTTCGAACTTCCGGCCGGTGAAGCGGGTGCTCGACGTGGTCGAGATCTTCCTGCGGGTCTACAAACAGGTGCCGACCCGCCTGCTGATGGTGGGCGACGGTCCCGACCGCGGCAAGGTCGAGCAGCACTGCCGCGAGAACGGCTGCTGCCACGCGGTGACCTTCATCGGCAACCTGCCGCTCGTCGAGGAAGTGCTGGTCGGCGCCGACCTCCTGCTGCTGCCGTCGGAGAGCGAGTCCTTCGGTCTCGCGGCGCTCGAGGCGCTGTCCTGCAAGGTGCCGGTCATCGCCAGCAAGGCCGGCGGCCTGCCCGAGGTGGTGCGCGACGGCGAGAACGGCCGCCTGCTGCCGGTCGGCGACGTCGACGCGATGGCGCAGGCGGCCCTCGAGCTGCTGCAGGACGAGGAACTCCATGCCCGCTACGCCGAGAACGCCCGGCAGTGGGCGGTCGAGCGCTTCAACCAGGACAAGGTGGTCGCCATGTACCGGGCCATCTACGAGAAGGTCCTGTCGCGCTGACCCCGGTGGGCGACGAGGACGCCTATCGGGCGCCGGCGGGGACCGCCCGCGCCGAGGTCCGCGACCGCGGCTCGCGCTTCCTGGCGATCGCCGGGAAAGTCTCCGGTCTAAACGAGGTCGAGACGGCGCTCGCCGCCCTGCGCCGCGAGTTTCCCGACGCCACCCACCACTGCTACGCCTGGCGTCTGGGCTGGCCGCCGGCCGAGCGCGCCGCCGACGCCGGGGAGCCGGGTGGCACCGCCGGCATGCCGATCCTCCAGGTGCTGCGCGGCGCCGGCCTCAGCGACGTGCTGCTCGTCGTGGTGCGCTGGTTCGGCGGCACCAAGCTCGGCAAGGGCGGCCTGGCGCGGGCCTACGCGGCGGCGGCGCGGGAGGCGCTCGCCGGTCTGCCGACCGCGGCGCGGGTGGCGCGGGAGGAGATCGAGGTCGTCGTACCGCTCGAGCGGGTCGGCGCGGTCAAGCGGCTGCTCCGCCCGCCGGCAATCGAGCTTCTCGCCGAGCAGTACGGCGAGCGGGCGCGCCTGCGCCTCGGCGTCGAACGGCCGCAGCTCGCCCTGCTGCGCGAGCGCCTGGCCGAGCTCGGCCTCGCGCCGGCGGAGCCCGACGGCCCGAAGTGAGCTCCGTCGAGCAACGCGCGCCGCTTGTTCGCGGCGCTCCGCATGTGTATATTTTGCGAGGCACTGCTAACCAAAGGAGAGCGTTGCGATGAGTCAGCCGATGGGTGGATCCCAGGGCACTGTTTCGCCGAATCGCACCATCATGATTGTGCTGTCGTACCTCGGACTCCTCGCTCTGATCCCGCTGCTGGTGGAGAAGGACGACAAAGAGGTGCAGTGGCACGCCAAGCACGGCCTGACGCTGTTCGTCTCGTGGCTGATCCTGTTCGTCGTGGTCAGCATCCTCGGCTTCATTCCGATGGTCGGCTGCATCACGATCCCCCTCCACATGGTGCTCGGGCTCGGCTACCTGATCGTGGCCATCCTCTGCATCGTGAAGGGCGTGAACGGCGAGCGCTTCATCATTCCGGGCATCAGCCAGTACGCCGACCGCTTCTAGACGTTCCATCCGGGGGCGCCGCGCGAAAAGCGGCGCTCCCTCTTGCGCAGGGAGGGCACAGCCATGTCGACCCCGATGACCGAAGGCGCGCCGCCGGCCCCACCGCAGCAGGGCGGCAGCAGCCGCGCCACGACCGCCCTGGTGCTCGGCATCCTGGGCTTCCTTTGCTGCCAGCTCTGCGCGCCGTTCGCGTGGTACATCGGCAGCCAGGAGCTCAAGGCGATCAAGGCAGGAACCTCGCCGATGGCCGGCGAGGGTACGGCGAAGGCCGGAATGATCCTCGGGATGGTCGGCACCATCCTGCTGGCGCTGCTGTGCGTCTGGGTGATTTTCATGGGCGGCATGACGGTGCTGAGCGCGCTCGCCCATCGCGGCTCCTGAGCCCGGGGCGCCGATGACCGAGGAGCGGTCTCCCGCCAGGTGGGCGGCCGCAGCCTGGGCGGCCGCGGCCGGTCTGGCCGTGGTCGCCCTGGCTGTCCTGCGCTGGGTGCCCCTGCCGAGCGGGCCTGAGAATTCGGTGTGCTTCTTTCGCCACTTCACCGGCGTCCCGTGCGCCGGATGCGGGCTCACCCGGGCGTTCGCGGCCCTCGCCCGCGGTGATGTCGGGGCCGCCTTCGCTTTCCATCCCCTGGCACCGCTCATCCTCGTCGAGGCGGTCGTCGGCTGGCTCTTCTGGGGCTACCTGCTGCTGCGCCGGCGAGGCCTGTCGTCCTGGGGGCCGCTCAACCGCGTGCTGGCGGTCGACGCGGCGCTGCTGCTCGTCGTCTGGTGCGTGCGCCTGGCGACCGGCACGTTGCCATGGTGACGGACGTCCCCGCGGCGGCGCCGGAGCGCCCGCACCGGGGGGCGCGACCCTGGGTTCTGGTTCTCGCCGGGCTCATCCTCCTCCTGGGGATGGACCTCGCCCGGCCCCCGCGCCGCCAGCTCGCGACCCGGGCGCTCCTCGCCTCGATCCATCTCTATCAGCGCACGCTGTCGCCGCTGATGCCGAGCCTCGGCGTGCACTGCCGCTTCACCCCCACTTGCAGCCACTACGGCGAGGCGGTTGTGGCGCGCGACGGCGCCCTGCTCGGGGGCCTGGAGGCGACCTGGCGGGTCCTGCGCTGCGGCCCGTGGACGCCGGCGGGAACCGTCGATCCGCCCTGATCGTCGGTCAGAAAGGCCCGGCAGGGGCTAAAATAGCCGGAACTTGAAGCGCCCCATCTCCACCACTCGCCTGGTTGGGAGCGCGGTCGCCGCGCTGCTCGCGGTGCTGCTGTACGTCCAGGCCTACGATGCGGTGCGCAGCGCCGGGCGGCGCATGGGCTTCGCGTCGAAGACGGTCGCGTCAGGAATCCAGGTCGAGAGCGTCGAGCCCGGCCTGGGAGCCGAGCGCGCCGGACTGCGCCCGGGCGACGTGCTGGTGCGGATCAACGGCGAGCCCATCCGCAGCAACGACGATTACCACGCGCTCGCCGCGCGCTTCGTCCGCGGCCAGCCGGTGACGTTCACGGTCCAGCGCGGCAAGGACCTCCTCGATCTGGCGCCCGCGCCGGGCGCGCCTTTCCCCTGGCGGGACTTTCTGCTCAGCCTGCTCGCGGCGCTTGCCTACGCCGCGCTCGGATTCCTGGCGTTGCCGCAGGCGGCGGGAGACGTGCGGGCGCGGCTGCTGTTTCTGTTCGGGACGGCGGTGGCACTGGAGTTCGCGCTGCCCAACAATCTGCCGGTCATCGGCAACGTGTCGCTGAACATCGGCCTCAACCTGGTGTTCTACGTGCTGACCGGCTTGCAGGTGGGGCTCGAGCTCCACCTGGCGTCCTCGATCCCCGAGAAGCAGTCCTGGCTGCGCCGCTGGCGGTGGATCGTGCCCGGCTACTACGCGCTCGGCCTCGCGACCGGTTTGCTGCTCGCGGCGGCGTACGAGGCCGAGATCTCCGGGCGCCACCTGTTCCCCTGGCTGACGCTCTCCTCCGAAGACCTGCTCAACATCTACTGTCTGCCGCTGTGGGCGCTGGCGGTGGTGGTGCTGCTCGCCATCCCGGCCCTGCGCCACCCGCAGCCCGCCGGCCGGCAGCAGGCGCTGCTGGTGCTGCTCGGAGTGCTGCCGTGGGCGGTGTACGTGTTCGCGTCGGTCGTGGCGGCGCTCCGCGACGTCTCGCTGCCGGCCTGGATCGACGCGGCGCAGCCGCTCATCCTGCTGTGCTATCCGGTGGCGGTCTTCATCGCCATCTTCCGCTACCAGCTCTTCGATCTCGAGTTCGTGCTCCGCCGCGGCTTGATCTACACGACGCTCACCGGCGTGCTGGTGCTCGTGTTCTACGCCGCGGTGGGAGCGGGCGGCGCGTTGTTCTCCGAGGCGGTCGCCGGCTCCGGATCGGTGTGGGTGGTGTCGGGAGCGACGCTGCTCCTCGGCCTGCTGTTCAGCCCGTTGCGGCGCATCCTGCAGACCATGATCGACCGGCGCTTCTTCCCCGAGCGCAACGCGCTGCGCGAGCACCTGGTGGCGCTCGCCGCCGAGCTGCCGGCACTCGGCAAGGTGCCGCTCATGGGCAAGCACCTGGTGCAGCGGCTGGCCGAGATCTTCGGCCTGCGCAACGCGATGCTGCTTCTCGCCGACCCCAAGAGCGGTGTGCTGGTGAGCGTGGCGTCGGCCGGGGAGTCGGAGTCGGCCGAGCTCGAGAGCCTGCTGATCTCACCCGAGGAGCCCGGCGTCGAGATCCTGCGCCGCAGCCAGCGGCCGCTGCCGGCGCGCCAGCTCGCGGCGCGCAGCGCCGCCCTGGCGCAGCGCCTGGGCGCCTCGCACGCCGCCCTGGTGCTGCCCCTGCGCAATCAGGACCGGCTGACCGGGGCGCTGCTGCTTGGCGACAAGCAGGACGTCGCCGGCTTCCCGGCCGAGGAGATGGAGCTGCTGAACCTGCTCGGCCACCACGTCGCGGCGGTGTTCGAGAACGCTCGCCTGTTCGAGTCGGCGACCTACGAAGGGCTGACCGGCCTGCTGCGCCGCGAGGCGATCCTGGAGCTGCTCGAGAAGGAGCTGCAGCGGGCGGCGCGCTACCGGCGGCCGCTCACCGTCGGGCTTGCCGACCTCGACCACTTCAAGAGCGTGAACGACACCCACGGCCACCTGGCCGGCGACACCATGCTGAAGCGCGTCGCCCTGGCGCTGGCGAGCAGCCTGCGCGGCACCGACTCGGTCGGTCGCTTCGGCGGCGAGGAGTTCCTGCTGGTGCTGCCGGAGACCAGCCTGGAGGGCGCCTCGGCGGTGGCCGAGAAAGTGCGCCACCACGTCGAGGCGGCCGAGGTGACGATCGACAGTGGTGCCACCGTGCGGGTGACGATCTCGATCGGTCTGGCGTCGCTCGCCGAGCTGCACGGCCCGCCGACCCCGGAGGCGCTGCTCGCCGCCGCCGACCGCTCGCTGTACCGCGCCAAGCAAGCCGGCCGCAACCGCGTCGAGCCGGCGATGGCGGTCGGCCAGTGAAACCGCTCGCGACCGTGGCCCTGATCGAGATCCGGCGCCAGCCCGAGACGCGCAGCTTCCGTCTCGCCTGGAGCGACGGGCACGTCGCCGACTATCCCTACGACTACCTGCGCGGCTGGTGCCCGTGCGCGATGTGTCAGGGACACACGGCGCTCAGCCTCGTCTTCCATCCGGCTGCCGGGCCGGTGGAGCCGCAGAGCGTCCAGCCGGTCGGCAACTACGGGCTGTCGTTCGCCTGGTCCGACGGCCACTCGACGGGGATCTATCGCTTCGAGTTCCTGCGCGAGATCTGCCCCTGCCCGCAGTGCCGCGCCGCCGGCGAGCCCGAGCCGCTGGCGACGAACTGAAGCCGCCGCGGGCAGCCCGCCAGCGCCGGGCGCCGGCCTGATCCGCGTGCTACGATTCCTTCACTGCAGCTCAGCAAACCCGCTTCCGCAAAGGAGATCCACCGATGACGTCGTCGCTGCTCGTTTCCGCCCTGCTCGCCCTGGCGCTGGCGCCCGGCGAGCCCGCTTCCGCTCCCGCCGCCGCGCCGCGCGTCGCGCTCGACACCTCGATGGGCCGGATCGTGATCGAGCTCAACGCGCAGAAGGCCCCCAAGACGGTCGACAATTTCCTCGCGTACGTGAAGGCGGGCTTCTACGACGGCACGGTCTTCCACCGCGTGATCCCCGGCTTCATGGTCCAGGGCGGCGGTTTCACGGCGGCCATGCAGCAGAAGCCCACCCGTCCGGCGATCGTGAACGAGTCGTCGAACGGGCTCGCGAACCTGCGCGGTAGCGTGGCGATGGCCCGTCTGCCGCAGCCGGACAGCGCCACCGCGCAGTTCTTCATCAATCTGGTGAACAACAGCTTCCTCGATTACCCGCGCGCCCAGGGCTCGGGCTATGCGGTGTTCGGCAACGTGGTCGAGGGCATGGACGTGGTCGACAAGATCGCCAAGGTTGCCACCGCCACCAAGGACGGGATGCAGAACGTCCCCACCGAGCCGGTGGTGATCAAGAAGGCGAGCGTCGTAACGAAGTAGCGTCCTGCCGGGGCTCGGTCCGGAGGGATCCGGGCCGAGCCGCGCTCCCCCCCCTTACTTCTTGGTGACGCGCCGGGCCTGAACGAGGCAGCTCGTGAGGATCGCCAGCTGTTCGCGGCCGCGCGGCAGCGGCAGGTCGCGCCACACGTCGCGGATCGCGGTCAGGAAATCGTAGGGCTTGAGCGGCCGGCGGTTCTGCAGAATGCGGCGGAACGCGGCGAAAACGTCCGCCGCCTCCCACAGCCCGGGCCGCTTGCCACGCAGCTCGAGCCAACCCCAGCGCAAGGCCTCGACGCGCGCTTCTCCTGCGCCGCGGGCCCGCAGGCGCTCGACTTCCGGCAGGCGATCGAAATCCGCCTCCGCGGGCGCCGGCCGGGCGGTCAGCACCTGCCAGTGCTGCGGCAGCAACTCCTCCTTGCGGATCTGCGCCTGCAGCAGGTCGTACTTCGCAACGTCGAGGTTCTCGAGCAGGGCGCCGACGACCGGCAGCTCGGCGCCGGCCGCCCAGGCGGCGACATCCGCCTCGCTCGGCAGGGGCCGAGCGGCAGGGGCCGGCGGCGCGGTCGTCTTCTGCGGCTCGCTCATCGAGACGGCTCCTCAATCGTGCGACCGAGTGGCCCCGGTCACGGAGAAAGCTGTGAGGGCCGCCGCGAAGGGGAGAACCGCGGCGGCGGATCGGGTGCGAGCGGTCAGCCGCCGACGCGGGCGACGTTGCGCGCCTGCAGGCCCTTCGGGCCCTCCACCACCTCGAACGTGACGCGATCGCCCTCGTTCAGTGTGCGGAATCCCTGCGAGTTGATCGCCGTGTGGTGGACGAACACGTCGGCGCCGTTGTCGCGAGAGATGAATCCGTAGCCCTTGGCGTTGTTGAACCACTTCACCGTACCCTGCTCGCTCATGCGTGGACTCCCTGCGATGAGGTTGGGGATGGAGTCGGCCGCCGGGCCGCGGGGGCGCGGCGGCCGGGGTGCGCTGCCTTGGGGAAAGGCCGGGCCACGGGGGGGCTCCGCGGTGCCGGGCTCCTACTGCCCGCGGGTGACGTTACGGGCCTGCAGGCCCTTGGGGCCTTCCACCACCTCGAAGGTCACCTGCTCGCCTTCGGCGAGGGTGCGGAAGCCCTGACCCACGATCGCGGTGTGGTGAACGAAGACGTCGCCGCCGCCGGATCGCGAGATGAAGCCATAGCCCTTCGCGTCGTTGAACCACTTCACAGTGCCCTGTTCCATGACCTTTTCTACGCTCCTATTCGCCAAGGCGAGCGACACGACAAGCCGCGCCGCACGCCGTAGTCCACCGGGGACCGGGTTCGTCGAAGTGCAGGATGCCGAGAGGGTGGGCGTTCAAAAGCGGAACGGGCCTACCGACGGCGAAGTTCGAACTGCGGTGCTCTCATAGCCAGGAGTGCACAGAGGATCGCACCCCAAATCGGAAAAATCAAGGGCTGGCGGAACGTGAGCCAACCCGTGCCCGAGGAGATCCCAATTGTCATCCCGAGCGAGAGCGAGGGATCCGGGGAGCGGGTGGCCTCCCAGGCGCCCGAGAACGACGTTGGCGCGTTGTTCCCAGCGATGGAGGCGCAATCGTGCCGCCCACCCACCCAGATCCCTCGCTCACGCTCGGGATGACAAGGGGCAAACGCTTTCGCCGAGCGGGTGTTGCCGCAAGGCCGGTAGTTCGGGTCGGATAGGAGGGAGCTTGGTGCCGAAGGCGGGACTCGAACCCGCACGGGTTACCCCACACGCCCCTCAAACGTGCGCGTCTACCAATTCCGCCACTTCGGCGCGGAGTTCATTCTAGCAGCCCGACTACCGGCTCGGCGCGGGCGAAGGTGCCGGCGAGGGCGTGACCGGGGCCGAGCTCGCGGGCCGTGTGGCGCCGCTCACGACCGAGCCCCCCGAGGATCGGGTCTGCATGATGCCGATCGTCAGGGTGGTCAGGATGAACAGCACGAACGAGGTGACGGTCAGCTTGTGCAGGACGGTCGTGGCACCGCGGGCGCCGAACGCCGCCATCGTGGCGCCGCCGCCGAACACCGAGAGGTCAGCCCCCTTGCCCTGCTGGAGCAGGACGACGAGGATCAGGAACAGGCAAATGACGACATGCACGAAGTACAGCGCGTAAATCACCTTTGGACCTCCGGATTGGGCTGGGACGAACCGCTTAACCGGCCGAACCGCAACTGCGAATGATAGCCTGGAATTTCCCTGGGTCAAGGCTGGCCCCGCCGACCAGGAATCCGTCGATGTCCGGCTGGGCAATGAGGCCGGCGGCGTTTTCCGGGGTGACCGAGCCTCCGTACACGATGCGGATCGCCCCCGCGGCGGCCAGGCCGAGCGCCGCGGCCAGGCGGCGGCGCAGGAAGGCATGGGCTTCCTGGGCAGTTTGCGGGGTGGCGGTCTCGCCGGTGCCGATCGCCCAGACCGGTTCGTAGGCGAGCGCGAAACGCCCCGGCCGGCTGGCGAGGCCGGCCGCAAGCTGACGCTCGAGGACCTCGAACGTGTGTCCGGCGGCGCGCTCTTCCCGCTGCTCACCGACGCAGAGCAGCGGCAGAAGCCCCTGGCGGGAGGCGGCCTCGACCTTGCGCCCGACGAGCTCGTCGCTTTCGCCGTGGTCCCGGCGCCGCTCGCTGTGGCCGCACAGGGCCCAGGTGCAGCCCGCGTCGCGCAGCTGAAGCCCGGAGACGTCGCCGGTATGGGCGCCCTGGGGATCGGGGTGGAGGTCCTGGCCCCCGACTCCGACCCGGCTGTCCTCCAGGGCCTCCGCCACCGCCGGCAGCAGGGGGTGGGAGGGGAAGAGGACGACTTCCGCCGCCGGGGAGCCCAGGCCGTCGCGCAGCGCCCGGCAGTAGGCGACCGC
>JBLMYC010000058.1:0-9833 GCA_050258075.1 Acidobacteriota bacterium
CGGGTGCCAGGTGGGCGCGCGCCGCGGCCGCCGAACGCTCCGCCAGATCGAGCTCGGCCGCGACTTCGGCGCGCGCCTCGCCCTCCGGCAGGAGCGCCGCGATGGCGCGCAGCCGCGTATCAATGCCGGCGAAGGGCTGCGTCGCCTCCTTGCCGCCGACACCCGCCACCCAGGCGAGGCGCGCCTCACGCGGCCCGATCTCCTCGAGCCGGCCCATGGACTGCGAGCGATGACGGCTGCGGCTCGCCGCGGCGATCTGGTAGATCGAGTGCCCGCTGAGCGGGTCGATGACCCCGATCGGCAAGGTCATCGTGGTCGCCTGGCGATCGAACCAGGTCTCGCGGTACAGGGCCTGCGCCTTCCACGGCGGCAGGCCCTGCCGGGTGAGCTCGGGGAAGGCCTTGGGATCGCCGGCCGCCTTGAAGGCCTCGTGCGCGACGACGCCCGCCGCCTGGTGCTGGCCGTGCCCGCCGCGCCCGTCGTTGGGAAAGACCGAGACGATGACCTGCGGCCGGAAGCGGCGAATGACCCGCACGACGTCCTCGAGCAGCGCCGCCTTCGGCCACTTCTCCAGGGTCTCGGGGAGCGAGGTCGTGTAGCCGAAGTCGAAGGCGCGCGAGAAGTATTGCCTGCCGCCGTCGACCCGTCGCGCCGCGAGCAGCTCCTGGGTGCGGATCAGGCCGAGGTCGGCGCCGAGCTCGGGGCCGACCACGTTCTGGCCGCCCTCGCCGCGCGACAGCGCCATGTACGCCGCCTCGCCGCCCAGGCCGCGCGCGACCAGGGCGAGCAGAGCCGTGTCCTCGTCGTCGGGATGCGCGCCGATGACCAGCAGGCGCTCATCGACCACCAGCCGCTGGAGGTCGCGGTCCACCTCGGCGACGCCGCCGGTCGAGGCCGGTTCGAGAGCGTACGGAGGACCGGGCGGCAGTCCGGCGCGCAGCGGCGGCGCCGGGGCGGCAGAGGGCGCTGGCGGCTTCGTAGCCGCCGGGGCACCGGCCGCGGCGAGAAACGACGATCCCAGCAGGGCGAGGGCGAGCGGTGCGAGCAGTCGGCGAGCAGTCATGGGGGCCGATTGTAGCCGGGGCCGGGAGCCCCGTCCGGGCTCCGGCGCGAGAGGGATCTTCAGGGCCCTGCGATCAGACGAGGTTGTGGAAAACCTTCTGCACGTCGTCGTCCTGCTCGAGCCGGTCGATCAGCGCCAGGACCTCGTTCGCCTGGGCCTCGGGCAGCTCGACCGGGGTGAGCGCGATGTACTCCGAGGCGGCAGAGAGCGGCGTGATGCCGCGGTCCTCGAGCGCCTTCTGCAGGTGACCGAAGTCGTTGAAGGCGCAGCGGATGACGAGCTCCGGCTCGCCCTTCTCGCCGGTCGTCTCGCCCATCTCCTCGAGGCCGAAATCGATCAAGTCGAGCTCGAGGGCCTCCTGGTCGAGGCCCTTGGGATCGAGGCGGAAGACCCCCATGCGCTTGAACTGGAAGCTGACGCTGCCGTTCGAGGCCAGGCTGCCGCCACCCTTGTTGAAATGGGTGCGGACGCTCGACACGGTGCGGGCCGGGTTGTCGGTTGCGGTCTCCACCATCACCGCCACCCCGTGCGGGGCGTAGCCCTCGTACAGGACCTCCTGGTAGTCGGCGCTGTCCTGGCCGGAGGCCTTCTTGATCGCCGCCTCGACTTTGTCCTTCGGCATGTTCACGGCGCGGGCGTTCTGCATGGCGCGGCGCAGGGCTGGGTTGGCGTCGGGATTGGGGCCCGCGGCCTTGACCGCCATGGTGATTTCCTTGCCGATACGCCCGAACTGCTTGGACATCTTGTCCCAGCGGGCGAACATCGTGTGCTTGCGGGTCTCGAAGATGCGTCCCATAGGTCGATCCAGAAGGAAAGCCAGCTGTTGCAGAGCCCGGCGGCGCCGGGGCGGACCGGAGGCGTTGGAACCGTGACCGGCAAAGGGAAATCTAGCTCGACCGCGGGGGGCGAGTAAAGCGTGGGTGCAGCGCGGGTGCAGCGCGGGCGCAGCGCGGGTGCAGCGCGGGCGCAGCCGCTGCAATACACTCCTGCCGCCATGTCGTCCCTTCAGAACGCTGCTATCGATCCCCAAGTCCTCGACGCCTACCGGCGCTGGGGATATCTCGCCGCCGATCTCGATCCCCTCGGCCGCCTGCGGCCGCTCGTCGATCACCCCGACCTGCCGCGCCAGGGCGCCGGCGTCGAGGAAGCACGGCGCCTGTACTGCGGCACGATCGGCGCCGAGTTCATGCACATTCCCGATCCCGCGCGGCGGGCCTGGATCGCCGAGCGCCTCGAGGCTGCGGCGCCGGCGGTCGACCGCGCGCACCTCCTCGACCGGCTGATCCGGGCCGAGGTCTTCGAGCAGCTCCTGCAGGCACGCTACACCGGCAACAAGCGCTTCTCGCTCGAGGGGGTGACCGCCCTCGTGCCGCTCCTCGAAGAAGCGCTCGAGGCCGGCGCCGACCTCGGCCTCGAGAATTGCGTGCTGGCGATGAGCCACCGCGGGCGGCTGAACGTCATGGTCCACATCGTCGGCAAGGACCCGCACGAGGTCTTCGCCGGCTTCGAGGACGTCGACCCGCGCTCGATCCTGGGCTCGGGCGACGTGAAGTACCACCTCGGCGCGACCGTCGAGTTCCATGCCCGCAACGGCCGGACGATCTCGCTCCACCTGGCGTCCAACCCCAGCCACCTCGAGGCGGTCGATCCGGTCGCGCTCGGCCGGGTGCGAGCCAAGCAGGACCGCTGGGGCGAGGGCTCCGAGCGCCGCGCGATGCCGATCCTGATGCACGGCGACGCGGCGTTCGCCGGCCAGGGCATCGTCGCCGAGACGCTCAATCTCGCGACGATCCCCGGCTTCGGCGTCGGCGGAACCGTGCATGTGGTGGTCAACAACCTGATCGGCTTCACGACGGCCTATCCGTCGCTCACCGCCTCGCGCTTCGAGACCGACGTCGCCAAGCGCCTGCCGATCCCCATCCTGCACGTCAACGGCGAGGATCCCGACGCGGTGGTGCGCGTCGCGCGCCTGGCAGTCGAGTACCGCTACGCCTTCGCGAGCGACGTGGTCATCGATCTCATCGGCTATCGCCGCCACGGGCACAGCGAGGTGGACGACCCGACCATCACCCAGCCGCTCCTCTATCAGAGGATCAAGGAGCACCCCCCGCTGTGGAAGCTCTACGCCGAGCGCGCCGGCAGCGACCCGAGCGCCGCGCAGGGCCGCGCCCAGCGTGTGCAGGAGGAGCTCGGTCAGGCGCAGAAGGAAGCGGCGGCGCTCGAGAGGATCCCACTGCTGCGCACCCTGCCGTCGTACTGGGCGCCGTACCGCCTCGGGCGCTGGAGCCCCGCGGTCGAGGTCGACACCGGCCTTCGCCCCGAGCGCCTGCGCTCAATCGCCGAGGGCCTCGCCCGCTACCCCGAGAGCTTCCACATCCACCCCAAGGTGAAGAAGCTCCTCGAGCAGCGGCTCGAGATGGCACGCGGCGAGCGGCCGCTCGACTACGGCATGGCCGAGGCGCTCGCCTTCGGCTCGCTGCTGCTCGAAGGGCATCCGGTGCGCCTCTCCGGCCAGGACAGCCGGCGCGGCACGTTCGCCCATCGTCACTCGGTCCTGATCGACGTCGAGAACGAGAGCGAGTGGGTGCCGCTCCAGCATTTGGCGGACCCCGGCGGGCGGCAGGCGCGATTCCAGAGCTACGACTCGATCCTCTCCGAGGCCGCGGTGCTGGGCTTCGAGTACGGTTACAGCCGCGACTACCCGGAGGCGCTGGTCCTGTGGGAGGCGCAGTTCGGGGACTTCGCAAACGGCGCCGAGATCATCATCGATCAGTTCGTGGCCGCGGCGGAGGACAAGTGGGGCCTGCTCTCGGGCCTCGTCCTGCTGCTGCCGCACGGCTACGAGGGCCAGGGTCCCGAGCACTCCAGCGCCCGCATCGAGCGCTACCTGCAGCTCGCCGCGGAGGACAACCTCCAGGTCTGCCAGCCCGCGAACGCGGCGCAGTATTTTCACCTCCTGCGGCGTCAGGCCCTCCGCGCCTGGCGCAAGCCGCTGGTCGTCTTCACCCCGAAGAGCATGCTGCGCCACCCCGACGCGATGTCGCCGCTCGCCGACCTGACCCTGCCGCGCTTCCTGCCGGTCGTGCCCGACCCCGAGGTCCACGGGGCGCGACGCGTCCTCTTCTGCTCGGGCAAGATCGGTCACGAGCTGCGCGCCGAGCGCCAGCGGCGCAAAGACACCGCGAGTGCCATCCTCTTCCTCGACCAGCTCTACCCGTTCCCCGTCGCCGAGGTCGAGGCGGCGCTCGCCGCGCACCCCGAGGCGCGCGAGATCCTGTGGGTGCAGGAGGAGCCGGCGAACATGGGCGCCCACGCTTACGTCATGCCGCTCCTCGAGCACCACGCGCACGGCCGCCACGTCCGCGCGGTCAAGCGCTCGGCCTCCGCCAGCCCGGCGACCGGCTCGCCCAAGGCCCACACGCTGGAGCAGAAGACGATCCTCAACCTGGCGTTCCTGGGGGCGTGAGGCCCACGCCGACTCGGTCGAATGGCTCGCCGGCGACCGGCAACGGCGCCCCGAACAAGGAAGAGAGCGACTGCAGCGCCGCGGGCGAGGCGATCAGCAGGAGGCGATCCTTCGGTGCGAGCACCAGATCGGCGTGCGGGAGGAGGGTGTGCTCGTCGCGGAAGATGGCGGCGATCTCGACCTCCGAGGCCTTGGCCTGCGGCACGAGCGAGCCCAGCCTCCTGCCGGCCAAGGGGGAGCCACGAACGACCGCCCGCAGCATCAGGCGCTTGCCGTCCGGAAGGTCCACCGGGATGCCGGACGCCAGAAGAGTCTGCAGGCGCACGTGTCCGACCGATTCCGGCACCTTGGAACCACGCTGCTCGATCAGGCGCATGGCGATCGACAGATAGTCGAGCCGATGCGCGGGAGAGTCCGCCTCGCTGGCGACCTGCGCCTCGTACAAGCTCCCATAGCGGGAGCGTGCGGTCAGGATCTTCTGAACCAGGAAGCTGAGCATGACCGCCAGCGCCGCGGGCACCAGGAGGCGGTAGCCCCCGGTCATCTCGGTCACCATCAGGAGCGTAGCGAGAGGAACGCGGGCCGCGGCCCCGAACACGGCGGCCATGCCGACGATCACCATGGCGGCCGGCGCGGCGTGGAACAGCGCCGCCAGGACGCCGCCGACCATCGCGCCGACGAAGAGCGACGGCGCAAAGACGCCTCCCGAGCCTCCCGACGACACGGTCAGCGCCATGGCGACAGTCTTCGCGATGGCCAGCATGAGCATCACCGACACGGCCATCCTGCCGTCGATCGCGAGCTGGATCCACCCGTAGCCCCCTCCGAGCACCTGCGGCAGCCACAGCCCGAGGAGCCCGACCCCCAAACCGCCCACCGCCGGCTTCAACATCGTCGGCAGCGGCAGCGCGCGGAAGGCGTCACGGATCCGATAGAACACGGTCGGCAGCAGTGCTCCGACGACCCCCGCAACGACCCCGAGAACGACGTAGGAGAGGCCGTCGACCGCGCTCGGGACCGGCAGGCTCTGCGAGATCCCGAACAGCGGTTCCCAGCCCGAAAAGAGCCCGTTGACGGCGTACGCGACGACGCTGGCGATCATGGTGTACAGGAGCGCGCCGCCCTCGAACTCCATCCCACCGTAGAGGACCTCGACGGCGAACAGCGCGGTGCCGATCGGCGAGCGAAAGATGGCCGACAGGCCGGCAGCCATGCCGATCAACCCGAGAAGCCGCCGGTCCGCTTCCGTGCGGCGGGTTAGGGTCGCGTAGCTCGCGCCGACGCCAGCGGCGATCAGCGCGGTCGGACCCTCGCGGCCGGCTGCGCCGCCGGATCCGATGGTGATCGCCGAGGCCAGCATCTTCACCGGCGCCACACGCGCTCGGATGAAGCCGCCAGCTCGGTGAAACGCGCTGACCACGGTATCCGTCCCGTGCCCTTCCGCCTCGGGAGCAAACGCGTAGACCAGGATTCCAGAGAGGAGTCCACCGACCGTCGTGATCAGCGGAATCAGCCAGAGCCCGTGACTGCCGATCAGCTCCGACACCGCCAGGCCCTCGCCCGGCGCGCTCGCCGGTCGGTATCCCGCTCCTGCCTGCAGGAAGACGAACTGAGCGCCGCGGAGCAGCCACGTGAACACCTGGGCCGCCAGCGCGCCGACCACGCCGAGCAGCAGCGTGTCGGCGAGAAGACGCCGCTCCTCGCGGAAGATCTCGATCGCCGAGGCCACCAAACCGCGGGTACCGCCGTTCCGCATCACCGGCAACAGTAGCGCGACTGCCTTCCGCCCCCGCAACCGGCCTTTGGCCAGCGGCTCAGGCAGGGCGTTCGCGCAGCAAACGGCAAGCGGTCCACAGAACTGATCATCGCGCCGACGACGCCCACCGCGGCAGGCGAGCGCCATCCCGGCGGAGGGCCTAGAATCGATACATGGCCCTGCAATCGATCAATCCCTTCACCGGCGAGCTGCTGCGCGCCTTCGACGAACACCCGGCGGCCGAGATCGAGACCCGCCTCGCCCACGCTGCCGCAACCTTCCAGACCTGGCGCCGCACCGCGTTCGCCGAGCGCGCCGCGCACCTGCAGCGTGCCGCCGAGGTGCTCGACGGCGACAAGCGGCACTGGGGCGAGGTGATGACGCGCGAGATGGGGAAGCCGATCGGCGCCGCGATCGCCGAGGCCGAGAAGTGCTCCTGGGTGTGCCACTACTACGCCGAGCACGGCGCCCACTTCCTGCAGGAGGAGACCGTCGAGACCGACGCCCGCCACTCGTTCATCCGCTACGAGCCGCTCGGGCCGGTGCTCGCCGTGATGCCCTGGAACTTCCCGTTCTGGCAGGTCTTCCGCTTCGCGGCGCCGGCGCTCATGGCCGGCAATGTCGGCCTCTTGAAGCACGCCTCGAACGTGCCGCAGTGCGCCCTGGCGATCGAGGAGGTCCTCCACCGCGCCGGCTTCCCCGACGGCGTGTTCCAGTCGCTGCTGGTCGGCTCGCGCGCCGTCGACGCCCTGGCCGCCGATCCGCGGATCGCCGCGGTCACCCTGACCGGCAGCGAGGGCGCCGGGCGCGCAGTCGCCGCCGCCGCCGGCAAGGCGATCAAGAAGACGGTGCTCGAGCTCGGCGGCAGCGACCCGTTCATCGTCCTGCCCAGCGCCGACCTCGAGCGCGCCACCGCGACGGCGGTCCAGGCGCGCATCGTCAACAACGGCCAGTCGTGCATCGCCGCCAAGCGCTTCATCGTGCACCGCGCGATCGCCGATGCCTTCCTCGGCGGCTTCCTCGAGCGGATGAAGGCGCTGCGACTCGGCGATCCGATGGATTCCGAGACCGAGGTCGGGCCGCTCGCAACCCCGGCGATCCTCCAGGAGCTCGCCGAGCAGGTCGAGACGAGCGTGCGGGCCGGCGCCGGCCTCCTGCTCGGCGGCAAGCCGCTCGAGCGGGCCGGGAACTTCTATCCACCGACCGTGCTGCTCGAGCCGCCGGCAGGCAGCCCGGCGGCGGACGACGAGTTGTTCGGGCCCGTCGCCGCGGTCTTCGTCGTCGACTCGATCGAGCAGGCGATCGCGCTCGCCAACCGCACCCGCTTCGGCCTCGGCGCCTCGGCGTGGACCGCCGAGCCGGCCGAGATCGAGCGCCTGGCGCACGAGATCGAGGCCGGCGCGGTCTTCCTCAACGGCATGGTGAAGAGCGACCCGCGCCTGCCCTTCGGCGGCGTCAAGCAGTCCGGCTACGGCCGCGAGCTCGCCCAGCACGGCATCCGCGAGTTCGTGAACGTGAAGACGGTGTGGATCGGCTAGAACCGCGAGTTGCAGGACGCTGCGTCCCGGCGTATCGTCGCTTGTAAATCAATCGATCTGCAGCGCCAAGGGGTCGTCGCCCGCCTCGCCAGGCGTCGCCCCGCGCTCGGGAGGTCACCCATGCGTCGAGCCGTCGCCGCCCTGATCCTCCTCCTGATCACGGGCTCCGCCCACGCGCTCGTCGTCCAGAACGTGGTGCAGAACGCCCACTTCGACACCAACCTGTCCGGCTGGGTGCTGTCGTCCGATCCTGCCGCCTTCGGAGTCACCGTGGCGTGGCAGGCCGCCGACGGCATCGGATCCGGCCGGTCGGGATCGCTGCGCGCCAATGGGTCGCAGAGCTTCACCACCAGCTACGAGATCATGACGCAATGCGTCGCGCTCGCGCCGTCGCCGGGAGCGCAGTACGACCTCTCGCTCCGCACCCGCCATCAGAACATCCCGGCGCACACCGAGATCGCCGCCGCGGAGTACTTCAGCGGCCCGAGCTGCACCGGCA
Source organism: Acidobacteriota bacterium (assembly GCA_050258075.1). GTDB lineage: Bacteria > Acidobacteriota > Thermoanaerobaculia > Multivoradales > JAGPDF01 > JBLMYC01. The sequence continues at coordinate 8,323 of JBLMYC010000058.1, forward strand.
CGCTGGTGGGCTCGTTCGAGGTGGACACCTCGTCGAGCACCAACAACGTCTGGCAGATCGAGCATCACCTGAACGCCTCTGGCGCCAGCGCACAGAGTGCGCGCGTGTCCCTGCTCGGGCAGGAGACGACGGGCGTCCCCACTCGCCTCGAGTATGACGACGTCTACTTCGGGCTCGCCGCGCCCTCCTCGTGCACGCCGGGGACCGGCGTGCTGTGCGTCAACGACGCTCCGGGCGACGCTCGCTTCCGCATCTTCGGCAGCTACTCGACGGCGCAAGGTGGCGGGTCGACCGGCGGCCTGCACGCGATCGATCTCTCGAGCCTCGGAGTCGCGCACGGCGGGCTGATGTGGTTCTTCGCCGCCGACAACCCGGAGCTGCTGGTCAAGGTGCTGAACGCCTGCACGCTCAACGGCCGCTACTGGGTCTTCATCTCCGCGGGCACCAACGTCGGCGTGGAGCTCTTCACCGAGGACACCCACACCGGCGCCGTGGTCGACGACCACAACCCCGACATCAGCCCGTTCCCGGCAGTGCAGGACATCTACGCCCTGCCCTGCAGCTAGAGATGCTCTCCCCGGATCTTCGGAGGCCCATCATGCGTCGCACCGTTGCAGTGATCGTTCTCGTCCTGATGAGCGGCGCCGCCCATGCCGTCATCATCCAGAACTACCTCAGCAATCCCGGCTTCGATGGCGGCACATCCGGCTGGGTACTCGTTTCTCCCGGCTTCGGCGTCAGCTCGCGCTGGCAGGCGGTCGACGCGATCGGCTCCAGCCACTCGGGCTCCATCCTCGCGACTGCGCCCGGACAGGCTGCCGCGGGCGCGGTCGTCGCACGCCAGTGCCTGGGCTCCCTGCCGCCCGCCGGCCAGAGCTACGCCCTGTCGCTGCGGATTCGACACCACGGTATCGCCCCCAACAACGCCAATGTCGCCATGGTCTACTTCATCGCCGGCAGCGGATGCTCCGGCGCCACGGCCGCGGCCGAAGCGGTATACACCGGCGCCACCCCGGAGAACACCTGGGTCACGGTGCAACTGACCGGCATCGCGCCGGCGAGCTTCACCAGCGTGGAAATCGAGCTTCTGACCCTTGCCGTTTCTGGAACTCCTACCCGCGTGGAGTACGACGACGTCTACTTCGGACCCGCGGCGCCCCCGTCGTGTACGCCGGGGAGCGGCGTGCTGTGCGTCAACGACGCTCCCGGCGACGCCCGCTTCCGCATCTTCGGCAGCTACTCGACCGCCCAGGGCGGTGGCTCGACCGGCGGCCTGCACGCGATCGACCTCTCGAGCCTCGGGGTCGCGCACGGCGGCCTGATGTGGTTCTTCGCCGCCGACAACCCGGAGCTGCTGATCAAGGTTCTTAACGCCTGCACGCTCAACCAGCGCTACTGGGTCTTCGTCTCGGCGGGCACCAACGTCAACGTGGAGCTGTACGTCGGGGACACCCACTCGGGCAAGGTCGACTACTACCACAACCCCGACACGAGCGCGTTTCCCGCCGTGC
>JBLMYC010000059.1:0-20308 GCA_050258075.1 Acidobacteriota bacterium
TCCGCTTCTCAGAGGTCCTCGCGCGCTCCCTCTGCAGCCACCCGGCAGCCGGCAGTGACGATCCGGCGGCGGGCGGCGCTGGCCGGATCGGCTGCCGGGTTGGTGTGATTGAGATGGGTGAAGACGACTTTGCGGCGCTCCGCGAGCGGCAGCGCGGCGATTCGCGCCAGAGTCTCGACGATGAACGGGTGCGGGATCTCCGCCATGCTGCGGCCGGGGACCTCGCCAGCGTCGAAGAAGGTGCCGTCGAGGTAGGCGACGTCGACCGAAGAAAGCACTTCCCCGAGCTTGCGATCCCAGGCGTCCCACTTGTCGATATCGGGAATGTACAGCAGCGACCGGTGCGGACCTCGGATGATGAACCCGAAGGTGTCGGTCGTCTCGGCGCGATGCGGCACCGCGATCGGCGTGATCGTCAGACCGGTCCCGAGAGAGATCGCCCGGTCGGGAGTGAAGGTCTCGAGCCGGATATGGCCGAACCGCAGCAGCAGGTCCCACGGGGCGTTGCCGGACAGGAACCGCGCCATCGACGCCGACCCCACCACCCGCTGCCCCTCCGCCGCGTACGCCTCGCGACCGAGCTCGAGCAGACCGGTGACATGGCCGAGATGGGCGTGGGTGAGAAAGATCGCGTCGAAGAGCGGCGGGCGCCCCGGCGCGCTGCGCAGATTCGCGGGCTGCCCGGCGGCGCGGTCGACCTGCTGCTTGAGGTCGGGAGTCGCGTCGATCAGCCAGCGCTGACCGCTGCGCGGGTCGACGATCAGCAATGACGCGACCAGCCGCCGCCGGCGCGGATCGCGGCGCGCCGCCTCGTCCTCGGGTGAGTGGCCGGCGATCTGCGGGATGCCGGCATCCTGAGCGGTACCGAGGACGAGGACGTAGGGCGAGGGGACGGCCGGAGTGGCGGCCCCGACCGGAGCCGCCGCAATGAAGACGGCGAGGGGGATGACCACCCACCTCGCCGGGATCGTGCGAAGCCAGCGCGGGAGGCTCACGACCTCCCGGACTCTAACCCAGCAGGCTCTCGACCGCCGCGCGCTCCTCGCGGAGCTCCTGGTCGGTCGCCGCCATCTTCTCGCGGCCGAAAGCGTCGAGCGCCAGGCCCTGGACGATCTCCCACTGCCCGTTCCTGCAGGTGCAGGGGTAGGAGTACATGACTCCTGGTGCCACGCCGTAGCTGCCGTCGGAAGGCACCGCCATGCTCACCCAGTCGCCGTCCGGAGTGCCCTTGACCCAGGTGCGCATGTGGTCGATCGCCGAGGAGGCCGCCGAGGCCGCCGAGGAGGCGCCGCGCGCCTTGATGATCGCGGCACCGCGCTGCTGGACGGTGGGGATGAACGTCGAGCGGTACCACTCCTGGTCCACCAGCTCGCGGGCCGCGGTGCTGCCGACCAGACAGTGGCTGATGTCCGGGTACTGCGTCGAGGAGTGGTTGCCCCAGATCGTCATGCGGCGGATCTCGGTCGTGTGCTTGCTGGTCTTCTCGGCGAGCTGCGAGATCGCCCGGTTGTGGTCGAGTCGGGTCATGGCGGTGAACTGCCGCGGGTCCAGTCCCTTGGCGTTCGAGGCCGCGATCAGGCAGTTGGTGTTGGCCGGGTTGCCGACCACCAGGATGCGCACGTCGCGCGACGCCCGCTCGCCCAGGGCCTTGCCCTGGGGGCCGAAGATCGCGCCGTTGGCGGAAAGCAGGTCCTTTCTCTCCATGCCCGGGCCGCGCGGACGGGCGCCGACCAGGAACGCGTAGTCGGTCGCCGCGAAACCCTCGTTGATGTCGGCGGTCGGGACGACCCCCTGGAGCAGCGGGAAGGCGCAGTCACGCAGCTCCATGCAGACGCCCTCGAGGGCGGGCAGGGCGGGAGGGATCTCGATCAGCTGCAGGATGACGGGTTGGTCGGGGCCGAGCAGGTTGCCGGCCGCGATGCGGAAAGCGAGCGCGTAGCCGATGTTGCCGGCGGCGCCGGTGATGGCGATGCGAGCGGGCTTGTTCATGCCCGAATTCTATGGCACTGGAAGCGGCCGGAGCCGCCCGGACGGGTAGCTGCGAGGCGGACGCCGGCGGCTCAACGCCGCCGGCGTCCGGGCGGGAGAGCGAGCTACTTCTTCGTTGTCGCCGCCGCCGCTGCCCGCTGTTCGGCCATGACGCTGTGCGTGCGGCCGTACGTGAAATAGATCACGAAGCCGATCAGCAGCCAGACCAGGAGCCGCCACCAGTTGGCGGTGGGCAGCGAGAACATCAGCAGCAGGCAGGAGAGGATGCCGGCGATCGGCACCACCGGCACCCACGGGCAGCGGAACGGCCGTGCCGCATCGGGATACTTGTGGCGCATGATGAGCACCGCCGCGCAGACGATCACGAACGCCAGCAGGGTGCCGATGTTCGCCAGGTGGAGCAGCGCGTCGATCGGGAACAGGCCGGCCGCGCTGGCGACGAAGGCGCCGATCAGCATGGTCGACTTCCAGGGGGTGCGGAAGCGCGGGTGGACGTCGCCGAAGAAGCCACGCGGCACCAGTCCGTCGCGCGCCATGGCCAGGAAGACGCGCGGTCCGGAAAGCATCATCACCAGGAGCACGGAGGTGATGCCGGCAACCCCGGCGAGCGCGACGATCGCCTCGGCCCAACCCAGGCCCTTGGCCTTGAACGCCAGGCTCACCGGGGCGTTGATGTCGAGCTGATCGTACTTGATCATTCCGGTCAGCACGGCGACGACCGCGATGTAGAGCACGGTGCAGACCAGCAGCGAGACGATGATGCCGATCGGCACGTCGCGTTGCGGGTTCTTCGCTTCCTCGGTGTGGGTCGAGACCGAATCGAAGCCGATGTAGGCGAAGAAGATGATCGCCGCGCCGGCCAGCATTCCGAGCGGCGTACCCTGGGCGCCGATCTGCCCGGCGATGTGATTGCCGAAGACGTTGATGCCGGTCCAGCCGTAGGGGGCGAACGGGTGCCAGTTGGCAGGGTTGATGTAGAACAGGCCAGCCCCGATCACGAACAGCACCGCGGCCACCTTGATCATCACCATGCTGGCGTTGAAGTTGGCGCTCTCCTGGATGCCCTTCACCAGAATGGCGGTCACCACGATCACGATGATGATGGCCGGCAGGTTGATCCAGGAGCCGGTGCGCTCGAACGTGTCGCTCATGGTGTTGTAGCGCCAGGGCGACTCGCGCAGCGTCTCCGGCAGCACGATGCCGACCTTGGCCATCACGTTCTGGAAGTAGCCCGACCAGCCGGTCGCCACGGTGGCGCTCCCCACCGCGTACTCGAGCACCAGGTCCCAGCCGATGATCCAGGCGAAGAGCTCACCGAGCGTCGCATACGCGTACGTGAAGGCGGAGCCGGCCACCGGGACCATGGAAGCGAACTCGGCATAGCACAGGGCGGCGAAGACGCAGGTGACACCGGCGACGACGTACGACAGCATCAGCGCCGGGCCGGCCACGTTGTGCGCCGCGGCACCGGTGGCGACGAAGATGCCGGCGCCGATGATCGCCCCGATGCCCAGGCTGGTGAGCTGGACCGGGCCAAGGATGCGGCGCAGGCGGTTGTCGCTCATCGCCTCCTCGAGCAGCAGCTCGAGCGGCTTCCTGGCAAACAGATTACTGGCCATGTCGGTTGGGACCTCCAGAGGTTCTGCGTTTACGGGTTGAGATCGGCCGGCGGTACGCCGGAGCGGGCGGCGCTTCGCCGCCAGAGCAGGTAGACCGGTATGCCGGTGAGCACGAGGCCGAGCCCGGGCAGGGTCGTGCGTGTCTGGTAGAGGAGGAGCACGATCGCGATCGCCGATGCGGCCAGGGCGTACAGGGCCGGCACCAGCGGGTAGCCGAAGGCGCGGTAGGGCCGCTCGGCGGCGGGCCGCTTGCGGCGCAGCACGAAGACGCCGGCAATGGTGAGCACGTAGAAGATGAGGACCGCGAAGATCACGTAGTCGAGCAGGTCGTTGTACAGGTTGCCGTAGGTCACCTGGCCCGCGGCGTCGGTCAGGCGCGTGCGCGGCAGGATCAGCACGCAGGTCCACAGCCCCTGCAGCACCAGTCCCGCCGCCGGCACGTGACGCGAATTCAGCCTGCCGGTGGAGCGGAAGAACAGGGCGTCGCTGGCCATCGCGTAGTAGACCCGGGCGCCGGCCAGGATGAGGCCGTTGTTGCAGCCGAAGGTCGAGATCACGATCGCGATCGCCATGATCGTCGCGCCGACCGGGCCGAAGATCTGGCCCAGGGCGGCCGTGGCGACGCGATCGTCGGGCGCCGTCTGGATCTGCTGGAAGGTCAGTGTGCAGAGGTAAGCGACGTTGGCGAGCAGATAGAGCGTGGTGACCAGCAGGGTTCCGGCGGCGAGCGACAGGGGGATGTTGCGCCGGGGATCCTTGACCTCGCCGGCGGTGAACGTGATGTTGTTCCAGGCGTCCGACGAGAACAGCGAGCCCACCTGCGCGACGCAGAAGGCGATGAAGATGCCGAAAGCGCCGGCGCTGGCGATCGCCGCCGGCAGGAACGACATCTCCGGCTGGATCGGCGTCGGCCCGTGCATCCCCCAGAAGTGGCCGAAATTGTCGGCGATCGCCTCGGGGTTGCGCCCCACCACGATCCCCACCACGATGAGCAGCACCAGTGCCAGGGTCTTGGTGATGGTGAAGGTGTTCTGGATCTCCTTGCCCAGGCGGATGCCACGGGTGTTGATCCAGGTCAGCAGGACGACCAGCGCGATCCCCACCAGCTGCTGGCGCGACAGGCTGATCGCGTACTTGGACGAGATGTCGACCGGAGCGATGATCCACTCGGTGGCGCCGATCCCGGGTACGAAGACGCCGAGATAGCGCGCGAAGGCGACCGCCACGGCAGCGATCGTGCCGGTCTGGATCACCAGGAACAGCGTCCAGCCGTACAGGAAGCCCCACAGCGGCGAGTACGCCTCGCGCAGATAGACGTACTGCCCGCCGGCGTGCGGCATCATGGCGGCGAGCTCGCCATAGGACAGCGCCGCCGCGACGGTCAGGATGCCGGTCACCAGCCAGACCAGCAGGAGGCTCCCGGGTGAGCCCACCTTGCGCGCGATGTCGGCCGACACGATGAAGATGCCGGAGCCGATCATCGACCCGGCGACGATCATGGTCGAGTCCAGGAGCCCGAGCTCGCGGACGAAACCGCCCGCGCCCTGTTCGTCCGCTCGGCCCTTCGCCATGCGTCGCCTCCTCCGCGCTCTGCGCTGAACGGGCGGAGTCTAGCGGCTGGCAGAGGATTTGAGAAGCGCCCCGTGCCTCCCGGCTGCTAGACTCGGGACGTGGCCCGGGAGCGTACGATGCGGGGCGATAGTGTGCTCATCATCGATGACGAGCCACAGATTCGTCGAGTCGTCAGGAACGCCTTGCAGGGCGAGATCGGACGGGTGCTCGAGGCGGGGACCGCGGCACAGGGCATCGACCTCGCAGCCGCCGAGCAGCCGGGGCTGATCGTCCTCGATCTGGGGCTCCCGGACCGGCCGGGCATCGAGGTCTGTCGCGAGGTGCGCGGCTGGTCGGCGGCGCCGATCGTGGTGCTCTCGGCGCGCCACTCCGACCAGGAGAAGGCGCAGCTGCTCGACGCCGGGGCCGACGACTACATCACCAAACCGTTCAGCACGCTGGAGTTCACCGCCCGGGTCCGCGCCCATCTGCGCCGCGCCCAGATGCCGGCGGTCGGCGCCTCGGCGGAGCCTCTCGAGGTGGGCGAGCTGCAGATCGACCTGGTGGCGCGCACCGTGCGCCGCCGCGGCGAAGCGGTGCACCTGACGCCGATCGAGTGGGAGTTGCTCCGCACTTTCGTCACCCACGCCGGCCGGGTGCTCACCCACGGCCAGCTCTACGGTGCGGTGTGGGGCAGGGCGTACGGCGATCCGCAGCAGAACCTCCGGGTGCACGTCGCCAACCTGCGGCGCAAGATCGAGCGCGACCCGTTGCGTCCGGAGCTGGTCCTGACCGAGCCGGGAGTGGGCTACCGCTTCGAGCTCTCCCGGCGATGAACCGGCGCTTCTCCGCGTGGCTGGCCTGGCTCTCGGTGCTGGCCCTGGTCGTCGTTGCCCTGCTCGAGGTGCGGGTCGGCCTCGACCAGGCGAGCGTCGCCCTCGCCCTGCTGCTGGTGGTGCTCGGCGGCAGCGCACGCGGCGGCCGGCCGCTCGGCTTCACGCTCGCATTCCTCTGCTTCGTGCTCTTCAACTTTCTCTTCCAGATGCCCTTCGACAGCCTGGGGGTGGAGCGCGCAGTCGACTGGGTGGTGCTGGTCTCCTTCCTGACCACGGCGGCGGTGTCGGCGCAGCTCCTCGGCCGCGCCAACGCCGAGGCCGAGGCGGCGCACCAGCGGGCCCAGGAGATCGACCGGCTCTCGGCGATGGGCGCCGAGGCGCTGAGCGTCGGCCGGGCCGAGGATGCCCTGTTCGCGATCGCTCGCGTCGTGCGTGAGACGACCGGCGCCGAGCGGGCCGAGATCCACGGCGTCGACGCGGCCGGCGCGCTGCGGCTGCTCGCCAGCGCGACCGGACCCGGCCGCGGTGCCGCCCCGGAGCCTCCTGCCGTTCTGGCGGCGGTCGTCGGCGACCGCCGGGGCGCGGTGCTGCGGGGCTCGGAGGTCCTGCAGGCGAGCGCGGAGGGGGCGGTCGGCGCCATGGCGCTCGATCTCGCGGGGGTCCAGGAGCTGCTGCTGCCGCTCCTGATCCACGACCGGGCGGTGGGAGCCCTGCGCCTGGCCGACCCGAGCGGACTCGCGCTGACGCCGTCGCGCCAGCGCTTCCTGGCCGCGATCGCCTACTACGCGGCGCTCGGCGTCGAGCGGGTGCGCCTGGTGGCGGCAGCGGAGCACGCCGAGGGCCTGCGCGAGGCGGACCGCCTGAAGGATGCCCTGCTCGCCTCGGTGTCGCACGACCTGCGCACGCCGCTGACCGCCATCAAAGCGCTGGCGCACGATCTCGCCCTGGGCGGCGAGGAGCGCGCGGCGGTGATCGAGCAGCAAGCCGACCGCCTGAACCGCATGGTCGCCGACCTGCTCGATCTGTCGCGACTGAGCGCCGGCGGCATGCCGCTCGAGTCGGAGGTCAACGCCGCCGAGGACCTGCTCGGCGCGGCGCTCAAGGCGATGGAGGGTGCGCTCGGCGGCCGCCAGATCTCGACCGCGATCGCCTGGAGCGAGCCGGTGCTGCTCGGCCGGTTCGACTTCGTGGCGGCGCTGCGCATCCTGGTGAACCTGATCGAGAACGCGGTGAAGTACGCGCCGGCGCCGGCGCCGATCGAAGTCAGCGTGCGGCGCAACGGTGCCTGGCTGGAGTTCGCGGTCGCCGACCGCGGCCCCGGGGTGGCGCCGTCGGAGCGCGAGCGCATCTTCGAGCCTTTCTATCGCGCGCCGCAGGCGCCGCCGGACGCCGGCAGCGCCGGCCTCGGGCTGGCGATCTCGCGCCGCCTGGCGCAGGCCCAGGGCGGCGCGCTCGCCTACTGCGAGCGACCCGGTGGCGGCAGCCTTTTCACCCTGCGGCTGCCGGCGGCGGAGCTTGTGAGTTCTTAACGTCCTTCGCCGGCCTTCTTTGTGCGCCCTTCACGGCCTCTCCGGTAGGTTTCTCCTTGCGCTGAGGGCGGGATGTGGCGAACAAAACACAGGGCCACGCGTCTCGCTTGGGGGCTCGCCACTCTCGCCCTCAGCGTTTTCTAGGCCGTTCCGGCCACTCTCCCAACTGAAGCAGTGAGTCAGGCCGCCGAGGCGGCGCCGCGCCGGCGGGCGCGCACGATCTCGACCAGCATCGGCAGGAGCGAGAGGAACACGATCGCCAGGATGACCAGCGAGAAGTTCTTCTGCACGAACGGCAGGTTGCCGAAGAAGTAGCCGCCGAGCACGCAGACCAGCACCCAGGCGACGCCTCCCACCACGTTGTAGGCCATGAACTTGCGGTAGCCCATGCTGCCCAGCCCGGCGACGAAGGGTGCCAGCGTGCGGACGATCGGGACGAAGCGCGCCAGGACGATCGTCTTGGCGCCGTAGCGTTCGTAGAAGCGATGCGTGCGCTCGAGGTGAGCCGGCTTGATGAAGCGGATGCGACCGGCCCCGGCGAGCCTCGGGCCGAGGAAGTGGCCCGCCCAGTAGTTCGCCGTGTCGCCGAGGACCGCGGCGCCGGCAAGCAGGCCGATCAGCAGCCAGAGATCCATCGCCCCGAGCGCGGCGAACGTCCCGGCGGCGAACAGCAGCGAGTCGCCCGGCAGGAACGGCGTGACCACCAGTCCGGTCTCGCAGAATACGGTCAGGGTCAGCAGCAGGTACGTCCAGCCACCGTACTCGGTGAGGATCGCTCGCAGGTGGGTGTCGAGGTGCAGGAACAGATCGACGAGCTGGCGCAGGAGCTCCATGGCGAGGCGGGCAGCGTAGCACAGGGCTCCGCGGCGATCGGCGGCGCGTCAGTCGGCGGGATAGGCGATTGCCTGGATCCCGCCGTCGGTCCGGCGCTCGAGCACCGGAGCGTAGAGGCCGAGCTCCTCGCGGTTCCACCAGCGGCCGGTGCGCCGGCGGGTCGGAAGGTCGGTGAACCAGTATCGCCAGCGCACCGCTCGCACCTGACGCGGCGGCCGGTGCGGGAACGGATTCGCGGCGAACAGGCCGAGCACCGCCGGGCTGCCCTCGAGCAGCCGGGCCTCGGTGCGCACCACCCAGTGCGCCGAGCGCCAGTCGGCGAGCGACGCGAACCACAGATTCCAGTCGAAACGCGGCTGGTAGGGGGCGAAGATGCCCGGCGGCCGGGTGGGGTCTTGCGGCTTGTAGCGGAAGGGGTAGGGCGTCCAGGTCTCGCCGTCCATCGAGCCCTGGAACTCGATCTCATAGCGCTGCCGGGTCATCACCGCGAACAGGCCATAGCTGTCGGCGATGCGCAGCGGCGCGAGCGCACGGTGGGGCAGGTCGAGTGGCGGGGGCAGCGGCAGGAACGCGGCCACGCTGGCCCACACGACGAACGCCGTCACCGTCGCCAGGCCGATCCGCCGCCAACGCGCGACCGGGCGGGTCGCGCCCGCCGGGCTGCGCAGCCCCAGCCGTGCGAGCAGACGATCGTCGAGCAGCAAGAAGCCCAGCGCCAGGACCAGGTAATTGAGGAAGGCGTAGTTGGCGGTCGCGAGGATCGCGACCTGCAGCGTGGTCGCGAGAGCGAAGAAGACGAGGCGGAAGCGCCGCGGCAGCCAGACCATCCAGACCAGGACGAGCTCGAGTAGCAGGGTGAAGGCGGCGCAGGCGGCATGGAAGGCGTGCGGCAGCTGTTGCGCGTACCAGCCGATCCAGGTCGGCAGCGGTCCGTTCTCGTGGTAGCGGTCGAGGGCGGTGAGATCGCGCCACTGCGGCTCGCCGGAGAGCAGCTTCACCAGGCCGGACTCGAAATAGATGCGGAAGAGCTCCCAGCGCAGCAGGAAACGGCTGGCCTGCGACGGCGGCTGCTCGGCGCCCAGCCCGGGCCACGCCCCGCGCGGCGCGAGGAAGATGGCGGCGAAACCGGCTTCGAGCAGCATGCCGTCCGACTGGTAGGAGGAGAACTCCTGCAGCGCCCCGATCGCCGAGAGGAAGGCGAGCATGCACAGCGCGCCGGACAGCCGCGGCCAGAGGTTGCAGGCCAGAGCAAGGGAAGCCGCGAGGCCGACGCCGACCAGGGCGAGGAGCGCGGCGTCGTCGGCGCGCAGCCAGAGCAGGGTCGGCGCGTAGCGCAGGCGCTCGATCCCGTTCGCCGCCGCGGCCACCGCGCGCAGGTAGTCGCCGGCCGGTAGGATGCCGTGCTCGCCGATCAGGCCGCGGATCTGGAAGGCGAGGGAGTAGAAGGCGGAGAAGAAGATCAGCCCGAGAGCGCGCAGAAAGAGCCAGCGCGGCCACAGGAGGCTGGGGGCCGGTGCGGGCCCGCGCGCCAAGTCCTGCCAGCCGGCGAGGACCGGCGGCGGCTTGGCAGCGGACGCCTGCGCTTCGCTTCCTCGCTCTTGCACCGCAGCTCCGGCCGGGCGCCGGTCCAGGTGGTTCGTCCGCCGGGCCGGCCTCCCGAGGCGAGCGGCGGAACCTTAGCAGAGGGCCGACGGTGATAGGTTTCCATCCACGGTGGGTGGCTGGAGACTGGAGATCGAATCGGTTGGCGGACAGCGCACGACGCGCGAGGTCGATCGCGACGTACTGGTCGTCGGCCGCGGCGCCGAGTGCGATATCCAGCTTCCTGACCTGCGCGTCTCGCGCCAGCACTGTCGGGTGGTGCGCCGCGACGGCGGGCTGTGGCTCGAGGACCTCGGCTCGCGGCGCGGGACCCGGCTGAACGGCCAGCCGATCTCCGCCGGCGCCGAGCTCGCCGACCGCGACGCGATCGAGCTCTCCGAGGAGAGTCGCATCGTGGCGCGGAACGGCGGCTCCGAGCGGGTGAGCACGCAGGGCCAGGTCTCGGGAACCATGTTTCGCGACGCCGCGTCGATGCTGGTGCGGCGCAGCGATCTCGAAGCCGCGACCTCGGCCGGCGAGCTGCGCCGCCACGCCGAACGCCTCCACCTGCTGAACGAGATCCATCAGACGCTCGCCGAGTCGCCGTCGCGCGACGCGCTGCTCGACATGATCCTCGAGCGGGTATTTCGCAGCCTGCGGCCCGAGCAGGCCGCGGTGCTGCTGCTCGATTCGACGGGCGAGCTCCTGCAGGCGGTCACCCGGCCGGCCGGCCTGGCGCCCGGCCAGGTCTTCTTCTCGCGCAGCCTGGTGCGCGAGGTGACCACTCGCCGCCTGGCGGCGCTCGTCCTCGACGCTCCGGTCGACGAGCGCTTCGCCGCGGCCGCCAGCATCCTGGACGCCGGCGTGCGCAGCGTGCTGGCGGCACCGCTGCTGCTGCCCGACGGCGTCCTCGGGATGATCGTCCTCTCCTCGCGCCTGCGGGTGCGGCAGTTCGGCGAGGAGGATCTCGAGCTCCTGGTCTCTCTCGCCTCGGTGGCGGCGCTCCACCTGCGCAATCTGGCGCTGCTCGACGAGGCTGCCGAACGGCGCCGTCTGGCGCAGGAGCTGGAGCTGGCGCGGCGCATCCAGCTCGCCTTGCTGCCGACCCAGCTCCCCGCCGTCCCCGGCTACGAGATCGTCGCCGGCAACCTGCCGTCACGCGGCGTCTCCGGCGACCTCTACACGGTGGCGGTGCATCCCGAGCGCGGCCTGGTGACCTGCCTGGTCGCCGACGTCTCGGGCAAGGGGATGGCGGCCTCGCTGCTCGGCGCCTCGCTCGAGGCCCTGGCGGCGGGCCCGATCGAGGTCGGCCAGCCGCCCGACGAGATCTGCGGCCGCGTGTCGCGGCGACTGTTCGCGCGCACGCCGCCCGAGAAGTACGCGACCGCCTTCGTCGCCCAGGTCGACCCGGCGTCGAACCGCCTGCGCTGGGCGAACGCCGGTCACAACCAGGCGCTGCTGGTGCGGACGACGGGCGAGGTCGAGCGTCTCGCCTCCTGCGGCCCGCCGCTCGGCCTGCTGGCCGGCGCCGCTTATCGCGCCGACTCGGCCGATCTCGGCCCTGGCGACCTGCTGGTTGTCTATACCGACGGAATCACCGAGGCGGTCGATCCCGACGACCAGGAGTTCGGCATCGATCGGCTCGAGGCGTTCATCCGCGCCCACGGCGCGGAGCCGCTCGCCGAGCTGCGCGCGGCGCTCGAGCTCGAGCTGCACGGTTTCGTACGCGGCGTGCCCTACGCCGACGACCGCACCCTGCTGCTGCTGCGCCGTGCCATAGATCAGGGCTGATCGGCGCGCCCTCAGCGCGCCAGCGCCGCTTGCCAGTTGAGGACGATCGTGGTTGGCGCGCTGGCCTGCTCACCGACCGGCGTGAGCACCAGGAAGCGCTGGCCGTCCGGTGCGACCGCGAAGCGATTGCGGATGTTCAGCTGGCTGATCACGACCTGGAAGAGTGGCGCCGGCGTTCCGGCGTCGAAGGTCGCACCGGTCTGCACGGCGACTCGCATCATCCGCTGCTCGGGCGACAGGTAGAAGAGCTCCTTGCCGTCGGGTCCCCAGTGTGGCTCCTCGCCGCCATGGGTCGAGATCTGCCAGCGGCCCGTTCCGGCCTGCAGCCCGACTACGTAGACCTCGGCCTTGCCGGACTCGTTCGACTGGAAGGCGAGCCAGCGGCCGTCGGGCGACACCGCCGGGCGCGCGTTGTAGAACTTCGACACGACCAGAGCCGTCGCCTGCTCGGGGTGGCCGATCGGCAGGCGCCATAGGCTCCAGGGCGTGTCCGACGTGCGGCGCTGAAGCACGAGGGTCTGGCCGTCGGGCGGCAGCGTGCCGGCTCCCAGCGTGTCCGTGCTCTCGAAGAGGACCCGGTCGGGGCCGGTGCGGTCGAGCGCCCGCTCCACGATTCGGTTGGGTCGGCCGCCGCCGCTCTGGTTGTAGATGACCCGCAGGTTGTCGCGGGTGACGAGCGGCGTGCCTTCGCTGCCGGCGTCGAAAGTGAATCGCGAAGACACGCCGCGCTTGAGGTCGCGCACCCAGAGGTCGGCGCCGTCGCCCGTCCCTTGCTGGTAGACGAGCCAGCGGCCGTCGCTCGACAGGTCGAAGCTGTAGACCTGTCCCCCCTCGGCGGCGGGCTCGAGCCGGGTCCCCTTGCGGTCGAACCAGACGTACTGGGTGCGCTCGGCGAGACCGGGGCGATAGGCGAGCGCGCCGGAGCGCGAGGCGGAGAAGTCGGCGGAGCCGATCGCGTCGGTCCCCAGGCCGTCGGCGACCGGAACCGGATCGCCGGTGAGCTTGCCGGTCGCGGCGTCGAAACGTTGCGCGACCAGGGTCGTGTCGCGCACGAAGAGCAGGTAGCCGGGCGGTGCGTACTCGACCCGCGACAGCCCGTTCACGACCTCGCGCGCGTCGCTGCCGTCGGCGTTGGCGATGCGGATCCCCTGGTGGCTGCCGCTGCCGAACTCGACGTAGAGGAACTTCTTGCCGCCGGGCAGGAACTGCGGCCAGCCGACCTGGCTCTTGCCGCCGACCACCAGATCCGTCGCCACGCCGCCGGCCTCCGGCACCCGGCGGATGGGGTCGTTGGTCTGACCGTCGAAGAGGATCGTGCCGTCCTCGCTCCAGGTGCCGTCGGCGGCGGTCGGGGCGTCGCAGATCGTCTGCGGCGGACCGCCGGTGACCTCGACCTTGCGCAGCTTGCCGCCTCCCGAGAAGCCGAGGAAGCGGCTGTCCGGGGACCAGAAGGGCCGGTTCGCACCCTCGGTGCCGGGCAGCGAGCGGGGCTCGATTGCGTCCATCGCCCGCACCCAGATGCGGCTCGTCCCCGAGTCGTCGGTGGCGTTGAACGCCAGGTAGCGGCCGTCGGGTGAGAGCTTCGGCGCGCCGACCACGACCAGCTTCGCCGGCTGCGCCACCTGGAAGCGAATGACCGCCGGGGCCGCCGGGGCGCGGCGCAGGAAGCCCACCGCGAGGAGCGCCGACGCCACGGCCAGCGCCGCCGCGATCCCCCAGGCCAGGCGCTCACGGCTCTTGCGGCGGTGCGCGACCGGCGCCGGCAGGCCGATCTGCGAGCCACCCTCGGCGATCCAGGCGAGCTGCAGACGGACGTCGTGCGCGGTCTGCCAGCGGTCCTTGGGATCCTTGGCGAGACAGGTCGCGACCACGCGATCGAAGGCCGGCGGCGACATCGTCGCCAGCGCGGAGACCGGCGGCGGAGCGGCGTTCATGATCGAACCGATCAGGCTCGCCTGGCTCTTGCCGGAGAACGCCTTGCGCCCGGTCGCCATCTCGTACAGCACCGCGCCGAGCGCGAAGATGTCGGAGGAAGCGTCGGCCTCCTTGCCCTCGAGCTGCTCCGGCGACATGTACTGGAAGGTGCCGAGGATCGTCCCCTCGCTGGTCAGCGGCGCGGCGCCGGGGTCGGTCGGCAGCTGGCCGAGGACCGTGGCGCTGGTCTGCTGGGACGGCGCGGTGTGGAGCTTGGCGAGCCCGAAGTCGAGCAGCTTCACGCCGCGCTCGGTGAGCATGATGTTGCCGGGCTTCAGATCGCGGTGGATGACGCCGCTCGTGTGCGCCTTCTCGAGCGCGTCGGCGATCTGGATGCCCCACTCGATCGCCTGCTGGATCGGCAGCGGCCCGGCCTCCAGGCGCTGGGCGAGCGACTGGCCGGCGAGCAGCTCCATGACCAGGAAATCGATGTCGCCTTCGCGGCCGACGTCGTAGAGCGTGCAGATGTGAGGGTGCGAGAGCGCGGAGATCGTACGCGCCTCGCGCTCGAAGCGCTGGCGGACCTCGGTCGACAGCGCCAGGCGCTCGGGCAGCACCTTGACCGCGACCTCGCGGTCGAGCCGGGTGTCGCGAGCGCGGTAGACCTCTCCCATTCCGCCTGCGCCAAGCGGGGAAACGATCTCGTAGGGGCCGAGCCTTGCGCCGGCGGCCAGAGTCATGGAGTGGCGGAACCATATCGGAAAGCGGGTCGGTGGGGTAGCCGCGCCCGTGATACCTTTGAAGGCGCCGCACCGCCAGTCCTTTGCCCGAAGCTGCCGCAGTGACGGACCCTGCACGGGGCTCGCGGAAGGCCTGCGCATCGACCGCGCCCATGAGCCACCTGCCCCCGATCGTTCTGATCGACGACGATGCCGACGATCGTGAGCTCCTTTCCCTGATCCTGCGCGGCGCCTTCGGCGACGTGCAGATCCTCGAGGCCGCCGACGCCGCGGCGCTGGCGCGTGTCATGTCGGAGGGCCGCTTCGGGCTGGTTCTGACCGAGCACGAGCTTGGCTGGATCCGTTCGGGCGACGTCCTGCGCCTGGTGCGCGACCTCAAGCCCGACTGCCCGGTCGTGGTCGTCACCCGCCAGCCCGTCGAGCGCGTGGCTTCGGAGGTTCTGCACCTGCAGCCCGACGGGCTGGTGCCCAAGACCAGCTCGGGGCTGGTCGGCCTGCCGCACGCCCTGCGTGCCGCGCTGCTGCGCCTGCGCCGAAGGCTCGCCGCGACCGGACCCGAGGCTGGCTACCAGCGGCTGCTCGACGCCCTGCCGGTGGGGGTGTTCGTCGCCTCGGCCGAGGGCACCCTGCTCGACGCCAATCCGGCCCTCGCCCGCCTGCTCGGCTACGAGCGCGCCGAGGACTGCGTGCAGCGCTCGCTCGACGATCTGTTCGCGGAGCCTGGCGCGGCGGCGGCCTGGCGCGCCAACCTCGACGAGGCGGCCGGGCCGAGCGCGCTCGAGGTCCGGATGCGGCGCGCCGATGGCAGCGCCGTCGCCGTGCGGCTGAGCTCGTGGCTGACCGGCGCGGAGGGAGCGGCCCAGATCCAGGGCACGATCGAGGAACGGGGCGCCCCGGCCGCCGACGGGCCGCGGCCGGAGGCGCCGGCCGGCGCTCCCGGCGAGGCGGAGGAGATGGCGTACGTCGTGTCGCACGACCTGCGCCAGCCGGTGACCCAGGTGGTGCGCTACCTCGAGCTGCTCGGCGAGGAGCCGAGCGCCAAGCTCGGCGCCAGCGCACGCGAGCTCCTCGCCCAGGCGCGCGGCGGCGCCCGCCGGCTCGAGGGCATGATCGACGCCGTCCTGCGCTGTGCCCGGATCGAGAGCCAGGGCGAGACGTTCGCCTCGGTCGACCTCGGCACCGTGCTGTCGCGCGTTGCGACGCGGCTCGCCGAGGAGGCCGCGGCGCCGCCGGGCTGGATCGACGCCGACCGCCTGCCCACGGTCGCCGCCGACGAAGGGCAGATCGAGCAGCTGTTCGACAACCTGCTTCACAACGCGCTGAAGTTCCGCCGCGCCGAGCCGCCGCGGGTGCGAGTCGGGGCCGAGGAAGCCGCCGACCACTGGCATCTCTTCGTCCGCGACAACGGCATCGGCATCGATCCCAAGGACGCGCAGCGCATCTTCGTCATGTTCCAGCGCCTGCACACCGACGCGGAGTACCCGGGCAGCGGCATCGGCCTGGCGATCTGCCGACGCATCGTCGCCCGCCACGGCGGCCGCATCTGGGTCGAGTCGCAGCCCGGGCAGGGCGCCACTTTCCACTTCACGCTCGCCAAGCCCCCGGGCGCGGCGACCCGCCCGCGCGGGGAGAACTGAGGAGAACCGAGGATGGCCGATCCGCGACCGCTCCGCATCCTCATGGTCGAGGACAATCCCGGCGATGCCTTCCTGATCCGCACCCTGCTCGCCAAGGAGCCGGGCGTCGAGCGCGCGCTCGCGCACTGCGAGCGGCTCGCCCCGGCGCTCGAAATCGTCGCCCAAGGCGGCGTGGACCTCGTGCTGCTCGACTTCTCGCTGCCCGACAGCTCGGGCCTCGAGTCGTTCCGCATCCTGCACGGGCGCCATCCCGACGTGCCGGTCATCGTCCTGACCAGCCTCGACGATGACGCGCTGGCGGCGCAGGCGGTGGCCGAGGGCGCCCAGGACTACCTGGTGAAGCGCGACGTCGACGGACGGCTGCTCGCCCGCGCCATGCGCTATGCGGTCGCCCGCCACCGCACGGAGCGCGCGCTGCGCGCCAGCGAGGAGCGCTATGCGCTGGCGGTCGAGGGCGCCAACGACGGGTTGTGGGACTGGCAGGTCAGGAGCAACGCGGTCTATCTGTCGCCGCGCTGGCGCTCGATGCTCGGCCACGCGGCGAGCGAGGGCGACGGCGGCTTCGAAGGCTGGCTCGAGCTCGTCGCCGAGGAGGACCGCGAGCGCTTCCGGGCGGCGCTCAATGCCCACCTCCAGAGCGCGGACCCGCACTTTGTGATCGAGCATCGCATGCGGCATCGCAACGGCGACTCGATCTGGGTGCTGACCCGCGGCGTCGCGGTGCGCGACGCCGACGGCCGGGTGTCGCGCATGGCGGGCTCGCACTCCGACATCACCGAGCGCAAGCTCGCCGAGCAGCGCCTGCTGCACGACGCCTTCCACGACGGACTGACCGGCCTCGCCAACCGTACCCTGTTCCTCGACCGCCTGGCGGTCGCGCTCGCCGCCCGGCGGCGCGGCCAGGGCAGCCCGTTCGCGCTGCTCTTCCTCGACCTCGACCGCTTCAAGACGGTGAACGACAGCCTCGGGCACAGCGCCGGGGATCAGCTCCTGATGGCGATCGCCCGCCGTTTCGAGCGCGTGGTGCGTCCGGGCGACACGGTGGCCCGCCTGGGGGGCGACGAGTTCGCCATCCTGGTCGGCCGAGTGCGCGACGCCGCCGCGGCGGCGCACGTCGCCGAGCGGCTGCAGGCGGCGCTCGGCGATCCCTTCGAGGTCGCCGGCACGGAGGTCTTCGTCACCGCCTCGATCGGCATCGCGCTCGGCGACGGCGAGGCGATCGACGCCGAGGGCATGCTGCGCGACGCCGATCTCGCGATGTACCGCGCCAAGGCCGCCGGCCGCGGCCGTTACGAGGTGTTCGACCTCGAGCTGCACCGCGCCGCGGTGCGCCTGCTGAAGGTCGAGATCGACCTGCGGCGGGCGGTCCAGGCCCGCGACTTCGTGATGCACTACCAGCCGATCGTCGCCCTCGACAGCGGGCGCATCGTCGGCTTCGAGGCGTTGACCCGCTGGCAGCACCCGGAGCGCGGACTGGTGCCGCCGGCGAGCTTCATCGGCGTGGCGGAGGAGACCGGCCTGATCGCGCCGCTCGGCTGGTTCGTGCTGGAGAGCGCCTGCCGGCAGGGCCGCGACTGGCAGCTGCGCTACCCGGTCGAGCCGCCGTTCTTCATGAGCGTCAACGTCTCCGGCAAGCTCTTCGCCCAGCCGAACGCCGTCGAGCAGTTGCTCGCGGTGCTCGAGCGCACGCAGTTTCCGGCCGAGAGTCTGCGCCTCGAGGTGACCGAGAGCGTCGTGCTCGATCACGGCGAGGACGTCATGCGCCGGCTGCTCGAGCTGCGCGCGTTCGGCGTCCAGCTCTCGATCGACGACTTCGGCACCGGCTACTCCTCGCTCAGCTACCTGCAGCGCTTCCGCTACGACTCGCTGAAGATCGACCGCTCGTTCATCAGCGACATCGAGAAAACCGGCGACTCGGCGGCCATCGTCGAGACGATCGTCAGCCTGGCGAGCCACCTCGGCATCGGCGTGGTGGCCGAGGGCGTCGAGACCGCCGACCAGCTGGAGAGACTGCGCACCATGGGCTGCCAGCTCGGCCAGGGCTTCTGGTTCGCGAAGCCGCTCGACGCGCCGTCGACCGAGGCGCTGATTGCCTCGCAGACCGTCTGGTAGTGCGCCGCAAGCTCAGCGCAGGCCCTCGCCGACGAACAGCGTGCTCAGCGAGCGCCGGAAGCGGAACAGAAAATAGCGGCCGTCGGTCGTCAGCACCGCCTGGCCGTAGAGGATGCCCGCCGGGTCGCGGGGCTCGAACTCGAGGGCCGGCGTGCGCTTGCCCGATGCCGGGTCGAGCCTTTCGACGTGGGCCGGGAAGGTCTGGTCCCAAACGAAGAGCGACGCGCTGGCGGAGTCCCAGGCGAGCGGGAGGTCGGTCCGCGTGGCGCCCGGCACGGTGATCGCGGCGCCGGTCGCGATCGTCCGAATCCGCAGGCCACCTTCGCTCGAGAGCTCGGCGACTTTGGTGCCGTCGGGCGACAGGCGGATGAACCAGACGCCGAGCGGCGTGATCGCCCGCGGCGGCGCCGCGGTTTGGAGATCCAGGAGGTAGCCGCGCGTGCCCTCGCCGGGCACCAGGCCGACGAAGGCCTGGTAGCGGCCGTCGGCGCTCGAATCGGTTCGCTGCAGGCCGTCGAAGCGCGGCTGCACGTTGCCCAGGACGATCTGGCGGCCAGCGCCGGGGCCGGTGGGCACGACGCGCAGGGTATTGGGCGCCTTGATGTTCACCAGGTAGATCCAGCGTCCATCGGGCGACATGCCGCCGACCGTGCCGCCACCGATCTGCACCGGGGAACCGGCGTCCCGCCGGTAGTAGGAGATGTACTCGCCCTCCGCCGAGGTCAGCGAGCTCGAGGCGACCATCACGCTGCCGTCGTCGGCGATGCTCTTGGGGACGTCGTTGTCCCACCAGGAGTAGCGGCGGCTCTCGCGGTCGCCGCGCAGGCGGCCCTCGACGTCCGAGCGCGTGTCGTCGAGGATCAGCAGCACGCGGCCGGTCGACGAGACGTCCTGCAGTCGCAGCCCGCCGGGCGCCCGGAGCAGGACGCGAGGCGTACGACCCGGAGCGCAGGCGATCAGCACCGCGCCGGTCGTCGCGTCGCCGCCGCTCGCCCAGATCTCCCTGCCATCGGCCGACCAGGCGATCCCCTGCAGGTAGTTGACGTCCTCCGACAGGCGCTGGGCATGCTGCCCGCCGTCGATCAGGGTCACGAAACCGCGGTCGTCGCCGGTGAAGGGATGGTCGACGAAGGCGACGCGAGCGCCGTCGGCGGCGATGCGCGGCTGCGAGATCCAGCCGTCGCTATGGAAGACGGGGTGGCCGATCGGGTACTCGAGCTGCTGGCCGGACGCGGCGGCGCGCACCACCGCGAAGCTCTTGCCATCGGGCGCGATGTCGGCGTCGTACACGTCCTCGAGGATCTCGCGTGGCGCGCCGCCGGCGAAGCCCACCTGGGCGAGGGTCCCGATGCTCGCCCAGCTGCCGACGTGGTGGCGGCCGAGCAGCAGCGCCATCTCGCCGCCCCGCGACACGCCGACCACGTCGCCGGCCGGCAGGTCGAGCGGGCGCGAGTCGACCGCATCGATGCGCGTCGAGCGCAGGGTCAGCGGGGCGCCCTCGTCGGCGGCGCTGTAGACGACGGTCTGGCCGTCGGGCAGGAAGCGCGCCGATTGCGCGTAGCCGCGGCCGAAGCTGAGCTGGGCGAAGCGGGTCGGCAGCGCCGTTGCGGGCTGGCGCCGCGCGTAGAAAGCCCAGACGGCCCCGCCGGCGAGCACCGCCCCGAGCGCCAGCCAGGCGAGGCGCCGCGACCAGGGCGTCGCGGGGCTGGCGGGCGCCGCGGCCGCCGGCTCGGCGTCGGCCTGGCCACGGCGCAGCTCGTCGAGCTCGATTCGGGCATCGCCGATCGCACGCAGGCGCTCCTTGGGCGAGCGGTCGAGACAGCGGCGGAGCAGGCGACGCACCGCGGCCGGGGTTTGCGGCGGCAGGTGCGTGAAGTCGATCGGGGACTTCAGCACCTCGGCCAGCGTCTCGGGGACCGAGTCGCCCGCGAAGAGCCTCTTGCCGGAGAGCATCTCGAAGAGCACGACGCCGAAGGCCCAGATGTCGGCGCGCTCGTCGACCGCCAGCCCCTTGGCCTGCTCGGGCGCCATGTACGCCGCGGTGCCGAGGATCACCCCCATCTGGGTTCCCGAAGCGGCGAGGGTGGGCGAGTTCATCAGCGCCGGGGAGTTCGCCGCCAGGCCGGGCGCGGGCAGGGTCGCGGGGTCGAGGGCTTTGGCGAGCCCGAAGTCGAG
>JBLMYC010000060.1:0-9279 GCA_050258075.1 Acidobacteriota bacterium
CTCGGTGTTCAGCATGGACTCGATGTCTTCCTCCTCCTCGGACTCGTTCTCGTCGGATTCCTCCTCTTCGTCGGACTCGGGCGGCGACTTCTCGGGCGGCGGGGGCGACGGCGGCGGCGGCGGCGCGAGCGACTCCTGGTGAGAGCTGGCGTGAGGTCGGCCGGTCGCGCCATCCGTCGCGACCGCCCCCGTGGGTGGGGGCGGCGAGCGCAGGGCTGCTGCTAGACTGCCCGCATCGCCGCGGATCGCGGCGTTTTCCCCTCATCCCGTGCCCGATCAGACCTCACTCGTGCGCCCGCTCGCGGTCGTGGCCTTCGGCGGCAACGCCCTGCTCGAGCCGGACGATCGCGGCACGGTCGACGAGCAGCGGCAGCGCGCCGAAGCCGCCGCCGGGTGGCTGGCCGAGTTCGCGCGCCGGGATCACGACCTGGTGATCGTGCACGGCAACGGCCCACAGGTCGGCCAGGTGCTGATCCAGATGGAGGAGGCGGCGACCAAGGTCCCGCCCGGCACCCTCGACGTCGCGGTGGCGGAGACCGAAGGCAGCATGGGTTTCCTGCTCGAGACCGCGCTGCGCAACCGCTTCGCCCGCGAGGGAGTGCGGCGCGAGGTGGTGACCATGATGTCGCTCGTCGTCGTCGACCGCGACGACCCCGGCTTCCAGAATCCGACCAAGCCGGTAGGCCCGTTCTTCCCTCGCTTCCGCGCCGAGATGCTGGAGCGCGACCACGGCTGGCGGATGAGCGAGGACTCCGGGCGCGGCTGGCGCAAGGTGGTGGCGAGCCCGCGCCCGCTCGAAGTGCTGGGTGTGCCGGCGCTGCGCGACCTCCTGGCGCGCGGCCACGTGGTGATCGCCGGCGGCGGCGGGGGAGTGCCGGTGGTGCGCGACGACGGCACGGTGCGCGGCGTCGAGGCGGTCGTCGACAAGGACCACACGGCGGCGCTGCTCGCTCGCCAGCTCCAGGCCGACCTGCTGATCATCCTGACCGGCGTCGAGCAGGTGGCGAAGAACTTCGGCAAGAAGAACCAGTCGTCGCTGCCCGAGCTCTCGGCGCGCGAGGCGCGGCGCCTGCTCGCCCAGGGCCAGTTCCCGCCCGGCAGCATGGGGCCCAAGATCGAGGCCTCGGTCGATTTCGTCGAGGCGACCAACCACGCGGCGGTGATCACCGATATCGCACACCTGGCGGAGGCGCTCGAGCACCGGACCGGGACCTGGATCCATCCCTGATCCGGATTCATCCGGTGCGTCGCTTCCGCCCCAACCCTTTGGCCGAGGATCGTCCATGACCCGTCACTTCCTGTCCCTGCACGACTTCACCGCCGCCGAGATCGACGGCCTGCTGCGTCTCTCCGCGGCGGTCAAGAAGGACCCCGCGAAGTACCGCAGCGCGCTCGCCGGCAAGAGCCTGGCGATGATCTTCCAGAAGTCCTCGACCCGCACCCGGGTGAGCTTCGAGGTCGGCATGTTCCAGCTCGGCGGCCACGCCCTCTTCCTGTCGAGCCGCGACATCCAGATCGGCCGCGGTGAGACGGTGTCCGACACCGCGCAGGTGCTGTCGCGCTACGTCGAGGGGATCATGGCCCGCACCTTCGCGCACCAGGACGTACTCGACCTGGCGCGCTTCGGCGCGGTGCCGGTCGTGAACGGGCTGACCGACGACCTGCATCCGTGCCAGGCGCTGTGCGACTACTTCACGCTGCGCGAGATCTTCGGCGACCTTCGGGGCCGCAAGATCGCCTACGTCGGCGACGGCAACAACATGGCGCACTCGCTGATGTTCGGGGCGAGCAAGGTGGGCATGGATATCGCGGTCGCCTCGCCGGCGGGCTACGACGTGAAGGCGAAGTACTTCGATCTGGCTCTCGCCGACGCCGCCGCGGCGGGCACCCAGGTCAACCTGCACCGCGATCCGCGCGAGGCCGTGGCCGGCGCTTCCGCGGTCTACACCGACGTCTGGGCCTCGATGGGTCAGGAGGAGGAGGCCGAGGCGCGGCGCCAGGCCTTCGTCGGCTTCTGCGTCGACGCCAAGCTGATGGCGCTCGCCCGCCAGGACGCGGTCTTCCTGCACTGCCTGCCCTGCCATCGCGGCGAAGAGGTGGCGGCGGAGGTGGTGGACGGCCGCCAGAGCCGGGTGTTCGACGAGGCCGAGAACCGGCTGCACGCCCAGAAGGCGATCCTGCTCTGGGCGATGGGCGGCGTCGACATCGTCTGATCTCGCGCCGGCCCGCGGCCTGCTATCATCCAGCGCGTTCAGACATGCTTCGGCTGCGCGCAGCGATCGAGGGTCAGCTCCAGGTCTTCCCCGTCCAGAAGGACGAGGTGCGGATCGGGCGCGGCAGCGACAACGAGATCGTGCTCTCCGATTTCTCGGTGTCGCGGCGCCACGCCGCGATCCGCCGCGAGGCCGACGGCTGGTTCGTGCACGACCTCGGCTCGACCAACGGCGTCCAGCTCAACCGGGTGGCGGTCAAGAAGGCGCCGATCCGGCCCGGCGACGAGATCAAGATCGGCATCTTCGAGATCCTGGTCGAAGGCGAGGAGGAGCCGCGGCCGGCGATCGCGCCGCCGATCGAGATGCGGGCGCCGGCGCCCGCCGCGGGCGAGGACCAGGCGACCTCCAGCATCTCCAACGCCACCATCGTCCGGCCGCTGGCCGACTTCTCCAAGGATTACGGCCTGGGGATCAAGGAGGCGGCGGCGCGCAGCGACAAGCGCAAGGACCTCGAGCAGGCGTACTCGAGCAAGATCTTCGGCTTCCTCACCCGGCTGGCGCGCCTGCTGATCACCTCCGACTCGGTCGACGACATCCTGGCGCGGGTCATGGAGGTCGCGTTCGAGGCACTGCCGGTCGATCGCGGCTTCATCCTGCTGCGCCGCGACGATCACGCCGAGGCGGAGTGCGAGCTGGCGCGCTTCAAGGACCGCGTCGAGTACCGCCCCAAGCAGGCGGTGCCAGTCTCCAAGACCATGCTCGAGACGGTGATGTCGCAGCGGGTCGCGCTGTTGACCTACGACGCGCTCGCCGACCAGCGCCTGGCGGGCGGCGAGTCGATCCGCATCCACCAGATCCGCGCCGCGATGTGCGCGCCGCTGTGGTCGGGCGAGAAGATCATCGGCGTCATGCAGCTCGATTCGCCGTTCCACGCCGGCACCTTCACCGAGCAGGATCTCGACTTCCTGACCGCGCTCGCCAACTACGCGGCGGTGGCGGTCGAGCGCATCCGCTACGCCGAGCGCGCCGAGCACGAGCGCGCCATGCGCTCGCGTCTGGAGCGCTACCACTCGCCGTCGGTGATCGAGGAGGTGATGAGCGGCGCCGAGCTCGAGGAGGGCGCGCGCCGCCTGAAGCAGGCCGAGGCGACGGTGCTGTTCGCCGACGTGGTCGGCTTCTCGCGCTTCTCGGAGAAGGCCGATCCCGAGGCGGTGCACGAGCTGCTGGAGGCGTTCTTCACCGCTTCCGTGGAGTCGATCTTCGAGCAGGGCGGCACGCTCGACAAGTTCATCGGCGACTGCGTGATGGCGTTCTTCGGCGCGCCGATGGCGCAGGAGGACCACGCGCTGCGCGGGGTGCGCGCCGCGGTCGAGATCCAGGAAGCGCTCGACGAGCTCAACCGCCGCCGCGCCGACCGCGGCCAGCCCGGCATCCGCACCCGCATCGCGCTCAACAGCGGACCGGTGGTGGTGGGCGACGTCGGCAGCGTGCGGCGGGTCGACTACACGGTGCTCGGCAACACGGTGAACGTCGCCGCCCGCCTCGAGCAGTTCGCGACCGAGCCCGGAGAGATCGTGATCGGCCCCGAGACCCAGCGCCTGCTCGCCGGCCAGATCCCCACCGAGCCGATCGGCGAGTTCCAGCTCAAGAACCTGGAGACCCGCATCCCCGCATTCCGTGTGATTCGCGGCTAGGCGCGCCGCGATCCGGTAGCCTCGCTCCGTGAGAGGATTCTGACGTCATGTGCCATCGCGTCCAGTGCAAGAGGTGCAGCAAGCCCACCTGGGCCGGCTGCGGCCGCCACGTCGAGCAGGTGCTCGCCGGGGTTCCCAAGGAGCAGCGCTGCGCCTGCCCGCCGCCCGAGTCGCTCTTCAAGCGGCTCTTCGGCCGCGGCAGAGGCGACGCCGGCTCGGGCGCGGGGCAGCGGCGCTGATGCGATCGCTGTTCGATCCCGCCGACCGGCGCGCGATCCTCGATCGGCTGGCGGCGCTCTCGCCCGAGAGCCCGCGGCAGTGGGGGAAGATGGACGTCGCGCAGATGATGGCGCACTGTGTGGTGCCGCTCGCGATCGCGGCGGGCGACGGGCCGACGAAGCAGCGCTGGATCGGACGACTGCTGACGCCGCTCATCCGCTCCTCGGTGCTCGGCGAGAAGCCCTTCTCCCGCAACGGCCCGACCGACCCGGACTTCAAGATCGTCGATCGGCGCGAGTTCGCAACCGAGAAGGAACGCCTGCGCGCCGCGATCGAGGCCTTCGCCGGCCGCGGCCCCGACTACGTCTCCCACCGCCTGCACCCCTTCTTCGGCCGTCTCTCCGGCGCCGAGTGGGGGGTGCTGATGCACAAGCATCTCGACCACCACCTGCGGCAGTTCGCGGTCTAGCTCACCTCAGCTTGGCGGCGATCTTCGCGTAATCGCTCGTCATATTGGCGATCTCGGGGACCGGCACGGTCGCGAGATCGGCCCACAGTCGCACCCGCTCCTTGTAACCGGCATCGTGCTCGTCGAATTCGTCGGTCGGCTGTGTCGTCCACTCCTCGAGGAACCGCTTCGCCGCGCGGAAGAGGGCCGGACTCGCCTGCCGGTCGCGCAGGATCGCCGCCGCGAAGGGCAGGAAGGGCAGGCCGGCGTGGGAGAGCTCGCGCTTCTTGTCACGCTCGAGACGACCGAGGAGCGCGATCTGGTCCGCCTCACTCAGGGCCCGGGCCTGCGCGGTGACACTCGCGGCGAGGTCGGTGAGCGCCGCATCTGCCGAGGTCGGCGCCGGCTCGGGCTCGGTGAGACGGAACTCTCCGAAGGTATCGGCGTAAGCTCCAGCACCGGCCTTCCAGACCAGACGCTCGCCGTGCGCCAGGACGGCCTGGTCGGGGGCGCTGGCGGTGAGGACCGCGAGCGGGTCGATGTCGCCGAGCATGTCGGCCGCGATCGACGCCCAGCGCGCGTCGAACCAGCGCAGCACGCGCGGCAGGTTCTCGGCCCAGTAGGGCAGCGCCGCGAGCGGGATCACGGTCAGCAGGACGAACAGCCAGCGCTGCGTGCCGCCGAACAGGAAGGCCATGGCCTCGGTCCACACCAGGAGCCCGATCAGGGCGCCGATCGCAAACGCGAACCAGTTCGCGCCCTGCGCCAGGCGCTTCGCGACCCATCCGGCCGGCATCGCGTCGTCCGGCTGGTGGGGGTCGACGGCCAGGGGCAGGATTGGCGCCGGCTGGGTCCAGCCGGCGACGGCGTAGTCGACCGGGCGGTCGAGCTCGAGGCGGAGCGCCGCCAGGGCGTTCTGCGGCGGCGGGTCGCTGGGTGGCGGCCAACCCGGCTGGTGGGCGGCCAGCCAATCGCGCGCCGACTTGCGGATGCGGATCTCGGGCTCGAGGAAGCCGCTCGGGTCGCGAGCGAAGGCGAAGGGCACGCCCGGCGACAGCTCGCGCACGTCGTGCAGCGTGTACATGTCGTTGAACTGCAGGCGCGGCCCGCAGAAGGCGCGTCGCACCGGCGCACCCCAGTCGCCGGAGTACTCGACGACCGCGCACGGCGAGGCCTTGGTGAAGGCGCGCCACTCGACACTCGTCCCCATCTCGGCCGGATCCCAGTCCACCGCCAGCCAGCTCTCGACGATCTTGCCGTTGGCGTGGCCGGTCAGCTTGCCGAGGCGCGCGGCGTCGACCAGGTGCTGCGGTCCCGCCTGCCAGGCGACGATCAGGAAGATGCCGGCGAAGAGCAGGAAGAAGCCGCTGATCATGCCGGTGAACGGCGACAGGACGAGCCCGGCGACCTGGCCGGCGATGAAGCCGCGCCAGCGGCCGGCCGCGGCGGACGGAGTACGGGTCTTGGTGGTGGCCGGAGGACGGGACTGGCGGCTCATCGTGCGCCCTCGAGAAGGTGCTGCGTCCAGTTGAGGATGACGTCGATGCGCGGCTGCGTCTGCTGCGCGGCCGTCTGGCGGATTACGAACAGGAAGCGCTTGCCGTCGGGTGCCACGTCGTAGTTGCCCAGGTACTCCGACGGACCGGCAGCCGCGGCGTCGAACAGGCGTTGCGGTTCGCCATAGGAGAACGTCGGCGAGAGGTGGACGGGGGCCGCGTACAGCGCCGTGCCGGCGAGAAAGAAGAGCTCCGTGCCGTCGTGCGACCAGCGTGGCTGTTCGCCGCCATTGCGCGACACCTGCCAACGTCCGGCCAGGCTCGGGTAAGGCTGCACGTAGATCTGAGCACCGCGATCGTATTGCCCCGAGTACGCGATCCAGCGGCCGTCGGGTGAGACGACCGCGTCCTGCTCGTTTGCCGCGCTGGCGAGGAGCGGGTGCACAGCGTGCGCACCGGTCAACGAGACCGAAGAAATGTCGGCGCGGGTGGGGAGCCCGAAGCGCGTGATCAGCACCGCCGAGCCGTCGGGCGTGAACGAGTTGACACCGATCGGTACGGTCTCGGCGAAGCGGCAGAGGACCTCGGGTGCGCCGCGTCCGTCGGCAGGCTGGCGGAGGAGCGAGTCGCCATTGGTGGTCGAGAAGACGAGACTCTTGCCGTCGGGGCTCCAGCCCGCTGACCCCGCGTTGCCGTTCGCGGTCAGCTGGAATTGATCGCCGTGCTCGAGATCCGCGATCCACAGGTCGCTGCGCGCGCCGCCGCCCAGGCCCTCGACGATCGCCAGTCGGCGACCGTCGGGCGACAGGGCCGGAGCGCTGAACTCGCCGGGTGGGATCCGGGTCGGCGAACGTTTGCCCGTGCGGTCGATCCAGACGATCTCGCTCGCCTCCGAGGACTGGAGGCCGAAGACTGCGGCCAGCGATCCGTTCGCGGCCACCGCCACGAACGCGACGCCGCTGCGCGGGTCACCACCCAGGCCCTGGAGCACCGGTTCCGGGGTGCCGCGGATCTCGGCGCGCACGGCGTCGAAGGGCACCGCCAGGAGGTCCGTGCGCCGGGCGAGCAGGAGCTCGCTGGAGCGCGCGACGCGGGCGAAGCGGGCGCCGCGGAAGACCGTGGAGCGCTTGCCGGTCGCGAGCGAGACCGCGTCGATCCGGGCGTCGTCGTAGTCGCCGGGCTTGTCCCGCGTGCCGACCGTGAAGAGCACGGTCTTGCCGTTCGGCAGGATCTCCGGCCACCGGTCGGAGCGCTCGCCGGCGGCTTCGTCGAGGGTGGTCAGCGCTTTCGCGGCGCCGCCGGTGGCGGGAATCGTGAACAGCCCGGAATTGACCGAGGGTGCGAAGACGATCGTGCCGTCGGGGCCCCAGGCGACACCGCGGCTACCGCTGGCGTCGGCGAGCTCGATCGGTGTGCCGCCGCCGAGCGCCAGCTTCTTGAGCTTGCCGCCGGCGACGAACGCGATCCAGCCGCCATCGGGGGAGAAAGTGGGCTCGAACGCGTCGTCGGTGCCCGGGACCGGCGCGACCTCCGTCCGGGCGAGGTCGCGCAGGTAGAGCATGGACCTGCCGTTCTCGCGGCCGCGGAAGACAACGCGCCGGCCGTCCGGGGAGAGCGCCAGGACTTGGGTTTGCGCCGCCGTCTCGGCGTCGAGCGACAGACCGGCCGGCAGCGCGATCGAGAGACGCGCGACCTGCGGTGCTCCGGCGCCGCTGCGCCGGAGGCCCCACAGCGCGAGGATGACGAGCGCGGCAGCCAGCGCGGCGGCGAGCGCCCAGGGGAGGAAGCGCCGGCTCGACGCGACCGCGGTTGCGGCCGCCGCGGCGTCGTCGCCGTCACCCCGCTTCTCGACGTCCGCGAGATCGATGCGGGCGTCGGCGATGTCGTGCAGCCGGTTCTTCGGATTGCGCTCGAGGCAGCGGCGCAGCAGCCGGTGGACCGCGGACGGAGTGGCGGCTGGGAGCTTCGCGAGATCGATCTCGGTCTTGAGGACGCCGGCCAGGGTCTCGGGCACCGAGTCGCCGGCGAACAGGCGCTCGCCGGTCAGCATCTCGTACAGCACCACGCCGAACGCCCAGATGTCGGCCCGCTTGTCGACCGGCAGCCCCTTCGCCTGCTCGGGGCTCATGTAGGCGGCGGTGCCGAGGATGACGCCGAGCTGGGTGCCGGCCGCCGTCAGGGTCGGCGAGTTCATGATCGTCGGCGAGGCTGACGGCGAGCCCGTCGCCCCGGGGGTCGGGTCCATCGCCTTGGCGAGGCCGAAGTCGAGGACCTTCACCTTCCCGTCGGCGGCGAGCTTGACGTTGGCGGGCTTGAGGTCGCGATGGACGATGCCCTTCTCGTGCGCCGCTTCGAGCGCCTCGGTCATCTGGCGAGCGATCGCCAGGGCGTCCTCCACCGGCAGGCGCCCCTGCGTCATCCGATCGGCGAGGGTGGGGCCGTCGACCAGCTCCATGACCAGGGCGCGGGCGCCGTCGCTCTCCTCGAGCCCGAAGATCGACGCGATGTTCGGATGGTGGAGCTGGGCCAGCAGCTGCGCTTCGCGCTCGAAGCGGGCCAGGCGCTCGGCGTCCTGTGTGAACGCTGCGGGCAGGACCTTGATTGCGACGTCGCGCTTGAGGCGGGTGTCGGTCGCGCGCCATACCTCGCCCATGCCGCCTTCGCCGAGCTTGGCGGTGACCTCGTAGGGGCCGAGGCGCGTGCCGAAGGCGAGGGGCATGCTCGCCGCCTAGAAGGAGCAGGCTGCGGGGTTGCCGGACTGCAGGCCCCGGCGCAGCGCTTCGGCCCGCTGCTGGGACGAGCCGTGGGTGAAGGACTCCGGGGATACATACCCGCGGCCGAGATGTTGCAGGCGGTCGTCGCCGATCGAAGCCGCGGCGGCGAGCCCGCTCTCGAAGTCTCCCGGCTCGATGATCCCCGCTCGCTGCGCGTGGTTTCCCCAGACCCCGGCCAGGCAATCGGCCTGCAGCTCCATCCGCACCGAGTAGCGGTTGGCCTCCTCGGCCGACCCGGCGGCGCGCTGGCCACGCTCCACCTGTTCCGCGATGCCGAGCAGGTTCTGGACGTGATGGCCGACCTCGTGCGCGATCACGTAGGCGCGGGCGAAGTCGCCGCGGCCGCCCAGGCGGTCGAGCTCATGGAAGAAATCGGTGTCGAGGTAGAGCTTGTCGTCGTTCGGGCAGTAGAAGGGGCCCACCGCGGCGGAGGCC
>JBLMYC010000061.1:0-16122 GCA_050258075.1 Acidobacteriota bacterium
ACGCCGGCCATCGCGACCGCCGAGGCCGCCCCTGCTGCTGCGACGGCGGCACCGGAGGCGACGGCCGAGGCGCCGCCGGCACCGCCGGCTGCGCAGCCCGAACCGGGCGGCGGCGAGCCGCGCGGCGATGTACCCGCACGCGGCGGGGAGCGCGGCGGCGAGCGCCGGGAGCGCGGCAACGAACGACCCGAGCGCGGCAACGAGCAGCGTCCGGAGCGTGGCAACGAGCGCCCCGGTCGCGGCAACGACCGCCGCCCCCGCGGTCGCCGCCACCGCCAGCACCGTGGCGGCGGCGACAACCGCGGCAACGAGCGCCCGGAGCGCGGCAACGAGCGCAGCCCCCAGCGCTCCGAGGAGCGCGGCGGTGGTCCGCGTGAGGGCCTGCCGCGCGAGCGGCCGGAAGGTCGGCCCGAGGGAGCGCCGAAGGAAATGCTCGACATCCGCGCCTTGAAGGAGATGTCGATCGCTCAGCTCACCCAGATCGCCAAGGACCTCGGCGTCGAGGGCGCCGCCGGGATGCGCAAGCAGGAGCTGATCTTCAAGATCTTGCAGGCGCAGACCGAGAAGAGCGGCCTGATCTTCGCCGAGGGCGTGCTCGAGTGCCTTCCTGACGGCTTCGGCTTCCTGCGCGCGCCCGAGTACAACTACCTGCCGGGCCCCGACGACATCTACGTCTCGCCGAGCCAGATCCGCCGCTTCGATCTGCGCACCGGCGACACCGTCTCCGGCCAGGTGCGCCAGCCCAAGGAAGGCGAGCGCTACTTCGCCCTGATCAAGGTCGAGGCGGTGAACTTCGAGCACCCCGAGGTGGCGAAGAACAAGATCTTCTTCGACAACCTGACGCCGCTCTATCCGATGGAGCGCCTGCGGCTCGAGCTGCCGGGCGACATGTCGTCACGGGTGATGGACCTGGTGACGCCGATGGGCAAGGGCCAGCGCGCCCTGATCGTGGCGCCGCCGCGCACCGGCAAGACCATGCTCCTGCAGTCGATCGCCCACTCGATCGCCAAGAACCACCCCGAGGTGGTGCTGATCGTGCTGCTGATCGACGAGCGGCCGGAAGAGGTCACCGACATGCAGCGCTCGGTGCAGGGGGAGGTCATCTCCTCGACCTTCGACGAGCCGGCGACCCGCCACGTGCAAGTCGCCGAGATGGTGATCGAGAAGGCCAAGCGCCTGGTCGAGCACAAGAAGGACGTGGTGATCCTGCTCGACTCGATCACCCGCCTGGCGCGCGCCTACAACACCGTGCAGCCACCGTCGGGCAAGGTGCTCTCCGGCGGTATCGACGCCAACGCCCTGCACCGGCCGAAGCGCTTCTTCGGCGCGGCGCGCAACATCGAGGAAGGCGGCTCGCTGACCATCATCTCGACCGCCCTCGTCGACACCGGCTCGCGCATGGACGACGTGATCTTCGAGGAGTTCAAGGGCACCGGCAATTCGGAGATCCACCTCGACCGCAAGCTGGTCGACAAGCGGGTCTTCCCGTCGATCGACATCAACAAGTCCGGAACCCGCAAGGAAGAGCTGCTGATGCCCGAGAACGAGCTGCACCGGGTGTGGGTGCTGCGCAAGGTGCTGAACCCGCTGTCGACGGTGGAATCGATGGAGCTGCTGCTCGACAAGCTGTCGAAGACCAAGACCAACGCCGACTTCCTGAACGCGATGTCGAAGTGATCCGCGGCGAGTAGACTCGCCGCGGGTCATCCCGAGCCCCGCAGGGGCGAGGGATCTCCTGACCATGCCCAAGGTTCGCGTCGGAATCGTCAACTACCTCAACGCCAAGCCCCTGGCCTGGGGGTTCCTGAAGGGGCACCACTCCGACCTGCTCTCGCCGCGCTTCCATCCACCGGCGCGGGTGGCGGAGTTGCTGCGCGCCGGTGAGATCGACGTCGGCCTGATCCCCTCGATCGAGGTGCAGCGCATCCCCGGGCTGCGCGTTTTGCCCGACCTGTGCATTGCCGCCACCTCCGAGGTGCGCTCGGTGCTGCTCGTCTCGCGAGTGCCAGTGCCCGAAATCCGGCGAGTGGCGCTGGACGAAAACAGCCGCACCTCGGCGGCGCTGGTTCGCATCCTGCTCTCCGACGGTTATGGGCTGGAGCCGGAGTACCACCAGGCGCGGGCCGATCTTCCCGAGATGCTGGAGGACGCCGACGCCGCGCTGCTGATCGGCGATCCGGCGCTGCGTGTCGACCGCGAGCGGTACCTGGTGCTCGATTTCGCCGCCGAATGGCGCCGGTTGACCGGCCTGCCCTTCGTGTTCGCGGTGTGGGCGGTGCGCCCGGAAGTCGAGCTGCCGGAGCTGCCGTTCTACTTCAAGAGCAGCCTGCGCTTCGGGCTCACCGTGTTCGACAATCTGGTCGAAGAGACTTCGGCCGCGCTGGGCCTCGATCCCGGGCTGGTGCGCAGCTACCTGCGCGACAACCTGAGCTACTTTCTGCGCGCCGAGGAGCTGCGCGGGCTCGCGGAGTTCTACCGCCGCGCCCACCGTCTCCACCTGATCGGTACGCCGCAGCCGCTCACCTTCTGGGAAATGAGCGAGACGAGCTCGCGCTAGCGCGCAGGCTCGTCTCGTGGGGACTGCCGTCAGGGTCGCGGCGGGTAGGCGAGCAGGAAGCACTCGGCGGCCGCGATCTCATCCTCGCTCAAATAGCTCAAGAGTGGCATCTTGCCGTGCACGGTCTCGGCGCCGTGCCCGGATAGGCCCTCGCGCACCTTGCGCACCAGGTCATCGAAGGTGCGGTGGCGTGAGATCGCCTGGAGCGACGGGATCGGCGTGTCGCTCGTCGGTAGCAGGGGCTCGACGCCAATGGTGTCAGGTCCCTGCGCGTCGTGGCAGATGTGGCAGGTGCCCTTCACGATGTGCTGGCCGACCCTCTCGACCGGCTCGCGCATCGTCGGCAGCTCCTTCGGCGCGTCGGGATCGCCGACCAGCTGGTGGAGATAGCCGAGCAGGGCGTTGACTTCGGCCGGCGTGAGGTGCGGGAAGGCCGGCATCTTCTGACCGCCATTGAGCAGCCGATCGCGGATGGCGGTTTCTCCCTGCGCCGCGAGCTCGTTGATCTGGGCCGCGTCGACCGGCAGCCCGCGCGCCTCGAGCCGTTTGCGGATCATGGCGCGCGAGGTCGATTGCACGGGCCCGATCATCGAGTTGATTTCCGGCGGCTCGCCGGTGCCGCCCGGCGTGTGGCAGGACTGACAGTTGTAGCGGAAGATGTCGGCGCCGCTGATCTGGAATCCGGAATCGACGCGCCGGGCGCGCGGCGGTGGCGGTGCGGTGGGGGTGATCGCCGATTCGTCGGGGGCGTAGCGGCCGACCCGCCCCATCGCCGACTCGCTATACAGCAGACCGAGGTGTTTGCGCCAGGCGGGTCCGGCGACCGCGGTCGGCGACTCACCGGCTCCGGCCGCAGCGGCTGATTGCGTGGTGCCCTGCTCCCCCGCCGCCGGCGCCGCAGCGCCGGCGGGGGAGATTCCGACCGTCAATCCGAGTCCGGCCAGACCGAGACACGCGACGGCGAAGGGAACGAGGCGGCGCCACGGCGCGGACGAACGCCTGGCCGGGAGCCGCCGGCTACGAACGTGGATCGCGTGCCTGCGCATCGACTCAGTGTCCGATCTCGAAGTTGGCTTCCGTGCTGCCCTTCACGTTCACGGACTGCGGGGCGCCCTTGAGCTTCGGGTGCCAGACCTTCAGGGTGTAGGCGCCATCGGGCACCTCAGAGATCTTGTAGGACCCATCGGCGCCGACCGTGGTGAAGTACGGGGTCGGGACGACGGCGATGAAGCCTTCCATCTCGGGGTGGATCAGGCAGAGCAGGCTAGCGAAGCACTCCTTGGTGAAGGTACGGCTCTTCTTCTGGCCCTGGGCCCAGGTGCCGAGGTTGAACTTGTCGGCGCAGGCGTCGGGCGAGAACACGTTGTGCTGGACCTTGTCGGAGTTCAGGAAGTCCACCGTCGTGCCGACCTCGACCGCCAGCACCCGGGGCAGGAACTTCATGTTCAACTGATTGACCAGGGCGTGGTCCTTGGGCGCCGGGAACGTCTTGCCGGCGATCTTGTCGACGTACACGACGGCGTCGGCGCAGCTCGCGCCCTTGCAGGTGAGCTGTCCATGGATGTCGCCGGCCCGCAGCGGCGCGGCGACAAGGACGGCGGTGGTCAGGAGCGCGAAAAGGGTTCTCTTCATAGTCGTCATTCCTCTCGAAGCAGGGCTCAGAATGCGAAGCGCAGGACGGTTGAGAGCTGGTAGTTCTGGCTGTCGTTCAGATCGCGGTTGTACTCGAGCATGGCCTTGATGTTGGCGCGCACGAGGAAGCTCAGGTTGGCATTGGCCACCTTCTGGGTCGGCGCCGCGGGGTCGCCCGGGCGCAGCTGCTCGTAGCGCAGTGAAGCCTGGATCGGCGGCTTGATGACGTAGTCGGCCTGCACGAACCAGGCGTCGTAGTTCGGGTCGATGTTGCTGATCGAGCCGGCGCCGAGATCGGTCACCCGCAGCCGGTCGGTGCCGCGCATGACGACGCCGAACACGTTGAGGTCGTCGAAGTACCAGGAGAGATAGAGGCCGTAGCGGTCGAAGGTGCGGTCCTCTACGGTGAACGACCCTCCGGCGTCATCGGTGAGGTCGAAGGGGACGTTCGAGCCGTCGCCGCGGTAGCCGAAGGCGCCGACCCGCATCGAGCGCTCGCGCCAGTTCTCGGCCGGGACGGTGACGCCGGTGGTGTCGCCGTCGAGGCCCATGCCGCCGAACTTGTAGTCGATCCGGCCGTAGAAGTCCTTCGCGCTGTTGGCGTCGTGGGTGCCGTTGACCCCGTTGCCGATCCCGTTGACGACGCCCAGGGTGTAGAACAGGCGATGGTTGGCGACGCCGTACATCTCGATTCCCTTGACTCCCGCCGGCAAGCCGATGCCGAGCGGCTCTTCGGAAGTGCCGGTGCCGCCGTGCAGGCCGATCGGATCGTAGGAGAACAACGTGTCGATGCCGTTGTCCGTCATGATCCACATTTCCTGGAAGCCGTCGGCGTAGTCGGGCGCGAACTTGCCGATCTTGAAGTTCACCAGATGGGGCGCTCCAAACGGCGAGTTGACGTTGAGCTGAGCGTGCTCGATCTCGGTCTCGGTCGAGCCGTCGGGGTTCTCCGACCAGGTGAGCTCGCTGAAGAAGCCGAAGTTGTCGCCCAGCGTGCCGGCGGCGAAGAGGTTGGCCTCCTGCGGGAACTGGAAGTCGTTGTGGACGATCGAGTGGCCACTGTCATCGTGGCTCGAGACGTAGAGGTTGGCCATCTTGACGTTGATCGCCACCGGGGCGTGGCTGGGCACGTCGCTCGGCCACACCGCCGCCGGCCACATCTGCTTGTAGGCCTCCGCCCCGAGGCTCACGGGCTTGTCCTTGACCAGGTCCGGGTTCTCGCTCTCACCTGGCATCCGGTAGCCGTTCAGCCGGAAGGCCTGGCCGAACGGATTCAGCTTCGGGAAGATGGCATGGCAGGTGGTGCAGGACGTGTGGTACTTGCGCGAA
Source organism: Acidobacteriota bacterium (assembly GCA_050258075.1). Taxonomy (GTDB): domain Bacteria; phylum Acidobacteriota; class Thermoanaerobaculia; order Multivoradales; family JAGPDF01; genus JBLMYC01. The sequence goes on from JBLMYC010000061.1 coordinate 5,519, forward strand.
AAGACCGGCACGGCGCGGGCCGGTGCCGCCAGACCGAGAATCACCACAGCAAGGGCAGCCAGGCTCACTGCCAGGGTGCGGGGGATGCGTGTCATCCATGGACCTCCAGGCCACATTGGGGCCGACGAGGACCACGCGTCGCGTCGCCGGGGGGGACCGTGCGAGCGCGCGTATTATGAATCGATTGAGGCGGTCTTGTTGGCCGCCCCTCAGGGTGGGGTGTTGAAACCAATTGGGCGGCGCACGGTCTTGTTCCACCGGGCTAGGTCTCGTAAAGTACTGGATTGCCATGAGCTTTGCCCCCTCCCGCCGCCCGACCCGCAAGATCCTGGACGACGCCGTCGCCGGCCGGCGGATCTCGGCCGGTGATGCCCATACGCTCCTCCTCGACGCCGACCTGCTCGAGCTGGGGCTGGCCGCGAGCGAGGTGCGCAACCGGCACAACGACCCCCGGTTCGCCAGCTACAACGTCGACCGCAACATCAACTACACCAACGTTTGTGTCTACAAATGCCGCTTCTGCGCCTTCTACCGGCCGCCCGGGCACGAGGAGGGCTATCTCCTGCCGTTCGAGGAGATCGGGCGCAAGATCGAGGAGACCCTGGCGCTCAACGGCACCGGGGTGCTGCTCCAGGGCGGCGTGAATCCCGACCTGCCGATCCGCTATTACGAAGACCTGCTGCACTATCTCCGCGAGCGCTACCCGGCGATCCACCTGCACGCCTTCTCGCCGCCGGAGATCAAGTTCATCGCCCGCAAGGAGCGGATGAGCTTCTACGACGTGATCGGACGGCTGAAGCAGGCGGGGCTGATGTCGATCCCTGGCGGCGGCGCCGAGCTCCTCTCCGACGGCATCCGCAAGGAAGTCCTCGCCTATCCCAAGGCCTCGGCCGACGAGTGGATCGACATCATGCGCCAGGCGCACCGCCTCGGCCTGCGCACCTCGGCGACCATGATGTACGGCATGGGAGAAGGGTTGGAGGCGCGGCTCGAGAGCCTGCAGCGGGTACGCGACCTGCAGGACGAGACGGGAGGCTTCACCGCCTTCATCTCCTGGACGTTCCAGCACGAGCACACCGACATGCCGGACGTGCCGGAGGTCTTCGCCCATGAGTACCTGCGGACCCTGGCGGTGTCGCGGCTGTTCCTGGACAATGTCACCCACCTGCAGACCAGCTGGGTCACCCAGGGCAAGAAGATCGGTCAGACCGGGCTCGCCTTCGGCGCCGACGACATGGGCTCGATCATGATCGAGGAGAACGTCGTCTCCGCCGCCGGCACGCACTACAAGATGAGCCAGGATGAGATGGAGCACCTGATCTCGGCGGCCGGCTTCACGCCGCGCCAGCGCACCAACCTCTACGAGCGCATCGTCACCCGCCAGGACACGGCCGAGCTGGCGCGCCAGTACCGCCACGCCCTGACCGCCCAGAACCGCGACCTCGCGCGCCCGCTGCCAGTCGTCGCGTAGCGCGCTTCGCGCGCGGAGACGCGGGACGGGGGCGGCAGGTGTTGGTCGAGCGTTGATTCAGGTAAGGGAAGGCCACCCTGTTCGGCGGCCGTCTTTCGCGCACCTGTCGTCTGCAAGCCGATCGGCCGTTCTTCTACCTGAAGACCACGGTCCTCCGGATCACCAGGCGGTCGACGGGCGAAGCTGAGGCGGTAGGGCGTGCGAGGTCGCCCAGAATGCCGTCCGAGCCTTTCTGTTTGGCATATCGTCACACAGATGTCCGACGACGCCCCGCTCACCGCTCCCCTGCGCCGGTTGCTGAAGCTCGGCGGTCTGGTGGGGCGTGTTGGGGCGTCGGTCGCGACGCAGGCCGCGATTGGGTTCGCCGGACCGGCCTCGGCGCGCGAGGCGCGGCGGCGGGAGACGCTGGCGAAGAACGCGGCGCGCATCGTCTCGACCCTGGGCGAGCTCAAGGGCGCGGCGATGAAAGTGGGGCAGATGCTGTCGCTCCACGAGGGCCTGCTGCCGCACGAGGTCACCGAGGCGCTGCGCGCCCTGCAGCGCGAGGCCCCGCGTATCCCGTTCGAGGTCGTCGCCTACGAGCTGGACTCGGCGCTGCCCGAGTGGCGGAAGGTCTTCCGTCACCTCGAGCCCGAGGCCTTCGCCGCCGCCTCGATCGGCCAGGTGCACCGCGGTGAGTTGCACGACGGGCGCGCGGTCGCGGTCAAGGTGCAGTACCCGCTGATCGACCGCATCCTGGAAGCCGATCTCGGCAATCTGAGACTGCTGCTCGAGACCCTGTTCGCCCTGGTTTCGGCGGCCGACTTCGAGCCCATCTGGCTGGAGGTGCGCGACCGGCTGCGCGAAGAGGTCGACTACCAGCGTGAGGCGGCGACGATCGAGCGGGCCCGCTCGCTCTACGCCGGCGACGAGTCGGTCGTCATTCCGGCGCTGGTCCCCGAGGCGAGCGCGCGGCGCGTGCTGACGACCGAGTATGAAGGCGGTCTGGCACCCGATGCGGCCTGTTCGCCGGCGGCCGACCAGGCGCTCCGCGACCGCTGGGGTCAGGTGCTGTTCGGATTCGTCCTGCGCGGCCTGTTCGAGCACCGCTCGGTGCACGCCGATCCCAACCTGTCGAACTTCGCGTTCCGCCGCGACGGACGCGTGGTGGTGTACGACTGGGGCTGCGTCAAGGAAGTGCCCGACGCGGTGGCGAGCGGCTACGCCCGGCTCGCCCGCGCGGCGCTCGCCGGCGAGGTCGAGGCGGTGCCCGGCGTGCTGCGCGACCTCGGCGTCTTCCGCGACGAGGGAGAGGCTCTGGAAGCGGCCGTCGTGCGGCCCTACGTCGAGCTTTTCGGTGGGGTCTTCCGCGCCGCGCCGCCGTACCGCTTCGGCGAGGACGAGACCTTCTACCCGCGGCTGGTGGAGCTCGGCTGGTCGAACGCCTCGGACGTCAGCTCGCTCCAGCTCCCGCACGACGTGGTGTTCATCGATCGCGCCCTGGCGGGGCTGTTCGGCAACCTGGTGCGGCTGCGCGCCAGCGGACCGTGGCGCGAGCGCCTGCTGGCACTGGCGGCGCAGGCACCGGTGCCGGCGCCGTCCGCATTGCCGCCGCGGGCGCCAGCCCGCCGCCGGCGAGTGCGTCTCCCTCTGCGCCGGGCGAAGAAGGGATGAGCGCATGAGCGTGCCGCACGGGAAGAAGGCGTGGCCTTGGTGGCCAGCGGTCGTCGCAGCGTCGGTCGCGATTCTCCTCGGTGCCTGCTGTGGCTACACCACCGGTCCGGCGGGTACCACCATCCAACGGGTCGGGTTGAGCGCCGGTCGGGGCGCGCCGTCGCGCGCGGCAGCGGCCCGAACGATTGCCGCGCCAGCGGTCGCTCGCTAGGCTTCCCGCATGCGACTCGGCGAGTACGAGCTGCTCGAGGAGATCGGTCGCGGCGGCATGGGTGTCGTGTTCCGGGCGCGGCCGGTTGGCGGCGGCGCACCGGTCGCGGTCAAGGTTCTGCCCGCCGAGCGCGGCGCGGATCCGGTGCGACGTCAGCGCTTCCTGCGCGAGGCGCGCGCCGAGGCGGCGATCAACGACCCGCACATCGCCGCGTTCGTCGAGCTCGGCGAGGCCGAGACCGCCGCCCCCGAGCTGCTCGGCGACCTGACTCGGTCGGGGGGGACGGCGCGGGTCGTCTTTCTGGTGATCGAGCACGTGCCCGGCGAGGATCTGCGCGCGCGCCGCGCCGGCGGCCCGCTCGCGACTGCCGACGCGGTCGAGATCGCGCGCCAGATCGCCTGCGGTCTCGACGCCGCGCACCGTGCCGGGGTGGTGCATCGCGACCTCAAGCCGGGCAACGTGCGCATCACACCGACTGGGGCGGTGAAGCTCCTCGACTTCGGCCTCGCCAAGGTGATCCACAGCGATCAGACGCTGGAGCTCCGGCGGCGCACCGTACTGACCGCGCCGGGCATGATCCTGGGCAGCGCCCCGTACATGGCGCCGGAGCAGGTGCGCGGGGAATCGGTCGGGCCGTCGGCCGATCTGTTCGCGCTCGGCGTGCTGACCTACGAGATGCTGGCCGGGCAGCCACCGTTTCGCGGCCAGAACTTCGTCCTGGCGCTGCAGTCGATCGTCGTCGGCGAGCCCGAGCCGCTGGCGAAGGTGGCGGCGGGGGTGCCGCGCGAGCTCGCGCAGCTGGTCGAGCGCTTGCTCGCCAAGCATCCCGAGCAGCGGCCGGTCTCGGCGCGCGCGGTCGCCGACGAGCTGGCGCTCGTGGCCGTGCAGCTCGACCGGCGATCGGCGCCGGAAGCCGAGAGCCGCGGCGGGCTCGACAGCACGGTGCTCGATCTCCTGCGTGCGGCCGAGCGGCGCGAGAAGTAGGAGCGGAGGGTTGCCTACTCCCAGGGCCCTTCGGGCATGCGCAGGCGCTCGACCTCGGCACCGCCGGCAACGGAGCGCTGCAGGATCTCCTCGACGTCCTCCGGCTTGACGCCCCCGTACCAGAAGTTGAACGGCCACACGCAGACCGTGACTCCGCGGCTGCAGTGCTTCAGGCAGCCGGTGCGGGTGACCAGCACGCGGTCGCGCCAGCCGAGTTCCTTCACGCGATCCTTGAACCGGTGATAGACGTCGAGCGAGCCGCGCGCGAAGCAGCTCGGCTTGGGGGCGTTCGGCGGCCGTTCGTTGGTGCAGATGAGGACGTGGACGTCGGGCTTGGGCATGATGGCGAATCCTATCGCCTCGCCGCTGCGGTAAGCTGCGCGGGCCCAGCATGGATCGGAAAGTCGCCCTCGCGGTCGTGGCCCTCGCGCCGCTCGTCGTTTTGCCCTGCCTCGGTAGCCCGGCGCTGCCGGCACGGGTTGCGCTGGCCCTGGCGCTCGCCGCGCTGCCGCCGGCCCTGGTCGCGCTCGGAGCCGTCCGCGACGGCCGGCTCGATCGCGTCCTGCGCTGGGCTTGTGCCGGCCTCTTCCTGATCCTGGCCGCCGGCCTTTTCGCGTTGATCGCGCTGCACGAACGCCCGACTACGTTCTTCGCCGGGACTCCGGCGGCGCTGCTGGTGCTGCTCGGCGGGCTGTGGGGCGCCCCGATCGTGCTCGTCCTGTGGGTCTACACGGCGCGCTTCGGCACGTTCGGCATTCGCGGCGCCGACCTCGAGCGCCTGCGGGCGCTGCGCCGGAGCGCGGAGGACGAGTGAGCGCGCTCGCCGGACACCCGTGGATCCTGATCGCCGCCGGGCTCTATCTCGGGGCGACGCTGGCGATCGGTTATTGGGCGCTCCTCCGCACCCGCAGCGCGGCCGACTTCTTCGTCGCCGGACGCGGCGTCGGTGTCGTCGCCGCCGGTCTCGCCACCATGTCGGCGGCGTTCTCGGGCTTCGTCTTCCTCGGCGGTCCGGGCCTGACCTATCGCCTCGGCCTCGCCGCCCTGATGATCAACGTCCCGGTCTCCTTCACCGGCGCGCTGCTCGCCTGGGTGATCGGCAAACGCCTGCGGCTGCTCGCCGAGGTGCGCGAGGTGTTCACGGTGCCGGACGCCTTCCGGGTCCGCTTCGGTTCGCGGGCGGCGAGCGGACTCGCCGCCGTGGCGGTGCTGGTCGGCTCGGTCGGCTACCTCGGGGCGCAGATCCTGGCGCTCGGCGTCCTCGGCGAGAACCTGTTCGGCACTCGCCAGCTGCTCGGATCCTGGAGCTTGCCGGTCGTGATGGCGATCGGCACGGTGGTGGTGACCTCGTACTGCGTGGCGGGCGGGATGGTGGCCGGCATCTACACGGACGTGTTCCAGGGCGCGGTGATGGTCGTGGCGGCGACGGCGGTCTTCGTCCAGTGTCTGCGGGTGGGCGGCGGCCTCGGGGAGATGACGCGCGCGATCGCCGCCTCGCCGCGCTTCGGAGCCGGCTTCCTCGACCCGCTGGGCGGAGCCGGGGCGGCGGCCGCGTTCGGCTTCTTCTTCGTCTTCGGGATCGGCGTGCTCGGACAGCCGCACATGGTGCACAAGTTCCTGATGCTCCGGGACCCCGAGCGCCTGCGCTTCCTGCCGCTGGTGCTCGGCGTCGCGCAGAGCCTGTGTCTGCTGATCTGGCTCGGGATCGGCCTGGCGGTGCCGGCGCTGGTCGCGCGCGGCGCGATGCCGCCGCTCGGCCAGCCCGACGACGCGGCACCCGCCTTTCTGCTCGGCTTCGCCTCGGAGCCGCTCGCCGGCGTGGTCTTTGCCGGGGTGCTGGCGGCGATCATGTCGACCGCGAGCTCGCTGCTCAACCTGGGCGCCGCGGCGCTGGTGCGTGATTTGCCGCGGGCCTGCGGCAGGCGGGTCGGCGACGAGCTCGGCGCCGCCCGCCTCGCCACGGTGGCGCTGGCGGCCGTCGCGGCGGTGGTGGCGTGGAGCTATGGCGACCTGATCGCTCTGCTCGGGACGTTCGCGTTCGGAACCTTCGCGGCGGCGCTCGGACCGGCGCTGGCGGTCGGCTTGAACTGGCGGCGGGTGACCGGACGCGCGGCGGCGGCCTCGATCGCCGTCGGCCTGTTTTCCAATCTCGGCCTCGAGCTGCTGCAGCGTTGGCGCGTGGCGGCGCTCCCCGCTCTGCGGGCGGGCGTGCCCGCGTCGGCGGTGGCGCTCGCCGCTTCGTTCGTCACGCTGTTCGTGGTCACCGCGCTCGACCGGCGGGCGGTGGAGCTGCCGGCCGACGTCGCCGCGGTGCTGGAGGTGTGATCGTGGGAGGAGCCTTCCTGCTCGCCAATCCCGGCGGTGGCCGCGGCCGCGTCGGACGCCGCCTCGCCGAGCTCCGCGCCCTGGCGGCGCGGCGCGGCCTCGAGGTCCACACCAGTAGCGACGTCGCGGATCTCCTCGCCCAGGTGCGGGGCGCGGTCGTGGCCGGCGCCGAGCGCCTGCTGGTCGCGGGCGGCGACGGCACGCTGCACTACGGCATCCAGGCGGTGGCGCAGAAGGAGTGCGCCCTCGGCATGCTGCCGCTCGGCAGCGGTAACGATCTCGCCGCCTCCTTCGGCGTACCGTCCGATCTCTCGGCGGCGCTCGACCTGGCGCTCGACGGGCCGGTGCGGCGGGTCGACGCGGCGCGCTGGGGAGATCGCTTCTTCGGCGGCGTCGCCGGGGTGGGCTTCGACAGCCAGGTGAACAAGTTCGCCAACGAGCGGGTCAAGCGGCTGCGCGGCTCGCTGATCTACGTGTACGCGACTCTGCGCGTGTTGGCCGGCTTCCAGCCGCCGCGGCTGCGCGTCGCCCACGACGGCGGCGTCTTCGACGACCGCGCCATGTTCGCCGCCTTCGCCAACACCCGGCGCTACGGCGGCGGCATGTACATCGCGCCCAACGCGCGGCCCGACGACGGGCTTCTCGACGTCATCGTGGTGCGCGCCATCTCCAAGCTGGCGCTGCTGCGGGTCTTCCCGAAGGTGTTCAAGGGCAAGCACCTCGCGCACCCGGCGGTCGTCGAGTTGCGCACCCGCCGCGCCGAGGTCTCCCTCGATCGCACGATCGTCGCCTATGGCGACGGCGAGCCGCTGCTGCCGGTGGGGGAGCTCCCGGTACCGGTCGAGGCCGTGCCGGGCGCGCTGCACGTCATTGGCGGGCCGGGCGACTCCTAGCCGGCGCCTACTCGACCGGCTGGAAGAGGGCGCAGCAGGCGCCGGCGGGGTCGCGCACCACGGCGTAGCGTGACTTGCCCATGCCGCGGGGCCCCGCGAGGACGGTGCCGCCCCCGGCCGTGCAGCGCCGCAGGCTCAAGTCGAGATCGGCGACCACGAAGTAGGGCAGCCAGACCGGCGGCAGGTTGGCATTCACGCCGCGCGCGTGGCAGACGCCGGCGACCGCCTGCTCGCTGCCGGCGAGGTTCAGGCAGTAATCCTCGTAGCTGCCCATGGCCACCGGGGCGACGTCGAATCCGACGACATCGCGGTAGAAGTCGCGCACCGCCGGCGCGTCGGGGACCGTCAGGTCCATCCAGGCGATCGTGCCGGCCGGCAAGGTCTGCTCGCTCATCCCGCCCTCCGGGGTGCCTTCGTCGTTGCTGGTCTGCAGCTTTGCGCCGGAGCCTAGCAGGACGGGATGGGGCTGGCGAGGGGGCGCTCAGCGGCGCCGGCCGGCGGTTTCGGGCGGGTAGCGCCACAGCACGCGGTAGACCGGCGCCGGGGCGAGGGTGCGGGCAAGAGCGGCGGCGAGCTCGTTCTCGCTGGGTACCGGCTCGCTGTGCGCCAGGCCGGCGGCGAGCGCCGCGGTGTCGATCGCAACCGTCTGCTCGCTGCCTTCGGCCTCGGCGCTCACCTGGCGCAACGGCACGAGCGCCGGCCAGCGCCCGGCGAGCGCTGGCAGCGACCGCCACAGGCTGAGGCCGGGTACGGTGAGGACGCTGCCGGGCCCGCGCACGAAGCCGTCGACCTCGCGGATCTCGCCGGCCACCTCGATCTCGAGGTCGGCGGGAAAGGGGTCGTACTCGAGCCGCGACAGCTCCTCGAGCGAGTAGGCTTCCCCGGCCGGCACGACCAGAACGTCGAGCAGATCGGCCAGCGCGCGATCGGCGGCCTCGACCAGAGCCTTCTCCGCGTGGGCGAGCGGGACTGCCTTCGCGGTCTCGGCGTCGCCGAAGAGCACCGCCAGGCAGGCCTGTTCGCGCTGCGGCTCGCCGGCCGTCTGCTCGTGCAGCGTCGCCAGCGTGCGCAGATACGACACGACGCCGCCGCTCCAGGTGGCGAGGCGGCGCTCGACCGCTTGGCGCTCCGCGCGGTTGGCGCGGCTGCCGGAACCGGGATAGAAGGCCAGCTCGGCTCCACCGGGCAGGCGGCGAAACGACACCTGGAGGGGCGCATCGCCGAACAGCTCGACCAGCTCGCCGGCGTCGGCGAAGCGCGCGCTGCGCTCGACCTCGACCAACTCGCCGTCCTTGCGCCTCCAGCTCAGCCGCTCCTCCGCCGGGCGCAGGCGATCGAAACGCCGCGACCAGTCGTCATCGCCGCTGGCGATCGCTCTCCGCAGCTCGCGCAGGCGAGCCGCGACCTTCGGGTTGTCTCCGGTCTCGGCGCGGATGCGGACGCGTACGACGGCCCGCGCCCCACCGTCGGCGAGCAGCTCGAGGCGCAGGTGCTCGGTCGCGGGCGGCTCCAGGCAGGAGCCGGCGAACGAGGCAAGGAACAGGCCGGCGGCGAGCGCCACCCGTCCCACCAGGCTTCGCCAGCGTGCCGCGTCCATGAGTCTGGCGGACCTGGAGGTCGACTCAGACGGTGAACTCGACCCCTTGCGCCAGCGGCAGGTCCTCGCCCCAGTTGATGGTGCAGGTCTGGCGGCGCATGTAGGCCTTCCACGAGTCGGAGCCCGCCTCGCGACCGCCGCCGGTCTCCTTCTCGCCGCCGAAGGCGCCGCCGATCTCGGCCCCCGAGGTGCCGATGTTGACGTTGGCGATGCCGCAGTCGGAGCCGGTCGCCGAGAGGAATCGCTCGGCGGCGCGCATGTTCAGCGTGAAGATCGCCGACGACAAACCCTGGGGCACGCTGTTGTGGACCGCGATCGCCTCCTCCAGGGTGTCGAACTCGAACAGGTAGAGGATCGGCGCGAAGGTCTCCTCGCAGGTGATCGGCATGTGCGCCTTCGCCTCGACGAGGGTCGGCTCGACAAAAAAGCCGGGACGATCGAGCACCCTCCCGCCGTACAGGACCTTGCCGCCCTGCTCGACAACTGCCGTCAGGGCGTTGCGGAAGCCATCGACCGCGGCGCGGTCGACCAGGGGGCCCATCAGCGTGCCGTGGGCGAGCGGATCGCCGATCGGGATCGACTTGTAGGCCGCGACCAGTCGGCGCTTCATCTCGGCGGCGATGCCCTTGTGCAGGAACAGGCGCCGGGTCGTGGTGCAGCGCTGGCCGGCGGTGCCGACCGCGGCGAACAGCACGGCGCGCAGCGTCAGGTCGAGGTCGGCGTCGTCCATCACCACGATGCCGTTGTTGCCGCCGAGCTCGAGGATGGCGCGGCCGAAGCGGTCGGCCAGCACCTTGCCGATCTCGCGGCCCATCCGCGTCGAGCCGGTGGCGGAGATGAGCGGCACCCGGGGATCGGCGACCAGTCTTTCGCCCGGACCCTTGCGGCCGCCGATGACCAGGTTGAAGATCGGCGGGGCGCCGTTGCGCTCCAGCACCTTCTGGGCGATGCGGGTCACCGCCACCGCGCACAGCGGCGCGTGGTGCGACGGCTTCCAGATCGTCGAGTCGCCGGCGACCGCCGCGATCATCGCGTTCCACGCCCACACCGCGACCGGGAAGTTGAAGGCAGTCACGACCCCGATCGGGCCGAGCGGGTGCCACTGCTCGTACATGCGGTGGTTGGGGCGCTCGGACTGCATCGAGAGGCCGTACAGCTGGCGCGACAGGCCGACCGCGAAATCGGCCATGTCGATCATCTCCTGCACCTCGCCCTGGCCCTCGGAGTAGATCTTGCCGACCTCGAGCGAGACCAAGCGCCCGAGGTCCTCCTTGTGCTTGCGCAGCTCCTCGGCGAGCTGGCGCACGACCTCGCCGCGCTTGGGGGCCGGCCACGCGCGCCAGGCCTCGAAGGCCTTCTGCGCGGCGGCGGCGACCCGCTCGTAGTCCTCGGCGGCGGCGAAGCGGACGGCGGCGATCGGCTCGCCGGTCGCCGGATTGAGCGACTGGACGCGCTCGCCGTGGGTGGTGA
>JBLMYC010000062.1:0-21608 GCA_050258075.1 Acidobacteriota bacterium
GGCAGCGCCCTGCCACGCTTCAGCCTGCCCTGCCGATCTTTCCGCGCTGCCGCATCCGATCCAGGCTGAACGGCCCGGCCCCGCTCGCGGCGAGGAAGAGGAAGATGAAACAGAGCAGCACCGCCGGCTCGCCGTGATTCTGGATCGGCCAGAAGCCGCGGGGAAAGTGGCCGATGAAGTAGGCGAAGGCCATCTCGCCCGAGGCAACGAACGCCACCGGCCGGGTGAAGAGCCCTAGCAGGATCGCGGCGCCACCGACGACCTCAATGATTCCGGCGGTCAGAAGGAGCGGCGGCAGATGAAGTCCGGTCTGGCCTCCCGGGATGCCGCCGAACCAGCCGAACAGCTTCATCCCGCCCGGACAGATGAACAGAAGGCCCGAGACGATGCGGAGCAAGGCGTGTGCGGGTCCAGCGAGTCGGTTCATGATCTCGCCCTTTCGCGGCCAGGAAGTCCGCCAGGCGCGCCGGCGTCTGGTGCAAGCCCTCGACGGCTCCGAACTGCTGCACCGTCGCGTCGCGCAGCTCCGCGGCCGCGAAGAGCATGCGCATGGCGAGCTCCGTTTTACCACCCTTGTCGGCGAAGGTCACGGTGGCGCGGAAGCGCGGACCCTCTCCCGCCGCATTGCGAAAGCCCTCGACTTGGAGTTGACGCTGCGGTGCGCTAGCCTGCCTGCGAGCATGAATTCCGCGTTTCCCTGGGTCCCCGCGCTCGCCGGCCTCGCCGTCGGGCTGCTCGCCGGCTGGCTGCTCTCGACGCTGTGGCGCTCGCGGCTCGGCGAGCGCACCGCCGTGGCCGAGGGCCTGGCCGCCGCCGAGCGCGAGCGCCGCGCCGCCGTCGAGGCCGCGCTCGCCGCCGAGCGCCAGCGCGCCGACGCCCTGGCGCGGGACCTGGCGGTGGCCGAGGAGCGCGCCGCCCGCGCCCAGGAGCAGATCGCCGAGCAGCGCCGCTTTCTCGACGACGCCCGTCACGAGCTCGAGGACGCTTTCAAGGCGCTCGCCGCTGCCGCCCTGCAGGGCACCACCGAGCAGTTCCTCGCCTTGGCCGAGCAAAAGCTGGCGACCACCCGCGCCGAGGCGACCGCGGCGCTCGACGAGCGCAAGACCGCGATCGAGACTCTCCTCGCTCCCCTGCAGACGACGCTCGCCCGCCTCGACGAGAAGACCGCGGCGCTCGAGTCGTCGCGTACCGCCGCCTACGCCCGGCTCGACGAGCAGGTGCGCCAGCTCGCCTCCGCCACCACCGCGCTGCAGCAGGGCACCACCTCGCTCGCCTCGGCGCTGCGCGGCAGCTCGCAGGCGCGCGGCCGCTGGGGCGAGGTGACGCTGCGCAACATCGCGGAGCTCGCGGGGATGACCGAGCACTGCGATTTCGAGGAGCAGGTGGGGCAGTCGGAGGGCGGGCGCCCCGACATGGTCGTCCACCTGCCCGGCGGCGGCCGCATCGCGGTCGACGCCAAGGCCCCACTCGCCGCCTTTCTCGACGCCGCCGAGGCCTCCGACGAGGCGCAGCGCAAGGCAGCGCTGCAGCGCCATGCCCGCGACCTGCGCGGCCACGTCAAGGCGCTCGCCGAGCGCGACTACGCGGCGCAGGTCGGTGGACCGGTCGACATCGTGGTCCTGTTCCTGCCCGGCGACCCGTATCTCGGCGCCGCCTTCACCCAGGACCCAGAGCTCCAGACCTGGGCCTTGCGCTCGCGGGTGCTGATCGCGACGCCGACCACCCTGGTCGCCTTGCTGCGCACGGTGGCGCTGTACTGGCAGCAGAAGAGCGTCGTCGAGAACGCCGACGCGATCGCCGACGCGGCGCGTGAGCTGTACGACCGGGTCGCCGTCTTCGAGGAGCATCTGCACGGCGTCGGTGGTGGCCTCAAACGCGCCCTCGGCGCCTACAACGCCGCGGTGGGATCGTTCGAGCGCAAGCTCTTGCCGATGGCGCGCCGGCTGGAGGAGCTGAAGGCCGGAGACTCGACCAAGCGTCAGCTCGGCCTGCTCGAGCCGATCGACGAGACGCCGCGCGGCAGCGACGGCGATTGAGGCGGACTACTGCTTGGGGTCCTGCGCCTCGCCGGTCATCGGCACGAAGCGCACCGGGATGATGCTGCGCTTCTCGATGCCGTCGGCGGTCTTGGTGATGACCAGCAGGTTCTGGAAGAAGGCGCCCACCGGGATGACCATCTTCCCACCGACCCGCAGCTGATCGAGGAGCGGTTGCGGCACGCGCTCGGGCGCGGCGGTGACGACGATGCCGTCGAACGGCGCCGCCTCCGGCCAGCCCTTGTAGCCGTCGCCGATCCGCACGTGCACGTTCTTCGCCCCGATCTCCTGCAGGGTGCGCTCTGCCTGGAGGCCCAGCGGTTCGAGGATCTCGATCGTGTAGACGTCCTTGACCAGCTTGGAGAGCACCGCGGCCTGGTAGCCGGAACCGGTGCCGATCTCGAGCACCCGGTCGCCGGGCTTGAGGTCGAGCAGCTGGGTCATCAGCGCCACCACGTAGGGCTGCGAGATCGTCTGGCCGTTGCCGATCGGCAGCGGCGAGTCCTCGTAGGCCTTGTCACGATAGCCGGGCGGAACGAAGAGATGGCGTGGCACCTCGCCCATGGCGCTGAGCACGCTCGGCGCGGTGACCCCGCGCCGCTCGATCTGCTGCTCGACCATCGAGCGGCGCTGAGCCGCGAACGGATCCGCGCTAGGGGCCGCGAACATCGCCGCCGGGCACAGTAGCAGAGCGACGAGCACCGCACCGGCCGTCCGCCGCTTCATCGCACGCCCTCCCGGGAGTGGACGATGCGACCGTCGAGGACCGTGTAGTCGACCTCGGCCTGCGGGATCTCACGCTCCGCGACTGTCATCGGGTCGCGGCCGAAGACCACCAGGTCGGCGCGCTTGCCGACCACGATCGAGCCCAGCTCGCGCTCCCAGAACACCGAGTACGCGGCGTCGAGCGTGAAGCCGCGCAAGGCCTCCTCGCGGCTCAGCTTCTGGTCGGGCCGCCAGCCGCCGGGCGGGTTGCCGGCGAGGTCCTGGCGCGAGACCGCGGCGTACAAGCCGAGCCGCGGATCCGGCGACTCGACCGGAAAATCGCTGCCCAAGGCCAGGCGTGCGCCGGCGTCGAGCATCCGCCGCCAGGCGTAGGCGCCCTCCAGACGCCGCGGCCCGACCCGCTCCTCGGCCCAGCGCATGTCGGAGGTGGCATGGGTGGGCTGCATGGCGGCGATGATGCCGAGGCTCGCCAGGCGCCCGATGTCCTGCAGGCGCATCACCTGAGCGTGCTCGAGGCGGAAGCGTGCGTCGGGGCGCGGCCCGCCGAGCGCGGTCTCCATGGCATCGAGGGCGAGCAGAGCGCCGCGGTCGCCGATCGCGTGGATGCCGACCTGGAAGCCGGCGCCGAGGGCGCGCTTGGCGACCTCCGCCATGTGGTCCTCGGTCGAGACCTGGAGCCCGAGGTTCGCGGGATCGTCGGAGTACGGCTCGAGCAGCGCCGCGCCGCGGCTGCCGAGCGCGCCGTCGGCGTAGAGCTTCACGCCGCGCACCTCGAACCGTGCCTCGGGGTCGAGCCGTGGCCCGCGCGCCATCCACTCGGCGAGCAACGCCGGAGAATCGGCGACGAACGCCGCCACCCGGATCGGCAGCTCGCCGCGCTCGCGCAGCGCAGCGTACACGGCGAGAGTTTCGCCGTCGACACCCATGTCGGTGACCGCCGTCAGCCCGACCGCGAGGCAGAGCTCGGCGCCGCGCACGATGCGCTGGCGCAGCTCGGCAACGGTCGGCGCCGGCAGCCGGCGCTCGATTTCGTCCTTGGCGTTGTCGACCAGCACCCCGGTCGGCGCGCCGTGGGCGTCGCGCAGGTAGCGGCCGCCGGCCGGGTCGGGCGTCGCCGCCGAGATGCCGACCGCGTCCATCGCCCGGCGATTGACCAGCGCGGCATGGCCATCGACCCGCGCCAGCCAGACCGGATGATCGGGAACCGCCGCCGACAGCTCGTCATGGGTCGGGAACTGACGGCCCGGCCAGCGCGTCTGGTCCCAGCCGAAGCCCCGCACCCAGGCGCCGGCGGGCGCCCGACGCGCCGCCTCCGCCACGCGTCGCACCACTTCCGCGAAGCTCGCCGCGCTGCGCAGATCCACCTCGCTCGCCACCCGGCCGAGCTCGGCGAGGTGGGAGTGCGAGTCGATCAGCCCCGGCAGGACGGCACGGCCGCCGAGCTCGATCACCCGGGTGCGCGGCCCGCGCAGCGACTCGGCGCCGGCGTCCGGGCCGACATACACGATCCGCCCGCCGCGCACCGCGATCGATCCTTCGACCCGTCCACGCTCGACCGTGTAGATGACGCCATGGTGCAACAGGAGGTCGGCCACGTCCTCACTGGCTGACGCCGGCCCGACGATCGACAGTCCCAGGATCACGAGAGCTCCGAAAGTGCGCACTCCGCCCCCTCTCCGCAGAATCTAAGCAGCGATTGTGCCAACCGCGAGGGGCGGCCGCAAGCGCCGGCACTCATGGGCCGCTGCTCGGCTTGGGTCTCTTCGCTCGCGGGCGGACGCAGTACACCTCGACTCATCTGAGCCAATCAGGGGCCGGGGACCGAGGCACGCTCCTGGGCGAGGCGCTCAGAGCCGCCGCAGGAGGAGGAGCGTCTGGTCGTCGCCCTGCGGCTGGCCGCGGGCGAATTCGTCGGTCGTCGCCTCGATGCGCGCCGCAAGCTCGGACAACGGCAAGCGGTTGTGCTCGCGCAGCAGGGCGGTGAGGCGTTCGATCCCGAACTCCTCGTCCTCCGGCGTCATGCATTCCGTGATGCCGTCGGTGTAGAGGCACAACAGGTCGCCGGGGCGCAGCTCCAGGCGCTCCTCCCGATACGTCGCCCGCGGCATCAGCCCGAGCGGCAGGCCGCCGGGCCCGAGGGTCAGGACGCGACCGTCCTGGCCGACCAGCACCCCGGGGTTGTGGCCGGCGTTGAGGTAGCGCACCACGGCGCTCGCCGGCTCGAGCTCGGCGAGCAGGAGGGTGATGAACTTGTTGGGCGCGCTGGAGTCGAGAATGTGCTGGTTCAGGCGCTGCAGGAGCGTCGGACCGACCTCGATGCGATCGAGCAGCAGGCGGATCGCCGAGTGCAGGGTCGAGACGAGCAGTGCCGCCGCGATGCCCTTGCCCGAGACATCGCCCACCGTCAGGCCCAGCCGGCCGCCCTGCAGCGGCAGGAAGTCGAAGTAGTCGCCACCCACCTGTCGCGCCGGCCGGTTCCAGCCATAGAGGTCGAAACCGCCGACCGTCGGCACCGACTTCGGCAGGATGCGGCGCTGGATCTCGGCAGCGAGCTCCATCTCGCGTTCGAGCCGCTCCTTCTCCAGCGCCTGCACGTGCAGGCGGGCGTTCTCCAGCGCGATCGCCGCCTGGTTGGCGAACAGCCCGAGGGTGCGGCGATCGGCCGGCGGAAACGGTCCGACGCCCTGGCGGCTCTCCTTGTCGGCGACCGCCAGCAGGCCGCGCGGCCGGCCGTCGATCTGGATGGGCACCGCCAGCAGGTGCGCGGCTTCCGGCAGGATCTCGATCGCCGCGACTCCCGCCGCGAGCAGCACCTCGACCCGCGGGTCGGCCGCCTCGATCTCGGCGATCGCCTCGCCGCCGATCGTGTTGCTCAGCCGGTAGCGACCGTCCTCGAGCAGGTAGAGCGCTCCGCGCCGCGCGTCGAGCAGGGACACCGCGCGCAGCAGGATGACTTCCGCCAGCTCGCGTGGGTCGAGGGTCGAGGCGATCGCCAGCCCCACCTCGTACAGCGCCTCGAGCTCGACGCCCCGGTAGTCGACCTGGAAGCGCTGCTGCTTGAGCTGGCGCTTCATGCGCAGCGTGCGCAGCGCGCTGGCGAGCAGCAGCAGCAGCGGATCGCTGCCCGGAGGCACCGCATCGCGATACGCCAGCCGGCCGCCCGGCAGGCCGACCGTCACCAGGCCGGCGAGCGCGCCATCGACGAGCTCGGCGGGATACTCGCCGCGCCCGACCGCGGCGAGGCGTTCGCCGCCAGCCTCGCCGTCCAGGTACAGCGCGGCGCTCTCCACGCCGCGCTCGCGGGTCCACGCGCCGAGCAGCTTTTCGAGGTAAGAGCGGTCATCGCCCTCGCGCGCCGCGAGAGCGAGAAGCTCGTCCCACAGTGCGCGCTGGGCGTCCACGGTCCTCAGGTCTTCAGGCCGTCGACCGCGGCGGGCTCGTCGCGGTAGATGCCGGCGTACTGGGCGAGGCCCATGATGTGAAAGGTCTTCTCGATGGTCGGCGTGAGGTTGCAGAACGCCAAGCGTCCCTCGACCTCGAGCATCTTCTCGATCACCTCGATCAGGATCGAGATGCCGATGGAGTTCACGATCTTGGTGCCGGCCAGGTTGAGGAGCAGATTGCGGTAGCCCTCGCCGATCAGCTCGTAGGCCACCTTGGCGATCTCCTCGCCGCCCTGGTTGTTGATGTACCCCTCGGTGTACACGATCGCGACCCGGTCGCGGCGGTCCACAGTCAGCTTCAACGTTTCCGTCATGACCCCGTTCCTCACCTCAGCTTGCGCATCACTACTGTGGTGCCGCTGGCGCCCGACGCGATCTCGACTTCGTCCATGAGTCCGCGGATGATCTTCAGGCCCCAACCGCGCTTGCGCGCCGCTCTCAGCTTATCCGCCAGCACCGGCTCTTCCAGGCTGTCGACCAGGAAGCCGACGCCGGTGTCGTGGACCTTGATTTCCAGCTTCTCCGGCTGACCGTGCCCCAGGACCGCAAACGTCAGATGCACCTTGTGGTCGCGAGCGTGGCTGTGCTCGAACGCGTTGATGCACGCCTCGACGACCGCCAGGCGCACCTCGTCCACCTTCTCCGGGCTCATGCGCATGAACTCCGCCATGGCGGAGGCGGTCTTGCTGGCCGCCACCTCCATGTCGGGGCTCATCGGGAGGGTCAAGGTGACCTCCCGCAGCACGGCGTCACCGGTCATGGGCTCTTTCTCGCCCTCGCTGGCTCAGAAGCTGAGATAGAGCTGGAGACAGTAGACCACGAGCGGGTGGATGAGGTCCTGGGTCAAGAGCCAGCCGAAGCTCGCGACAGTACCGATGGTGAGCAGCCACTGCACCGGTACCTGCGGAATGACAACAACAGCTCGGCGAAGAGATTCTAGCATGGGCTCCTCCTGTGACCTGCCCAGCCCGTATCGCAATGCCTCTGCCAAGCCTGAGACGACTCTGTCGAGGAGACGTTAAACAATTGAAAAGAAATGCATTGGAGACACAGGCCCGAGATGCCGGCCAGCCAGGATGTCTCAGAGGTGTAGCGACATTTTGCCACAGAACGCGCCTGCCGGGCTCTCGGTCTCCGGCGAAAGACCTGATCTGTCGGGCGTCAGCGCCAATAGAGACAGAACGCCCCATGCGGGGCATTTCGCCTCTATCGATCAGAACCCTTTGCGGTGAAGGGTGCGGCGGTCGAGGCCCAGCAGGCGTGCCGCGGCGGACTTGTTGCCACCCGCCATCTTCAGCACCCGCTGGATGTGCCGCTTCTCGACCGTCTCGAGGTCGAGCGCTTCCGGGCCCTGAGCCGCCGTCGCGGCACCGAGCAGCGACCGCACCAGATCGGCGTCGACCGTATCCTCGGCCAGCGACAGCGCGCCCTCGACCACGTTCTGCAGCTCCCGCACGTTCCCCGGATAGTCGTGGGCGAGCAGCAGCGCCAGGGCCTCGCGCGAGAAGTGCGCCGCCTGGATGCCCTCGCGGCGCGCAAACTCCTCGGCGAAGTAGCGCACCAGGTGCGGGATGTCCTCGCGGCGCTCGCGCAGGGGCGGCAGCTCGATGTCGACCCCCTTCAGGCGATAGTAGAGGTCCTCGCGGAACTGCCCGCCCGCCACCATGGTCTCCAGGTTGCGGTGCGTGGCGGCGACCAGCCGCACGTCCACCGCGGTCGTCTGGTGACCACCGACCCGGGTGATCTCGCGCTCCTGCAGGGCGCGCAGGAGCTTGGCCTGCAGCGCCGGCTGCATGTCGCCGATCTCGTCGAGGAACAGTGTCCCGCCGTGCGCCAGCTCGAGCTTGCCGCGCCGCGCCGTGACCCCGGTTGCGACCCCGCCCTCGATGCCGAAGAGCTCGCTCTCGAGGAGCGACTCCGGCAGCGCCGCGCAGTTGAGCGCCACCAGCGGCCCCGAGCGCTTCGACAGGGCGTGCAGGAGCTTGGCGATCAGCTCCTTGCCGGTGCCGCTCTCGCCGCGCAGCAGCACCGAGACGCCGCGCGGTGCCACCCGCTCCGCGATTTCCAGCACCCGGCGCATGGGCGGCGCATGGGCGACGATGCGCCGCCCTGCGACCTCCTCGACCAGACGCCCCTTGAGGGCCTTGTTCTCCTCGGCGAGCGCGTCGCGCTGCGTCTCCAGACTCTCGACCTGGCGCGCCGCGTCGAGCGAGACGCCGGCCAGAGCCGCCACCGAGTCCAGAAACCGGCGATCCTCGGGGCTGAACGCCGAAGCCTCGCCGCCGCGCTGCTCCTTGTCGAGCAGGGCGAGATAGCCGAGCAGCACGCCGCGGTAGGCAAGCGGCGCCGCGAGGAGCTCGCGAAAGCTGCGCCCGGCGAGCTCCCCGGCGGTCTGGGTGACGAGCTGCCCGCTCGCCAGGAGCTCCTGCCAGACCGGCTGGCCCAGCAGCGCCTCCCCTACCGGCGGCCGCTCCCGCCAGCCCACGGTCGCCACCGCCCGCGGCGCCCCGTAGGCGTCCCGCGTCACCGCCACCGCCGCGGCGGGGTCGAGCACCGCGCACACCCGCTCCAGGAGCTCGTCCACCAGCTCCTGCTCTCCGCGCTGCGCCTGCAACGCCAAGGCGAGGTCATACAGTGTCTCGAGCTGGAGAATACGGAGCTTTTCGGAGAAGGTCGGCACGGCCATCGCCCCAAGATGATACGCCGCTCGCGGCGGGAGGTTCCCAGGTCTGCCGGCACCGGGCCGTCCACGCCAATCCGCCGGCAGACCTGGGAACCTCCCGGACCGAAGCGCACCTCACGCCGAGGGTGCCGCTCCCTGCCAAACGACGCGCCCCCGGATTCGCGACGACGCCTCGACCCGCACCACGCCGGAGGCAGCGGCGCTGGCCGGGTCGGTGAGCGCGCGCTGCGCCGCCCGTTGCCCGTCTGCCGGTGCGTCTCCGGGGCCTGCCAGGATCCCGACCCAGGCGTCGCGGCCGCTGCGCTTGGCGGCGTAGAGCGCGCGGTCGGCGAGGTCGACGACGTCCTCCCAGGAGACCGCCTCGGTCACCGCGGACAGGAATGGATACGCCGCCCAGCCGATCGACACGGTGCGCGCGAGCCGCGTGCCGTCGGGCAGCTCGAAGGGGTGGGCGGAGACCGTGGCGCGCAGCTTCTCGGCGAGCTCCGCACCGGCTTCGCGATCGACGAAGCGGACGACGACCAGGAACTCCTCGCCGCCCCAGCGCACCAAGTGGTCGGAAGCGCGGAAAGTCGCGCGCAGGAGGTTCGCGAGCTCGACCAGCACCGCGTCGCCGGCAGCGTGACCGTGGGTGTCGTTGACGCTCTTGAAGTGATCGAGATCGAGGAGCAGGAAGACGAGATCCCGCGCCGGGGAGGTCCCGGGAGCCGCGGCGCGCGCCGCGATCGCCACATCGGCATCGATCGCCTGCTCGAGGAAGCGGCGGTTGCGCAGCCCGGTCAACGGATCGGTGAGGCTCGCCTCCTCGATCCGGCGGTAGGCCGACTCGAGCTCCCGGTTGGCGACGGCGAGCTCGCGGGTGCGCAGCGCGACCTCGCGCGCCAGCTCGCGCTGCCGTGCCTCGAGCTGGCGCACCCGCAGGCGATAGCCCCCGTACAGCAGGCCGGCAGCGGCCAGGACCACCAGGGTGCGGAACCACGCGGTCTGATAGAACGCCGGCAGGACGCGCACCGGCAGGCGCAGCTCGCTGCTGCTCCAGCGGCCGACACGGTTGCTTCCCTGGACCACTAGCTCGTAGTCGCCCGGCGCCACCCGCCGGTAGCTCGCCGAGCGCTGCGCCGCGTCGGCGGCGATCCAGTCGCGGTCCTCTCCCGAGAGCCGGTAACGGTAGCGATTGCGCTCCGGCGCCGTGAAGTCCAGGGCGGCGAACTCGACCCGGAAGCCGAGATCGGACGACGCCAGCAGCAGCGTCTCGCCGGCGGCGGGCGGCGTCACCTGCCGGCCCTGGATCTCGACCGCCGTCGCCACCACCGGCGGCGCGAAGGTCCACTCCGCGAGGAGCGCGGGTTGAACGATCAGCAGGCCCTCGGGCGAGCCGAAGAGAAGCGAGCCATCCGCCATCCGCGAGCGGCTGGCGATGAAAAACGTCCGGAACGCGCAGCCGTCGGCAAGACCGAAGGTCAGGCTGCGGCCGCCGCGCGGGTCCACCCGTCGCCGCGGGCCGATCCAGATCCAGCCCTGGTCGTCCTCGATCAGTGTCTGGGCGGGCGAGGATTCTCCGGCAACCGGATCGCAGCGCGCGCTCTTGCCGTCCCAGCCCCGCAGCACGCAGACTCCCGCTGCCGTCGCGACCCACAGCCGTCCATCGCGCGCCCGCAGCAGATCGGGAACCCAGTTGTCGGGCAGGCTCCCGGGCTGCGCCGGGTCGTGCGCCAGGCGGACCGCGCTCCCGGTGCGCGGATCGAAGTGGAAGAGGCCGTTGTCGCTCCCCACCCACAGCGCGCCGTCCTCCGCGACGACGATGGCCTCGATCGCCGGGGAGGCCCCGCTCCCCGGCCACGAGCGGTAGGCGCGAACCGCAAGCGTCGGCTCGACCCGGGCGAGACCCTGGGCCGCCCCTGCCCAGAGGATGCCATCCGGGCCGAAGGTCAGGGCGCGGATCGGACCGCCGGGGAGCCCGTCGGCCGGAGTGATGCGCTCGAATCGGCGGGCACCTGGACGGTGGCGATAGAGGTCGCCGTCGAGGGTCGCCACCCAGACGCTGTCGTCGGGCCCCTGCGCCAGGCAGGTGATCGCGCCGTCGGCGAGAGCGGCCGGGTCATGCGGCTCCGGCCGGTAGCCGCCGATGCGGCGCCCCACGCGGTCGAGGACGTCGATCCCGTTGCCATTGGTGCCGGCCCAGATCGTTCCGTCGCGCAGCGCCAGGGCGCGCACGATCGAGGGGTGGGTGAGACCCTCCGGTCGGTTCGGGCTGAAACGCAGGGCACGGAAGGCGCGGGTCGCCGGGTCGTGGTGAGCGAGGCCCTGCCCCCATGTCCCCACCCACACCAGGCCCGAGCGGTCGACCAGCACTGAGCCCACCCGGTCGCCGCCGATCGTCGTCGGCAGGGTCGGATCGCTGCGCAGGCGGTCGACGATCTCGAGCGTCGCGCCGTCGACGACGTCGACGCCACCGCCGAAGGTCGCGATCCAGATCTCGTCCGGCCGCGGCTCGGCGAAGCCGTACACCCAAAAGTGGCTGAGGCCGTCGCGGCGCGCCGGGCGCGGCAGCAACCGGCGCAGCTCGCCGCTGCGCGGATCGAGGATCGCGGCGCCGTGCTCGGCGGTTCCGATCCAGAGCCGGCCGCGGTGATCGAGGAACAGGCGCTCGACGTACTCGCCGGCGAGCGAGCCAGGGCGCCGCGGGTCGGAAGCGACCCGCTCGAAGCTGCCGTCCGGCCGCCGGCGCTGCAGCCCGTCCCGGCTGCCGACCCAGAGCGTCCCGGCGGTGTCGACCAGCAGCCCGCGCACGCGGTCGTGGGCAAGCGAGCTCGGATCGCCGTCGCGATGGCGGAAATGCGTGCAGTGCCCGCTCCGCGGATCGAGCAGATCGAGCCCCGAGCCGGTCGCCACCCAGATCGCGCCCGACCGGTCCTCGGCCAGCCCCTCGACGCGGTCGTACGCCAGGCTCTGCGGGTCCCGCGGATCGTGGCGGAACTGGGTGAAACGCTCGCTTGCCGGGTCCCAGACCGAGACTCCGCCGCCGAAGGTCCCGGCCCACACCCGACCATCGTGGCTCACCATCAGGGTGCGGACGTAGCTGCCCCCGAGCGAGGCCGGATCGGCGGGATCCGGGCGGAAGACGCGATACCGATAGCCGTCGTAGCGCACCAGGCCGCCCTGCGTGCCGATCCACAGGAAGCCCCGGCGATCCTGGGCCAGCGCCGAGGCCAGGTGGGCGGGCACGTCGTCGGGGATCGCGACGCGGGTGAACTCGATGCTGCCCGGGACGAGCGCCAGGGCGCGGGCCGACCCCGCCACCGCGATCGCGACCGCGCAGGCGACAGCGATGCAGCGGGCGGCGGCGGGACCTCTTACGGACGCGCGCGGATCACAGCGACCGCGGTGGCCGCCGCTCACGCCCGCCGCACCACGACCACCGTGTAGTCGTCCTCCGGCTCCGGCGCGGCCCGGTAGCGGTCGGCCGCGTCGATCAGGGTGGCGACGATCTCGGTCTCCGGACGTTGGTAGTGCTGGCGCAGGATGCGCTCGAGGCCGGCGGTGCCGAAGCGGCGGCCCTTGCGGTCGGTCGCCTCCCACATCCCGTCGGTGAACAGCACCGCGAGGTCGCCGGCGTGGAGCTGCAGCGGCTCCTCGACCTGGAAGCGCAAGCCGTGGCGGATGCCGAGCGGGATGTTGGTGCTCGCCGCCGGCAGGCGCAGGATCTCACCGTCGCGCACCAGGATCGGCATGTGGTGGCCGGCGGTCGCGAAGTGCAGCGAATGGCTGCGCCCGTCGAGGACCCCGAGCAGCAGCGTCATGTACATCTCGGCGCCGGTGTCGGCCTGCAGGAGGTCGTTGACGTGCTCGAGACATCCGGACAGGGAGTCGCCGCGCACCAGGCACTCGCGCAGCGCCGAGCGGGCGTCGACGGCGAGCAGCGCCGAGCCGATGCCGTGGCCCGCCACGTCGCCGACGTAGATCGCCAGGCGGTCGCCGTCGAGGGCGACGAAATCGTAGAGATCGCCGCCGACCTGCTGGCACATGCGCGAGGCGGCGGCGAAGCGGAAGCCCTCGAGCTGCGGCGCCAGCTGCGGCAGCAGGCGCTGCTGGATGGTGCGGGCGAACGACAGCTCCTGCTCCAGCGCCTGCTTGGCCAGGTACTCGCGGTGCATGCGGGCACTGTGCAGGACGACCGCCGCCTGATTGGCGATCAGCAGCGCGAATTCGAGATCGGCGGCGCCGAACGGCTTGCGGTTGCGCTTGTGGTTGAAGCTCATCACCCCCTGCACCTGGCCGTGCAGCTTCAGCGGCACGCAGAGGGCCGAGAAGTCGGCGTAGTCGGCGAGGCGCGCCGGCGAGCGCCGCCACTCGCGCAGCTCGCGCACGTCGCGGGCCACGATCGGCAATCCCGAGGCGGCGACCCGGCCGGCGATCCCCTGCCCGAGCTTGATGCGGGTCGCCGCGATGACCTCGGCGCGCACGCCACGCGCGATCTTGATCGACAGCGTCGCGGACTGCGGATCGAGCAGCATCAGCGACCCGCGCTCGACGCCGAGCAGCTCGGTGGCGCCCTCGATCAGGGTGCGCAGCGCCTCATCGAAGTCGAGGCTGCTCACCAGACGGTCGGTGACCGCCGAAACCAGCGACAGCGGGCTGGCGCGAAGCGGACTCTTGGGCTTGGCGACGCGGCTTCGCCGAGTCGCCCCGCGGGCGGGCCGTTTTCGCTTCGTCGAGCCGCTAGAGGGCTTCAATCTCTTGTATCTTGCGCCGCTCCGACCTCGCCGGGCAAGCGCCTTCCCGATCCCGGTCGCGGATCAGGAATCGGCGGCCGAGCACAGCCGCCGGACCTCGTCGCGCGCCGCCTCCTCGGCGACGATCATCAGCACATCCCCGGGCTCGAGCCGGGTGTCGCCACGCGGCACGAACACCTCGCCATGCCGCCGCACCGACGCCACCAGGGAGCCCGCCGGCCACGGCACCAGGCGCATTGGCTGGCCGGCGCTCGGCGACCCGGCCTCCACCGACATCTCCTCGACGTCGAGCCCGCCGCGCTCGCCGAGCTGGAGATGCTGGATCCGATGACGCACCCGGGCGTGCCGCGACAGCGCCAGATCGTAGGCGCGGATCACGTCCGCCCGGCGCAGCAGCCCCACCAGCCGCCGCGAGTCGCTGCGCTCGACCACCGGCAGGCGTCCGATGTCGCGCACGCTCATGCGCCGCAGCGCATCGCCCAGCGATTCGTCGGCGAACGCGATCAGCGGATTGTGGGTACAGGCCTCGCTCACCCGTTCGACACCGTTCTGCGCCGCCACCTCGATGTCCTGCAGGGTCAGGACGCCGACCAGCTGGCCCGCCGCGTCGACCACCGCCAGCCCGTGGCGGTGCAGAGCCGCAAGACGCGCCGACGCGCGCTCCACGGTCTCGTCCTCACGCAGGGTCGGGGGTTGGCTCTCCATGACCTCGCCCACCCGAATCGCCGACAGCACCTCGACGTCGCGCCCGCGCTCGATGCGTACCCCCTTCTTCGCCAGGGCGAGCGTATAGACCGACTCCTTGGCCAGGGCGCGCTCCACCACCAGGGCGAGCACCGACGCGCCCATCACCGGCAGGATGATGTGATAGTCGTTGGTCATCTCGAACAGCAGCAGGATCGCAGTCAGCGGCGCGTGCACCGCTCCTGCCAGCACCGCCGCCATGCCGACCAGCGCGAAGCTCGCCGGCACCACGCCCAGCCCGGGCCACAGCGCCGCCACCGTGGCGCCGAACGCCGCGCCCAGCGCGGCGCCGGTGAAGAGCGCCGGCGCGAAGACCCCGCCCGGAAAGCCGGCGCCAATGCACAGCGGCGTAAGGAGCAGCTTGCCGATCACCAGCGCGACCAGGACGCTGATGACGACGGTGCGGCCGCCGAGCATGTCGCCGATCGCGTCATAACCGACGCCGAAGAGCTGCGGCAGCCAGATTCCGACGATCCCCACGACACCCCCGGCCACCGCCGGCTTGGCCCAGCGCGGCAGAGCCAGCCGGTGGAACCAGTCCGGGGCCACTCCCAGCAGCTTTACGTAGGCCGCCGCCACCGGACCGGCCAGCAGGCCGAGCGCCAGATCGAGCGGCACGTGGATGATCGAATCGAAGCCGTACTGCGGGACGTGGAAGGCCGGCTCGCTCCCGGACAGCGCCTGAGTCGCGGCGGCCGAAGTGACCGCGGCGATGACCACCGCCGAGAAGGCGCTGCCGCCGATTTCGCCGAGGATCACCTCGAGGGCGAAGAACACCCCGGCAATCGGCGCGTTGAAAGCGGCGGCGATACCGGCGGCGGAACCGGCGGCGACCAGTGTCTTGACGCGATCGTCCGAGAGCCGCAGCAGCTGGCCGAGCATCGAGCCCGAGTTGGCGCCGATCTGCACCGACGGATCCTCAGGGCCCACCGAGGCGCCGGCGCCGATCGCCAGGCCGGCGCCGAGCGCCTTGGCGGGCAGGCGCCACCAGCGCAGGCGTCCGCCCATCAGGGCGACCGCCTCCATGATGCCGGCCACGCCGTGATGCCGTTCGTGTCCCACGAACCAGTGCATGATCAGTCCAGCGACCAGGCCGCCAAGCACCGGCAGCAGGACCACCGTCCAGACCCCGATCGGCGCCAGGCGCCCGCCCATCACGTCGAACGACACGTGATGGCTCCACGAGATGATCTGGCGGAACCCCCACACGCCACCCGCGGCGAGCAGGCCGGTCACCACCGCCGAGGCGCCGACTACGAAGGACGCCGAGGGCTGCAGACGGTCGAGCCAGCCCGAGAGGCGCAGGCCGGCCCGGCGCAGCGGCCCGGCCTCGACGGTCGCGGCAGTCGCGTTCACGCCGGATTCCCTTCGCGGCGGACATCCCGCGCTTCGGGGTTCTTCCACTCGATCACCGCCGCGTGGCCCAGGCTCTCCGGATCGTGCCTCAAATAGCCCGAGACGACCGCCAGGATCGTGAAACCGCGGTGCAGCTGGAAAGACAGGGTGGGATCCGTGATTTCCGCTCTCTCGACCGCCCGCGTGTACTCCTCCGGGCTCATGCGGCCGGCATAGCGGTGATAGCCGCGCAGCCGGGCCCCGGCCCGAATCCGGCGCAGGCCGAGACGCCGCACCAGCTCGCGTCGCGCTTCGTACAGCTTGCTGCCGACGCCACTCCCCTGGCAGTCCGGGTCGACCATGACCTCGGCGCCGTACAGGGTGCGCCCGTGCTCGGGATCGTGATTGGTGAAGAAGCCGTGGTCGGTGAAGTCGCGCCAGCTGCCGGCGACGTCGTACTCGTCCCAGCGCACGATCAGGCTGGCCGCCATCCCCACCACCCGCTGCCGCTCGTCGACCGCCACCAGCTGCCCCTCCGGGAAGACCCGCAGGTGCGACGCGAGCTGCTCCTCGCTCCACGGCTGAGAATCCGGATACACCGCCCGCGACAGCGCAATCACCGGACCGATATCCGCAGCCCGCATCGGGCGCACGGTGACGGCTGGCGCACTCAAAGCGACACCACCTCCATGGCCGCGGACACCTCGGCGGAGCGCTGACTGTCCCGCAGCGGCAGCACGGTGCCGTCGCGCCGCGCCTCGACGATGGTCTCCAGATTGAGGTCGCCGAGCACCATGGTCTCCTGGTTGGGAATGCCCTCCGCCAGGATGCCGTCGCGCGAGAACGGGAAGTCGCTCGGCGTCAGAATGGCGGCCTGACCGTAGTTCAGCGACACCGCCGGCACCATGGGCAGCGAGCCGACGGTGCTCGCCTGCACGACGTACATGGTGTTCTCGATGGCGCGGGCATGGGCGCAGTAGCGCACCCGCAGGTAGCCGTGGCGATCGTCGGTGCAGCTCGGCACCACCAGCAGGAGCGCACCCCGGCGCGCCGCCTCGCGCGCCAGCTCCGGGAACTCGACGTCGTAGCAGATCGTCACCGCCAGCGCACCCAGCTCGGTCTCGAAGAGACGCAGGCGCGAGCCCGGCGACATCTCCCACTCCTCGCTCTCCCAGCGCGTGAGATGGAGCTTGCGCTGGATGCCAACCGCGCCGGTCGGCGAGAAGATCATCGACTGATTGAAGACCCGCCCGGGCTCGTCGGCGTCGACCGCCGGGATCGAGCCGCCGACCACATAGAGGCCCGACTTCCGGGCCAGGTCGCCGAGCAGCTCCGCGACCGCCGGCAGTTGCTTGGCGAGGTCGCGCACCTGCTCGCGGATCGGTCGCCGCACGTCGCCGAGGGTGAGCAGCTGCACCGTGAAGTACTCGGGAAATACGACCAGCCGGCAGCGGTAGTCAGCCGCCGTCTCGACCAGCCCGCGGACCTGCTCGGCGAACTGATCGAACGACTTGACCGGGCGAATGTAGTACTGCAGCGAGCCGACTCGCAGACGCTTCAAGGCCCCTCCGCCTCCGGACGTTTCGCCGCCGGCTCCCGCGGACGAACCGGCCGGGCCGCGACGACAGCTTCGAAAGTCTATCGTGCCGAGGTAGATCGGGCCACCCGACGCGGCCCGGCGATCCCGGCCTCAGGCGGTCTCGACCCAGTCGGCCGCCGCGCCGAGGACGCGGCACAGGTACTGACCGGTGTGGCTCGCCGCCGCCGCCGCGATCGCCTCCGGGGCGCCCTCGGCGACCAGCCTGCCGCCCGCTTCGCCGCCCTCGGGGCCGAGGTCGATGACCCAGTCCGCGGTCTTGATGACGTCGAGGTTGTGCTCGACGACGACCACCGTGTTGCCCTTCTGGACCAGCTGGTGCAACAGGTGGAGCAGCCGCCGGACGTCGTCGAAGTGCAGGCCCGTCGTCGGCTCGTCGAGCAGATACAGGGTCCTGCCGGTGGCGCGCTTGCACAGCTCGGTTGCGAGCTTGACGCGCTGCGCCTCGCCGCCGGACAGCGTCGTCGCCGGCTGGCCGAGCTGGATGTAGCCCAGACCGACCTCGTCGAGCGTCTGGAGTACGCGCTCGATCGGCGGGATGTTGGCGAACAGCTCGCGTCCCTTCTCCACCGACAGGTCGAGGATCTCGGCGATGTTCAGGCCCTTGTAGCGCACCTGCAGGGTCTCGCGATCGTAGCGCTTGCCCCCGCACACCTCGCAGGTCACCCAGATGTCGGGCAGGAAGTGCATCTCGATCTTGATCTGGCCCTCGCCGGCGCAGGCCTCGCAGCGCCCGCCCTTGACGTTGAAGCTGAAGCGGCCGGGCTCGTAGCCGCGCACCCGGGCTTCGGGGGTGCGCGCCATCAACGAGCGGATGTGGTTGAAGACGTTGGTGTAGGTGGCGGGGTTGGAGCGCGGCGTGCGACCGATCGGACTCTGGTCGATGGCGATCACCTTGTCGAGCTCCTGCAGGCCGCTGATGCGATCGTGCTCGCCCGGTCGGTCGAGCGCCTTGAAGAAGTGGCGGTCGAGCGCCTTGTGCAGGATGTCGTTGACCAGGCTGCTCTTGCCCGAGCCCGACACTCCGGTCACCACCGTGAACAACCCGAGCGGGAAGCGCACGTCGAGGTTCTTCAGGTTGTTGTGCCGCGCGCCGTGGATCGTGAGCGCCTTGGGGCCCGGCCGCCGGCGCTTCTTCGGCACCTCGACCGCCATCTCGCCGCGCAGGTACTTGCCGGTCAGCGAGGTCGGATGAGCGGCGACCGCTTGCGGTGGGCCCTGCGCCACCAGCTCGCCGCCGTGCTCGCCGGCGCCGGGGCCGAGGTCGATCACCCAGTCCGCGGCGCGAATCGTGTCCTCGTCGTGCTCCACGATCAGCACCGAGTTGCCGAGATCGCGCATGCCCTGCAGGGTCGCGATCAGCCGCCCGTTGTCACGCTGGTGCAGACCGATCGACGGCTCGTCGAGGACGTACAGGACACCCATCAGCTTGGAGCCGATCTGGGTCGCCAGGCGGATGCGCTGGCTCTCGCCGCCCGACAGCGTCGCCGAGGAGCGATCGAGGGTCAGGTAGCCCACCCCGACGTCGTCGAGGAAACGCAGTCGGTCGCCGATCTCCTGCACCACCTTGCCGGCGATCTGCAGCTCGCGCGGCGAGAGGTCCAGCCGCTCGACGATCGCGCGCAGCTCGCTGACTGGCAGCGCCGAGAGCTGGTCGATGGCGCGCCGGTGGACGGTGACCGCCAGCGCCTCCGGGCGCAGGCGCCGGCCGTTGCAGTCCGGGCAGGTGCGCACCGACATGTACTTCTCGATCTCGCTGCGCACCACCGCCGAGTCGGTCTCCTTGTAGCGCCGCTCGAGCATCGGCACGACGCCCTCGTAGGCGCCGCGCCACTTGTAGGAGGACTTCTTGCCCTCGACCTTGAAGGTCAGCTCCTCGTCGCCCGAGCCCTGCAGGATCACCTCGCGCGCCTTCTGCGGCAGCCGCCGCCAGGGCGCCCCGAGCGAGAAGCCCATGGCCTGCGCCAGGGTCTCGACCATCTTCATGCGCCAGGACTTCGAGCCCTCCGGCCAGGGGGCGATCGCGCCCGCGACGATCGAGCGCTCGGGATCGGGGACGATCTTGTCCGGGTCGACGCCCATCAGGGTGCCGAGACCCGAGCAGGTGCGGCAGGCGCCGTACGGGCTGTTGAAGGAGAAGATGCGCGGCGTGATCTCCGCCAGGCCGGTGCCGCAGTCCGAGCACGCGTAGTTCTGCGACAGCATCTCCTCGGGCTGCTTCTCCTCGCCGATCTGCGGCGCGATCACCACCAGGCCGCCGCCCACCTTGAGCGCCGTCTCGAGGGAGTCGGAAAGCCGCTTCTCGAGGCCCTCCTTCACCACCAGCCGGTCGATGACGATGTCGATCGAGTGTTTCTTCTGCTTGTCGAGCGCCGGCAGCTCGCCGCCGAGCTCGACGATCGTGCCGTCGATCCGCGCGCGCAGGAACCCTTCGCGCGCCATCTGCTGGAGCTGCTTGCGGTACTCGCCCTTCTTGCCGCGCACGTACGGAGCGTAGATGACCAGCTTGGTGCCGGCCGGCAGGCGCAGCACGCGGTCGACCATCTGCTGCACGGTCTGCGGCCGGATCGCCTTGCCGCAACGCGGGCAGTGGGGCACGCCGACCGAGGCGTACAGCAGGCGCAGGTAGTCGTGGATCTCGGTCACCGTGCCCACCGTCGAGCGCGGGTTCTTCGACACCGACTTCTGCTCGATCGAGATCGCCGGCGACAGGCCGTCGATCGAGTCGACGTCAGGCTTCTCCATCTGCTGCAGGAACTGGCGCGCGTAGGCCGACAGCGACTCGACGTAGCGCCGCTGGCCCTCCGCGAACAGCGTGTCGAAGGCGAGCGAGGACTTCCCCGACCCCGAGACCCCGGTCACCACGACCATGCGGTTGCGGGGGATCTCCAGGCTGAGGTTCTTCAGATTGTGCTGGCGGGCACCGCGGATGACGATCGAGTCCATCGGAACTGGCTAGGGTAGCAAACGCGTCAAATCCGATCCAGCGGCAGGGCTGTCATCCTGAGCAAAGCGAAGGATCTCGAACGCCCCGCCCGGATCCTTCGCTGCGCTCAGGATGACATGGCCCCTGGCTCGTGGGAGACCGGAGTAAAACGGCCCGCCGGGTCGCCCCGGCGGGCCGCGAACGGGAAAAAGTGGGGGGAGACGGCGAGCGCCGCCCCCACCCCTCCACCCCTCTAAGAGCTAGTGATGGCCATGGTGCCCACGGCGCCGCAGGATCTGGTTGATCTGCGCATCGCTCGGCACGTTCAGCGCCTTGCGCAGGTTCGCCGCTGCCGCCTCGGTGAAGACAAAGGGGGCGCCACCGGTTTGGTCCGCGTGCGCCGAGCGCAGCGCGCTCGTCGTGCTGCCGCCGAACATCACCTTCGACAGATCGACGAGCGGCACCTTGGTGCCGAACTTCTGGTTGATCGCCGTGATGAACAGGTTGGCGATGTACCCGTAGCCGAACTTCGTCGGGTGCACGCCGTCATACCCGAACACGCCACCGGTCAGGAACGCGCTGGTGAACTCGATGCCACCCATCGGAATGAATCCCGAGCGCAGCTGATTGAGCACGGCATTGTCGTCGACCAGGGCGGCGCCGACCTGATTCGCCAGGCCGGCGATGACCGTGTTGTAGGCATTCACGCGATCCTGGATCGTCGCCACCTCAGCGGCCGACAGCACCACCGAGTCGGACAGGGGCTGCCCGCTGCCACCGAGTGCGACCGGAATGCCCTTGCCTTGCGCCAACTCGGTGGAGGCGGTGAGGAGGACATAGTCCCCCGGCTGCAGCGGCCCGTTCGGTCCAATGAACGGGATGGGATGGCCGTTCACCAGCACCGGCTGGTTGGTCTGCGGGTTGAAGATGTAGATCGGCAGCGTGGTGACGAATGGGATCGACGTCACGTTCGGAATATTGGCGATCGCCAACTTGGCGCCTGAGTGCGTGATGGCACCGACCGCCGCCGTCAGCTCAGCCTGGAACTGGGCCACAGGCGTGAGCGTCACGCCCTCGATCACCCGTCCGGAGGTCGCCGCGGCCAACACGTCGTTGTTCCCGATCCACAGCGTCACGAACGTCGGGTGCAAGCCGAGCCCCTGCTCGAGCTGGGTGAAGCCCTGGCGGCGCAGGATCAGGTCGGCGATGCCGCCGTTGTCGGTCGTGGTAGCGACCAAGTCGTGCATCCTGAAACCCGGCACTCCCATGTTGTTGTACGGCCGCGGCAGGTTGAGATTGAGCGGCACCCCCTGGCCGGAGGCCGGGAGAATGATGGTCGGGAACAGCCCCCGCAGCTGCAGGATGGCGGGGATGCCCGGCGGCGA
>JBLMYC010000063.1:0-10517 GCA_050258075.1 Acidobacteriota bacterium
GACGCCGCCGACTACCGCAGCAAGCTCGCCGAGCGTGGCATCGTGGTGAGCCCCGAGGAACGCAAGCGCCGCCTCGCCGAGCGGATGGCGGCGAGGGCCGCGGAGCTCGGCGGCAAGCTGGTCGAGGACGAGGAGCTGCTCGCCAAGCTGGCGGCGATCTGCGAGGTCCCCGGCGTGATGGAGGGCGCGGTCGCCGCTCCCGCGATGGTGCTGCCGCGCGAGGTGCTGACGACCAGCCTGCGCGATCACCAGAGCGCCTTCACGGTCGAGCGCGAGGGACAGCTCCTGCCGGTGTTCCTCACCGTCATGGACCGCCCCGACGATCCCGCCGGCCGGGTGCGGGCGGGCAACGAGTGGGTGGTCGCGGCGCGGCTCGCCGACGCGCGCTTCTTCTACGGCGAGGACAAGAAGCTGGCGCTGTCCGAGCGTGCCACGCGCCTCGAGCACCTGACCTTCCACGAGCGCCTGGGCAGCTACGCTGCGAAGTCGGAGCGCCTGGTGGCGCTCGCCGAGCGGATCTGCGAGGCGCTCGGCTGGCAGGACGAGATGCCGGCGGTGCACGAAGCGGCCCGCCTGCTCAAGGTCGATCTCGGCACCGAGATGGTCAAGGAATTCACCTCGCTCCAGGGCGTGATGGGCGGCATCTACGCCCGCGAGGAAGGCTACCCGGAGCCGGTCTGGCAGGCGATCTACGACCAGTACCTGCCGGCGGCGACCGGCGATCGCATCCCGCGCGGCCGGGCCAGCCTGGCGGTGGGTTTCGCCGACCGGCTGGACACCCTGGCCGGCATGTTCGGCCTCGGCCTCGTTCCCACCGGCAGCAAAGATCCCTTCGGCCTGCGCCGCGCCGCGCAGGGGGCGGTGCGGATCGTGCTCGAAGGCGATCTGGCGCTCGATCTCGAGCCGCTGGTGCGCGAAGCGGTGGCGCTGTACGGCGAGCGCCTGCGACGCAGCGACGACCAGGTGCTCGCCGATCTTCTACCGTTCTTCTACGACCGCATGCGCTACGTGCTCGGCCTCGAGGGCTTCGCGTACGACGAGATCGAGGCGGCCCTGGCGGTCGGCGGGCTGGCGCTGCTCGATCTGCGGGCGCGCACCGCGGCCCTGCACACCGTACGCGAGGAGCCCCACTTCCTGTCGATCGTGCTCGCCGCCAAGCGCATCGCCAACATCCTCAAGGACGCGCCGCCCTATCCGCTCGTCGCCGAACGGCTCGCCGAGCCGGCCGAGAAGGCTCTCCACGCCGGCCTGGAGAAGCTGCGCCGCGACGTCGAGGAAGCGGCGGTGGCGCGCGAGTACGAGCGCTGCCTGCGCCGGGTGGAGGATCTGGCCGAGGTCCTCGACCGGTTCTTCGTCGAGGTCCTGGTCATGGCCGAGGACGAGGCCGTGCGCCGCAACCGACTGGCCCTATTGCAGGAGATCCACCGCGTGCTGTCGAGCGCCGCCAAGCTCACCGAGATGGTGGTGGAGAAGAAGAAGGGCGAGTAGGCCGCGCCCCGAGCTTCACCCGTCCAGGCGAAGCTCGGGGCGCCAGAACTGCCGCCTCAGGCCGCTGTTCGCGATCGCCGCACGATCAGCGCGGCGATGCCAAGCAAGACGCTGAGCGCCGCCAGCCCCCAGGGACCGAGCGTCGGGATCGCCGCGATCGCCGCCGGCTGGCCGGTGATCTTCACCGCCAGGTTGTTCTGCTGGGCGGGAATGATCGATTGCAGCGACCAGTTGGTGCCGGGCGCGTTGGCCAGATCGACCGCGTAGCCGTTGCGTCCGTTCGTGGCGTCGAGCGGGCCGAGGATCCAGCTCTGGCAGGTCGTGGTCGAGCTGTCGGTCTCGAAGATCTCCACCCAGTACGTGCCGGGGTTGAGCTGCACCGGCGCGAAGCTGGCGACGAAATCGTAGCCCGAGGAGCCGCTGCCGGTGAACAGGGGAGTCTGCGAGATCGTGATCGCCGGTTGCGCGACCAGAGTGCCGGGCAGGTTCGACCCGTTGTTGGTCAGGAAGCGCACGGCGAAGGACTCCGGGTCACTCGGAGCGGTGTCGAGCGGATAGTTCCCGAGGAACTCGACCTGGTTGACGCTCACGGCCTGGGTGATGACGAAATCGTCGGCGGCGGTGAGCGCTCGGTTGGGCGTTCCGAAGGTGCAGTCCGAATCGGCAGTCTGCGAAAAGAGTCCGCCGGCGGCGCTGGGCAGGGGCGACGGTAGCTGGTCGATCAAGGTTACCTGGGCCAGCACAGGCACTGCAGGAGCGAGCAGCACGGCTGCCAGGGCGAGTCGGGTCACGCGCAGGCGCATGGGGCCTCCTTCAACGGTTCGAAGGTTTTCGAAGCGCGAGTATAACCATGTGATGTCGCCTGGCAAGTGAGGGGCGGCTCGGCGCCTACCGCCTTCGCGTCCGCCCGGCCTGCTCCCGAGGACGGAGGACGGCCACCCGGCTGTGAAAGAATTTGCCGACAGACGAGTGAACGGCGAGGGGGGCGCGACATGGCCGGCAAGTACGTCTACGCGTTCGACGAGCTCGAGGCGGCGCAGAAGGCGGTCGGAGGCGATTGGGAGAAGGTGCGGGGCCTGCTCGGCGGCAAGGGCGCCAACCTCGCCGAGATGACCCGGATCGGCATGCCCGTGCCGCCCGGATTCACCGTCACGACCGAGGCGTGCAATGCCTTCCTCGCCGCCGGCGAGAAGTTCCCCGCTGGCCTCTGGGAGGAAGAGCTCGCGGCCCTCCAGGCGCTCGAGAAGAAGGCCGCCAAGCGGTTCGGAGACCCGACGAACCCGCTCCTCGTGTCCTGCCGCTCGGGCGCCAAATTCTCGATGCCCGGCATGATGGATACCGTTCTCAACATCGGCATGAACGACGCCGTGGCGGCGGGCTTGGCCAAGCTCACCGGCGACGAGCGCTTCGCGTTCGACAGCTACCGGCGGCTGGTCCAGATGTTCGGCTCGGTCGTGATGGCCATCGCCGACGAGCCCTTCGAGGAGGTCCTCAGCCAGGCGCGAAAGCGGGCCGGAGTGGAGAGCGACTCCGATCTGGGGGCCGAGGACTGGAAGCGGGTGACTCACGAGTTCGAGGAGATCTTCGAGAAGGCGACCGGGCGCAAGTTCCCGCAGGACCCGATGGAGCAGATCCGACTGGCGACCGAGGCGGTGTTCAAGAGCTGGAACGGCAAGCGCGCCGTCGACTACCGCAACGCCGCCAAGATCGCGCACGACCTCGGCACCGCGGTCAATATTTGCACCATGGTGTTCGGCAACCTCGGCAACGACTCGGCCACCGGCGTGGCGATGACCCGCAGCGGCGCGACAGGCGAGAACCGCATCGAGGGCGATTACCTGACCAACGCGCAGGGCGAGGACGTCGTCGCTGGCATCCGCCTCACCAAGCCGATCGAGGAGCTCAAGGCCGAGATGCCCGAGGCCTACGCCGAGTTCGCGGCGATCTCCGAGCGGCTCGAAAGGCACTACCGCGAGATGCAGGACGTCGAGTTCACGATCGAGCGCGGCAAGCTGTGGATGCTGCAGACCCGCAGCGCCAAGCGCACCGCGCAGGCCGCCGTGCGGATCGCGGTCGACATGGCTGACGAGGGCTTGATCTCGCGCGACGAGGCGGTGCTGCGTGTCACGCCCGAGCAGGTCGATTTCTTCCTCCATCCGCAGTTCGACGTCGTGGCGGTGAAAACCGCGGCGGGCAGAGGAGATCGCTTGGCGTCCGGGCTCAACGTGTCGCCCGGCGCGGCGGTGGGCCAGATGGCGCTCGACGCCGACACCGCCGAGAGGTGGGCGAAGGCCGAGGGGCGGCAGGTGATCATGGTGCGTCCGGAGACCAAGCCCGACGACGTGCACGGGATGCTGGCCGCCAAGGGTATCCTGACCAGCCGCGGCGGCCGCACCAGCCACGCGGCGCTGGTGGCGCGGCAGTTCGGCAAGCCCGCCGTGGTCGGCGTGGCGGCGCTCGAGATCGACCTCGAGAAGCGCGAGATCCGGGTGGCCGGCAAGACCCTGCGCGAGGGGGACTGGGTCTCGATCGACGGCACGGTCGGCGAGGTCTACGCCGGGCAGATCGCGACCGTCGTACCCGACATCCAGGATCCCTACCTCGCCAAGCTGCTCGGCTGGGCAGACGGCGCGCGGCGCCTGCAGGTGTGGGCCAACGCCGACTACCCGGCCGACGCCCGCCGCGCCCGCGAGTACGGTGCGCAGGGCGTCGGCCTGTGTCGCACCGAGCACATGTTCTTCCAGCAGGAGCGCTTGCCATACGTGCAGCGCATGATCCTCGGCAAGGACGACCCGAAGGTGGTGGCGGAGTGCCTGGCCGCCCTGTTGCCGTACCAGCGCGAGGACTTCCACGGCCTGTTCCAGGCGATGGACGGCCTGCCGGTGATCGTGCGGCTGATCGATCCACCGCTGCACGAGTTCCTGCCCGGGCACGTCGAGCTGCAGCGCGAGGTCGACCGACTGGAGGAGAGCGGCAAGGAGCCCGCCAAGCTCGCCGAGAAGCAGCGCATCCTGGCGGCGATCGAGAGGCTGCACGAGGCAAACCCGATGCTCGGCCTGCGCGGGGTGCGCCTGGGCATTCATCTCGCGGCGCTCACCCGCATGCAGGTGCGGGCGATCTTCGAGGCCGCCTGCCAGGCCGCCAAGGAGGGCGTCGACGTCCACCCCGAGATCATGATCCCGCTCTCCGCCCACTGGCGCGAGCTCGAGGTGCAGCAATCGGCGCTCGAGGCCGAGGCCGACAAGGTGATGCAGGAGCAGGGCCGTCGCGTCGACTACAAGTTCGGCACCATGATCGAGGTGCCGCGCGCCGCCCTCACCGCCGACCAACTCGCCCGCTTCGCGCAGTTCTTCTCCTACGGCACCAACGACCTGACGCAGACGACCTTCGCGATCTCCCGCGACGACGCCGAGAAGGGCTTCCTGATGGAGTACCTTGAGAAGAAGATCCTGCCCGAGAACCCGTTTGCCTCGATCGACGAGGACGGGGTCGGCAAGCTGATGGCGATGGGCGTCGAGCTCGGGCGCAAGACGCGCCCGGGCATGGAGATCGGCATCTGCGGCGAGCACGGCGGCGACCCGAAGTCGATCGCCTTCTGCCACAAGATCGGCCTCAACTACGTTTCCTGCTCGCCCTTCCGCGTGCCGATCGCGCGCCTGGCCGCGGCGCAGGCGAAGATCCTCGAAGGCAAGCGGACGGGCGCGTAGGGCGAGCGCTCCGTGCGGCCCGGTTCAGCCCGGACGAAGAGACGGATCTGGGGGAGGGACGGCTGCCGGCGCGTGAGAAGGCGAACCTGCCCTGTGGACGTGCTACAGTCCCGCAACCATCCGGATTCGCTGGATTCGAGTCGGGGCGTGAACCGCGGCCCGGAAACGTCAACCCTTTTGAAGGGAGAACCCATGAGAGCTGGTCGAATTGCGATTGCGCTGGGCGTCGTGGCGGGCATCGCCGTCCTGTCTTCGGGCGCTCAGGCGGCGAAGACCGAGATCAAGGGCGCCGCGATCCTGGAGCATCCCTGCGGCAAGGTGTCGGTGAAGCAGATGGGCCTGGTCCATGCCGGCAAGATGGAGGAGGCGCAGAAGCTCTCGACCCAGGCGATGCAGGACCAGTGGAAGAAGATGCCCGCCTCCGATCGCACGATGATGACCGAGATGATGAAGCAGATGTCGCAGTCCGAGGCCGATTTCACTGCCGCGATCAAGGCGCACGGAGTGCTGGTGGTCGACGGCAAGAACGCGACCCTGACCGTGCAGACCGAGCACAAAGACGCCAACGGCTCGAGCACCGAGACGATGACCCAGCCGTTCGTGATCGCCGGCGCCACCTGCCTGATCAGTCGCTAGAATTGGGGCCGTGCCGGCGGAGGAAGGCCCTCCGCCGGCAAAGCCGCCCCGTGGATGCGCCACGGACTCCACGCCGACGAGGTTCGCGCATGACTCGAGAAGAGCCCTGAGCGGCGGCCCATGAGGACCCGGGATGGACGAAGACGACGCCGTCTTGCGGCTTTGTGGTCGTCATCCGTGTCCGCCGTTCGTCAGCGAGGAATCGGATTCCTGGCCGC
Source organism: Acidobacteriota bacterium (assembly GCA_050258075.1). GTDB lineage: Bacteria > Acidobacteriota > Thermoanaerobaculia > Multivoradales > JAGPDF01 > JBLMYC01. The sequence goes on from JBLMYC010000063.1 coordinate 6,050, forward strand.
CAAGGCCCTCGAGTATGGCGTCGGCGTCCTCGCTTGGCAGTACCACGAGCGCTGCAGGCCGGCACGCTGGTTTACCCTGCAAGGCCGTCGGTACCGCTGCTTCTACGGCCTGTACAACCTCACCTGGAAGAACGAGCGGGAGGTCGAGATCGCCGTCGCCGCTGAGGCTGTCGAGTCGACGCCAGCCGGTCGGATCCTCGAGGTGGGCAACGTACTGTCCTGGTACATGCCGGTCGCGCACGACGTCGTGGACAAGTACGAGCGCGGCGCGGGCGTGATCAACGCTGACGTCGTCGATCTCGATCCGGGGCGGCTGTACGAGCTGGTGGTGAGCATCTCGACGCTCGAGCACGTCGGTTGGGACGAGCATCCTCGGGACCCCGAAAAGGTGGTGCGTGCGGTCGCGCGCCTGAAGGGGCTGCTCGCGCCGGGTGGGCGTTTGCTGGTCACCGCTCCGCTCGGCTACAACCCGGGGTTCGACGCCCTGCTGGAGGGCAGCCAGCTCGGGTTCGACCGCCTGAGCTTCCTCCGGCGCGATGACCGGACCCAACAGTGGAGCGAGATCGAGGCCCAGGCGGCGTTTGCGGCTGCGGTCCGCGACCCTTCCCGCAAGCCGCCGGTTGTCGCCATCGCGAGCTGTGACGCCGGGAGTTGAGGCTCCGATTCCCGGGGGCGGGCTGCGCGCGCCCGATCCCGACGGTAGAATCGGCGCCATGTCGAGAACCCGTCAGATCGTCGCGCTCCTCTCCCTGACCGTTGCTCTCTCCGTCGTCAACGTCGCTGCCGCGGCCGGGGTTCCGTCCAGCGCCTATCAGGACCTGCGCTGGCGCCTGCTGGGCCCGTTCCGGGCCGGCTGGTCGACCTGCGCCGAGGGAATTCCCTCGCAGCCCGATACCTTCCTGTTCGGCGCCGCCGACGGCGGCGTGTGGAAGACGACCGACGACGGGGTGACCTGGCAGTCGATCTCCGATCACGCGCCGTTCTCGACCGTCGGCTCGCTGGCGATCGCCGCCGGCCATCCGCAGACGATCGTCGTCGGCACCGGTGAGCCGGCGCCGCGCTACGACATCGTGGCCGGCAACGGCGTCTGGCGCACCGATGACGGCGGCAAGACCTGGCGCTCGCTCGGCCTCGCCGACACCCACTACATCGGACGGGTGCTGATCGACCCGCGCGATCCCAACGTGATCCTGGTCGCCGCGCTGGGCCACGTGTTCGGGCGGAGCGCGGAGCGCGGCGTCTTCCGCTCGCAGGATGGCGGTGCGACCTGGGCGAAGGTGCTCTACCAGAACGATCGCACCGGAGCGGTGGAGCTGGCGAGCGATCCGGCGGATCCCGACGTCGTGTACGCCGCGCTCTGGGAGATCACGCGCCATCCGTGGCAGGACTACTTCACGCCGGCGGTGGGGAAGGGCAGCGGAATCTGGAAGTCGGAGGATGGCGGCAGGACCTGGAAGCCGGTCGGCGGCAAGGGCCTGCCCACGGTGCCGATGGGCCGCATCGGGCTGGCGGTCGCGCCGGGCACCGGAACGCGCCGCGTGTACGCCACGATCGACGCCACGCCGGGCGGCGGCTTCTACCGCAGCGACGACGGTGGTGCGACCTGGCAGAGGACGAGCGGCGACCGAGCGCTAGCGAGCTGGTACTTCAGCCGGGTGACCGCCGACCCCAGGAATCCGGACGTCGTGTGGGTCCCCAGCCAGTCGCTGCGCCGCTCGAGCGACGGCGGCAAGACGTGGACGATCGTCAAGGGCGCCCCGGGCGGCGACGACTACCACTTCCTGTGGATCGATTCCAGCCAGCCGAGCCGCATGGTGACGTCGAGCGACCAGGGCACCGCGGTGACGGTGAACGGTGGCACGACCTGGAGCCCCTGGTACAACCAGCCGACCGGCCAGTTCTACTACGTGCGCGCCGACGACCGCTTCCCGTACTGGGTCTACAGCGGTCAGCAGGACTCGGGAACGGCCGGTCTCGCGACGCGCGGCAACGATGGTCAGCTCACCTTCCGCGAATGGCACCCGGTGGGTGGCGACGAGCGCGACTACGACATCCCGGACCCCAAGGACCCGAACATCGTTTACGGCAGTGGGCTTGGCGGGCGCCTGTCGCGCTACGACGCGCGCACCGGGCGAGTCGCGAACGTGGCGCCCTGGCCGATCTCGGGGTACGGCCGACGCCCCAACACCGTGAAGTACCGCGGCACGTGGTTCTCGCCGATCGCGATCTCGGCCCGACCACCGCATGCGCTCTACCAGGGCGCGCAGGTGCTGTTCCGCTCGCTCGACGGCGGTCGCCAGTGGGACATCGTCAGCCCCGACCTCACCGGGCAGAAGCCGGACGCCAAGGGCTGTGACGGGGAGGTCGCGGTCGGAATGGCGACCGCCTGCGGGTTCGGGGTGATCTATTCGATCGCTCCCTCGCCGGTCGCCGATGGGCTGCTGTGGATCGGCACCGACAACGGCCGCGTCCAGGTCACTCGCGATGACGGCAAGAGCTGGAGAGACGTCACTCCGCCGGGGGTCTCCGACTGGAGCAAGATCGCCGCGGTCGAGGCCTCGCCGACCGATCCGGGAACGGCGTACGTCGCGGTCGACCGCCACCGCCTGGACGACTTCCAGCCCCACGCTTTCCGCACCCATGACTACGGCGCCACCTGGACCCCGATCGACGCCGGCCTGCAGGGCTACGTCAACGTCGTGCGCCAGGATCCCAAGCGCGCCGGGCTGCTGTACGCCGGGACCCGCCTCGGGGCCTTCGTGTCGTTCGACGACGGCGACCACTGGCAGAGCCTGGAGCAGAACCTGCCCGCGACCGGGGTGAACGACCTGATCGTGCACGGCGCCGATCTGGTGATCGCCACGCAGGGACGTGGCCTGTGGGTGATGGACGACGCCGCGCCGCTGCGTTCGCTCGACGCGGCCACCCTCGCGGCCGCGCCGGCGCTGCTGCCGCCGCAGCCGGCGATCCGGCTGAGCAAGAACGAGAACCGCGACACACCGCTGCCGCCGGAGGTCCCGGCGGCGCCCAATCCTCCGACCGGCGCGGTGATCGACTACGAGCTCCCCGCTGCGGTGGCCGGCCCGGTGATCCTGACGATCCGCGATGCGAGCGGCGCAGTCGTGCGGAGCTTCAACAGCGAGCGGGCGCCGGAGCGCCCCGATGCGTTCCGCTACTTCGCCGAGGCGTGGCTGCAGCCGCTCACCGCCCTGCCGGCGCATCCCGGTCACAACCGGATGGTGTGGGACCTGCGCACCGAGCGCCCGGTCGCGCCCGAGTACGAGTACTCGATCGCCGCGGTGCGGGGTGAGGACACGCCGGCGCTGCCGCAGGGGCCGCTCCTTCTGCCGGGCCGCTACCAAGTGGAGCTGCGCGCCGCCGGGAAGACCCTCGAGCAGCCGCTCGTCGTCGCAGTGGATCCTCGGGTGCCGGTCGAGCGCGCCGACCTCGAGGCGCAGTGGGCGCTCGAGCAGCGGACGATCGGCGTGCTGGCGCGAGCCACGGCGCTCGCCAGGGAGGTTGGCCAGGTGGCCGCGGCGCTGGCCGGCGCCGAGGCTGCCCCGGCACCGTCGGGTGCGGCGCGCCGGGCGATCGCCGCAGCGCTGAAGCTGCGCTCGGAGCTGCAGCGCTTCCAAGCCCGGGGAACCGACGATGTGAGCTCGCACGCTGAGGTGCTGGCCGGGATCGAGGCGGACCTCGAGGCGGCCGACGGCCCGCCGACCGCCGCGCAGGCTGCGGTGGTGGAGGCCGCCGCCCGGCAGCTCGCGACCGCTGCCCCGGCCTGGGAGAAGTTCCGTTCCCAGCGCTGGCTGCCGGTCGCGAAGCAGCTGCGCAGCGCGGGCGTGAAGACGGCGGGCGACTAGCGCGTGCCGCGCATCCATATCCTGCCCGACTCGCTGATCAGCCAGATCGCCGCCGGCGAGGTGGTGGAGCGCCCGGCGTCGGTCGTCAAGGAGCTGGTCGAGAACGCTCTCGACGCCGGGGCGCGGTCGGTCCAGGTCGATCTCGAGGTGGGTGGCAAGCGCCGTATCGCGGTCGCCGACGACGGTTCCGGTATGGGACGCGACGACGCCTTGCTCGCATTCGACCGTCACGCGACGAGCAAGATTGCGTCGTTCGGTGACCTGGAGCACGTCGGCACCCTGGGTTTCCGCGGGGAGGCGCTGGCTTCGATCGCCGCCGTGGCGCGGGTGGATCTCACCACGGCGGAGGCGGCCGGCGAAGGCACCCGGGTGCGGATCGAGGGCGGCTTGGTACGGGTCGCCGAGCCGGCGGCGCGGCCGCGCGGCACGACCATTGAGGTCGCGTCGCTGTTCTTCAACGTGCCGGCGCGACGCAAGTTCCTGAAGTCCCCGGAAACCGAGCTGCGCCGTGCCCTGGAGGTCGTGCAGGGCTACGCGTTGGCGCGCCCCGACGCGGCGTTCAGCGCCCGCCACGAGGGACGCACGGCGCTGGAAGTGGAGGCGTC
>JBLMYC010000064.1:0-12559 GCA_050258075.1 Acidobacteriota bacterium
ACTACGGCGACCGCGGGGCGATTCCGGGATCGGTCGACAACACGTACTACCTCGATGGATTGAACGTCACCGGCATGGCGAGCGGGGTCGGGGACCTGCCGATCGACAGCCAGACGATCGCAGAGCAGGAAGTGATCACCTCCGCGGTTCCGGTCGATCTCGGCGGCGGGGTGGGGTACGTCGTCAACCTGCTGACCAAGTCGGGCGGGCCCACCTTCCGGGGCTCGGCGAACTACTTCGCGCAGACGCCGGGAATGGTCTCGGGTTTCAAGACCCACGATTCGCGCCTGCGGCCGGTCGTCTTCGACCGCTACGACACCGGGCTCGAGCTCGGTGGTCCGGTGGTTCGGGATCGGCTGTGGTTCTATCTCGCCGGACAGCAGCGCGTGGCGTCGCGCGACGTCGAGCTGTCCTCCTCGGCAAGCCCGACGCCCCTCACCGTGCCGTCGCGCGAGCGGCGGCGCGGGTTGTTCGGCAAGCTCACCTTTCAGGCCTCGCCGAAAGACAGCCTGGTCGGGCGCTACACCCTCGACCCGCACCAGCTGACCGGCACGACCGACGTCAACACGCCGCCCAACCGCTTCAGCCGCTTCCAGGACGACGTCTCGATCCTCGGGCTCGACTACCAGCGGACGGCCTCCGCGAACGCCTTCCTCGAGGGGCGGCTGACCGATTTCAAAGAGCCGAGCGCGAGCGTCCCCGAGCACCCGGAGCTCGGTCCCGCGAACACCCTCCTCTTCCCGCCGGGGACGACGGTGCCGGCGTACGCGCAGCTCCTCGGCTCGGCGGGTGGCAAGAGCACGACGACGCTGCGCAAGCTGCAGGGCGATTTGAACCTGACGACCTTCTTCCAGGCGGACGGCGATCACGCGCTCAAGGTCGGCGCGCAGTACGAGCGCTGGCAGGAGGAGGTGAAGAACCAGTCGCCGTTCGGCTTCACGCTGACCTCGCTCGCGCCGGGCCTGGCGGGCCTCACCTTCGCCCAGGCAGAGGATCTCAACCTGCTGCCGCAGAGCGAGTACGACTCGATCTACCGCGCCCTGATCGCCGATCCGACGACCGCCGCCTTCCGCGCGGCCGACGCGAACCACGACGGCACGGTGAGCACGCAGGAGTTCGCGGCGCTCCCGCTCGCCGCGCGTGCGGGCAACGCCGGCGGCGTGAATTTCCTGCGCGCCAAGGACCTCGTCGTCGGGGTGAGCAACATCGAGATGCGCAACCGGGTGGGCTATCTGCAGGACACCTGGCAGCTCCAGCGTTTCTCGCTCCAGGCTGGGGTGCGGATGGAGAGCCGCTCCTACATCGCCTCCAACGGCTCGACGATCCTCGCCATGTCCCCCGCCTGGCTGCCACGCCTCGGCGTCACCTGGGACGTGCGCGGCGACGGGCGCCAGAAGCTGTCGCTGTCCTTCGGCGAGTACTCAAACCCGCTGCGCACCAGCATGGTGCGCTACGCCGGCAACCTGACCGGCAGCGTCAGCGCCGACCAGGCGTGGATCGGCGACGACTGGTTCACGTACCGGATCCGCGGCGCTCAGGTCCTGCACCGCGACGCCGGCTTCGCGCCCAACCTGAAGAACGAGAGCGAGCAGGAGACGGCGCTCACCTACGCCGCCAACCTGAGCTCGCGCTGGACGCTCCTCGCCCAGGGCTACTACCGCCGCGACCTCCACGTCATCGAGGACTACGACCCCAGCGTGTACTTCAACCCGGCGGTCGCCGGCCCGCTGGCCTTGACCCCGGGCGACTTCGGCTACCCGCCGAGCGGCCCCGGCGACGTCAACTACTTCCTCGGCAACCTGGTCGGCGCGCAGAGAAAGATCTACGGCCTCGACCTGGCGCTCGATCGCCGCTTCGCCGGGAGCTGGAGCGCCTCGCTCCAGTATTCGTGGAAGCAGGCCAAGGGCAACAGCAACTCGCAGGCCGCCGCCGACCTGCAGGGCGACTTCCTGCAGCTCGATCCGCGCCAGCCGTACATGTGGGGCTGGCTGCCCGGAACGATCGAGCACCAGGTGAAACTCCTCGGCACCTATCGCACGCCGTTCGCGCTCGAGATCGGCGCGCTGGTCTACTGGAACAGCGGCTCGCGCTACACCGAGGCCGACATCTGGCGCCCGACCGGGTCGGACATCTACTACAACCACCGCCAGCCGGATGGAAGCTACGTCACGACTGGCGAGCGGAAGAACCCGAGCTGGGCGACCCTGGACCTGCGTCTCGGCTACCCGGTCCGCCTCGGCCGCGGCGTCCACGCCGATCTCGCGCTCACGGTCTACAACGTGTTCGACAGCCAGAAGGCGATCCGGCTCGAGCCGGGGCACAACGACGTGACCTTCCAGTACGGCGAGCCGCGCGAGCTACTGCTGCCGCGGCGATGGGAGGCTGGTGTGCGTGTGGGATTCTGACTCGGAGCGCTCGCCGCCGCCGAGGGGGATCCAGAGGCCGAGCACGCCGACGTAGCGCTGCCGCTCGGCACCCAGAGCGACGCGAGCGAGGGAGAACATCCCGTAATTCTCGCAATCGACCTTTCCCGGGTAGAGCGTCTGCGCCGGTCCTCCGGGGGCGACCGGCATCGGCTCGCCGCTCACGGCATGCTCCTGGACCTCGAGGATCTGCTCGAGGCTCTTCTCGCCGGGATTGGTCACGATCAGAACGATGACGAGAACCAACGGACCAATGCCGGCCACGCCCCTGAGCCAGGCTTTCGTCGCCATCCACCCTCCCCGCGGAGTGAGCCCCGCGTTCCTCGCGCCTGAAGCTTTATAGAAATTAGCAAAAGAAATGCCACAGAGCCAACGCTGGCGCGGCCCGGCGGGGATCGTGATCGAGAGAAAGAAGCGCCGCGGTTCGCCAAGTCACTGAGCAATCGACTGCTCAATCGCTGAGCAGGCAACCGCCAATCGCCTGCGCGGAAACTGCGTCGCGCCGTGGAGCGCTAGGGCGGCGTCAGACCGAGACGGCGCATCTTCAGGCTCAGGCCGTTGCGGGTGATTCCCAGCGCCTTCGCGGCGCGCGACTTGTTGCCCTTCGAGGCGGCGAGCGCCCCGAGGATCGCTCGGCGTTCGACGTCGTCCACCTTCACCGCGAGCGTCGCGCCGCTCGGCAGCCGGCGCTCCGGTGACGGGCTCGCCGGATGCGCCGGAACTTCCGCGGTCCGCCCCCCGAGCTGCCAGCGGACGCCGGCGAAGTGCTCGCTCTGCAGGATGCCGCCGTCAGGGCACAGCAGCACCGCACGCTCGACCTCGTTCTCGAGCTCACGGATGTTGCCCGGCCAGGGATGCTCCTGCAGCAGGGCGAGCGCCTTGCGGCTCACGCCGGCGATCCGCTTGCCGTACTTCTGCGCGGCGCGCGCGACGAACGCCAGGGCGAACTCCGCCAGGTCCTCGCGGCGGTCGCGCAGCGGCGGCAGGTGGAACTGCAGACCGCGCAGCCGGTAGTAGAGATCGGCGCGAAACGCTCCCTGCGCCACCAGCGCCTCGAGGTTGCGATTGGAGGCGGCGATCACCCGCACGTCGACCTTCTTCGCGGTCGCCCCGCCGAGCGGCAGCACCTCGCGCTCCTGCAGGACGCGCAGGATCTTGGCCTGCAGCCGCTCCGGCATGTCGCCGATCTCGTCGAGGAACACGCTGCCGCCGTGCGCCTGGACGAAGAGCCCGGGACGCGGGTCGACGCCGGTCGCGACCCGCCCCACGACGCCGAAGAGCTCGGCCTCGAGCAGCTCGCTCGGGATCGCGGCGCAGTTGATCGCCACGAAGGGACCGCGCGACTTCGGCCCCGAGGCATGGATCATGCGCGCGAAGAGCTCCTTGCCGGTGCCGGTCTCGCCCAGCAGGAGGACGTTCTGGTCGCTGCGCAGGGTGGCGCGCAGGTGGCGCAGCAGGCCCTGCATCGCGGCCGACGAGCCGACGACCATGCCCGGCGGGATGCGCAAGGTCTCGCCCTCGTCGCCCGCCGCCGGTGGCACCGTCGCCTCGGGCTGCAACGGCTCGACGCCGAAGCGATCGGCGAGGTAGGCGAAGAAGTCGCGTTGCCAGAGCGCCGGGTCGGGCGACTCTTGGCCGCCGAAGAGGGCGACCAGATGCCGGTGCCGGCCGGCCGGCGCCACCGCGAGCAGCGCGACACTGCCGTTGCGGTCGATCCAGATCGCGCGCTCCGCTCCCGCCGCCCGCCGTTCGATGGCCGCGGCCAGCTTCCCGAGCTGCCGCTCGTCGGGCAGCGGTCCCGCGCACTCGGCCACCGCCAGCTCCTCCGCCACCTGCTCGAGGACGACCAGCGCGTCGGCGCCGAGCGCCGCGCAGGCCCGGCGCAGGTGCTCGCGCGACGGCGTCTCGCCGCCGGCCTTGAGCGTCGCCTCGAGATCGCGCACGAAGCGCAGGGCGTTGTCGGGTGTCACCGAGGCCCCGACCTGTGCATGGACCATGCCCAGGTCGAGCGAAGAGCCGGAGACCGGACCCGACCCCGCGTCGGCGAGGCGCAAGGCCATCTCGCCGTCCGCCGTGGAGACCTCCTCGAGCACCAGCAGGGCACGGCCGAGGCGCACCGCGTCGCCCGGGGCGAGGAACAGCTCGCCGACGCGCCGGCCTTCGACGATGAGCCCGTTGGTCGAGCCGAGGTCGGTGAGCAGGACGCCGCCCGGCCGCGGCCGCACCAGGGCATGGCGCCGCGACACGCCGGGAAACGGAGCGCGCAGCTCGGCGTCGCGCCCCGAGCCGAGGTGCACCGCCGCCTCCGGCACCGCGAAGTGCCGAACCTGATCCGCGTAGGAAACCGTCAACCGCAGCATCCCACCGCCCCTCGCCCCAGAATCCGCGGGCCACGCGGGTCTATCGAGAGACTGCGATCTTATCGTTTCGAAAGCGGTGCAGCGCGGCGAGCGCCGTTTGCGCTTCGGCCTGCCGCCCGGCCGCCTTCGCCAAGCGGGCGAAGCGTTCGGTGACGAGGTCGTAGTGGGCGCGCGCGATCGTGCTCAGCGGCAGGTCGGCGCGCAGGCGCTCGAGGGCATCGCGCGCCTCGGCCAGCGCCTCGCCGCCCCGCCCCAGGCGCGCCAGCAGCTCGGCGTGCAGCGAGTGCAGGAGGGCGAGCGTCTCCGAAGCGGTCCGCAGCTTTCCCTCGACGAGCGGCAGCAGGGTCGCCGCCTCCTCGCCGCGCCGCCAGCGGAACTCGAGCCGCCAGTAGCCCTGCAGATCGGGGGTCTCGGCGAGGCCGGCGATCTCGGGAACCTGGCCCTCGCGCCAGCGCACGTACTCCTCGTACGAGCGCGAGTCGCTCAGCAGGGACGGGTAGATCGCGGCGAAGCGCTGCGCCTCGGCGCGCGCCTCCGCCCAGCGTCCGAGCTCGCCGAGCGCCAGGACGGTCCCCTCGAGGAACTCATACTTGATCCGCCCGGCGGTCATGCTGCCGCCGCGGCCGTAGCCCCGCCGGTACCAGGCGATGGCGCGCTCGAGATCGCCGTGCAGGTGCAGACTGCGCCCGGCGTCGAAGGCGACGTCGGAGTCCGCGGGCGAGCCCCGCATCAGGCGCTCGAACTGCGCCTCGGCTTCGCCGATCTGCCCGGCGGCAACCAGCGCCTTGCCGCGCGCTCTTTCGATCCACTCGGTGAGGATGGGGTCGCCGGCCGGCGCCAGCGCAGCGAGCGCCTGGTCGCAATAGGTGACCGCCAGGGCCCCGGCGCCGTCCGCGGTCGCCCGCGTGCCATCGCGCAGCAGGGCGTACGCCTTGTCGCGCGCCGCCAGGCGCTCTCGCTCGGGCAGCAGCGAGCTCGTCCCGGCGAGGAAACCGTCGAAGCCGACCTCGGCCTGACTGCCGTCCTGATAACGCAGGATGAACCTGCGGCGGCGCGCATCGATCCGCACCGGCTCGGCGCCGTCGAAGAAGCCGCGCGGCGCCAGGGTGTACCAGAGCAGGGTGTCGCTGGTGCCGAGGGGATCGAAATCGGGGGTCCGCGCCGGATTGTCGTCTTCCTGTCCGGCCTGGACGACGTTGATCCACGGCCGGATGCGCAGCGCGGCGAGCGCCGAGTACCAGCCCATGCGGTTGTTGATTCCCGCCAGGATGACCTCCGGGCGGCCATCGCCGTCGAGGTCCTGGGCGCCTACCACGCGATGGTGTCCGCCGGCGATGAGCAGCCAGCGCGTTCGCCCGACGCGCGGCTCGTACAGCACCGTGTAGGACGGCCAGTAGGGCTCGTGATGGTAGGAGGCGAGGATCTCGTCGTAGCCGTCGCCGTCGAGATCGATCGCGTACAGGCTCGGCGCGTACTCGTCGGCGTATCCCGGGAAGCTGCCACCCGCGTCCGGCAGGCGCACGGTCTCGACGACCTTGCCGGTCTCCTCGTCGAGCACCGAGAGATTGCGCGTCACATCGAGATGACTGACGCCGTCGGGCCGGATGACCGTCACGATGCGCTCCGGCTCGCCCGGACGCAGTCGGGCGCGCACCACGCCCAGCGGCCAGTCCGCCCAGCGCTGCTCCCACAGCGTCGCACCGCTCCCGTCCACCCCGCGCACGCCGCGCGGCACGCCGGCCACCAGGTGCGCGAAGCGCGGTCGCGCCGCGATCCGCCACGCCACCGCCGCCCCGCCGAGCGCGGCGATCAGCGCGGCGAGCGCCACCCCGCGCAGCAGGCGCGCCCGTCGCCGCCGGCTGCCGAGCAGGCTGTGCGCTTGCAGGTCGGCGAGCGCCGCCTCGGCCGAGGGATAGCGACGGGCGGGATCCTTCTCGAGCAGGCCGGCGATGACCGTGGCGAGGCTCGCCGAGATGTCCTTGCGCAGCTTGCGGACGTCCTCGGGCTGGCGGTGCACGTGGCCGAGCAGGACGCCGAGCGGGCTCGCGCCGCGATACGGGCGCTCACCGGTGAAGGCCTCGTAGAGCGTCACGCCGAGCGAGTACAGGTCACTCTGCGGCGTCGCCTCGTGGCCGAGCGCCTGCTCGGGCGCCAGGTAGTCGAGAGTCCCGACCACCGCGTCGCCGATCGTGGCGCGCGTCTCCTCGCTCTCCGATTGCAGCGCGAGGCCGAAATCGGCGAGCTTCATCTCGCCGTCGCGGGTGATCAGGAGGTTGGCCGGCTTGATGTCGCGGTGCACGATCTTCGCGGCATGCAGGGCCGCCAGGCCGGCGAGCGCCTGCTCGGCCAGGCGGGCGCCCTCCGCGGCCGGAAGCGGCCCGCGCTGCAGCCGCTCGCGCAGCGACTCGCCCTCGACGAACTCCATGGTCAGGAAGACCGACCGGCCGTCGGAGCCGATGTCGAAGATGCGCAGCAGGCGCGGGCTCGAGATCTCGCGCGCGATCGCCGCTTCCCGGCGCAGGCGGGTCAGCGCACTGCGGCCCATGCGCTCGCTGCGCAGGATCTTGAGCGCCACGTCGCGGCGCAGCTCGAGGTCGTGCGCCAGGTACACGACCGCGAAGCCGCCCGAGCCGAGATGACGACGGATCTCGTAGCGCCCGGCGACCAGGCTGCCGGGAGCCAGCACGTCCTCGCCGAACTGGACTTCGTCGCTCCAGACGTTTTCGGTCGGCGGGTCGCTCGCCATGGTGCGTCGAGCTGGCGGGAACGCGGGCGCCCTACGGTTCGGAAGGAGGAGAGGGCGGCGCGAACGGCGCCTCGTCGGCCGCCGGGCCGTCCGGCTGCAGCTCGAGCAGGACGCTCGCGAAGCTGCGCTCGACCAGGATGCGCACCGGAGTCGAAACCTGGTCGAGCGCCAGCCACAGCTCGAGGTGGCCCTTCCACAGGCGCTCGCCGGGCAGCTCGATGCCCCGGACCCAGTAGTGACGAGCCGGAACCTGACGGCCGCCGATTCTCAGCCCCTCCACGGGTCCGGGAACGACCTCCACCGGGTAGACCTTGCCGTCGGACCAGATGTGCCACTCGACCCGCTCCTTGACCGGGTTGCGGCGCAGGACGTTGATGCTCGAGGCGATGTCGACGACGCCCTTTTGGGTGTTGGCGTCGAGCTGCGACTCGTCGGCGCGCTCGCGGTCGCGGAAGTGGTAGGAGGTCCAGGCGCGCACCGTGTGACCGGCGATCGGGTCGAGCTCGGCGCCGTAGCGCCAGAAATCGGGGCCCTTGTCCTCGGCGGTGATCACCAGCTCGCAGCGCAGGTGCCCGTTGTCGAGCGTCGTGGTGGTGAGCTGGCCGAAGCCCTCGTGCGGGAAGAACAGGCCGGCGATGGCGCCGAGAAAGCCCTGCAGACGCCAGTGGTAGTGGAGGTCCTCGGTCGCCTCGGCGCGCGCCGGCGCGGTCAGCAGAACCAGCCCGAGGAGTACGTGGAGCGCGCCGGACCGCATTCTCCTTGTCACTCTAGCAGACGGGCCGCGCACGGCCGCAGCGTCCGACACAGCCCGCCGCCTTCCGACCCGCCCGTGGGGACGGTCTTCGCCACGCCGCGCTCCGCTACGCTCGCAGGCGATGCACCGCCTGCTCGTCCTGCTCTCGCTCGCCGGTATTCTCGGCGGCGCCCTCGCCTGGGCGGTCCATGCGCCGTTCGTCGCCGACGTCTTCTGGGGCCTGACCACTGCCATCGTGCTGGTCCCGCTCGCGATCGCGGTCGGGCGCGAGATCCGTCGCGGCACCCTCGGCGTCGACCTCATCGCCCTGCTCGCCATGGGCGGCGCGCTCGCCCTCGAGCAGTACCTGGCCGGCGCGATCATCGGCCTCATGCTGTCCGGCGGCCAGGCGCTGGAGACCTTCGCCGCCGGACGTGCCCGCCGCGAGCTCTCCGCCCTGCTCGAGCGCGCGCCGCGCATCGTCCACCGCTACGAGAACGGCCAGATCACGGCTCCGGCGCTCGCCGAGGTGCGCATCGGCGACCGGCTGCTGGTCAAGCCCGGCGAGATCGTGCCGGTCGACGGACTGGTCGACGTCCCGAGCGCCGTCATCGACGAATCGCCGATCACCGGCGAGTCGCGACCGGTCGAGCGCGGCCTCGGCGACTCGGTGCGCTCGGGCAGCGTCAACGCCGGGGCGCCCTTCGACCTGCGCGCCGTGGCGACCGCCGCGGAGAGCACCTACGCCGGCATCGTCCGCCTGGTCGAGGAGGCACAGGCCTCGAAGGCCCCGTTCGTGCGCCTGGCGGATCGCTATGCGGTCGTCTTCCTGCCGCTCACCTTGGCGGTCGCCAGCGGCGCCTGGCTGCTCTCCGGCGATCCCCTGCGGGCGCTCGCCGTCCTGGTCATCGCCACGCCGTGCCCGCTGATCCTGGCGGCGCCGGTCGCGATCGTCGCCGGCCTGTCGCGCGCCGCGGCGCGCGGCGTCCTGATCAAGGGCGGCGCGCCGCTCGAAGCCCTGGCCCAGTCGCCGGTGCTCTTGCTCGACAAGACCGGCACCATCACGACCGGCATCCCGGCGGTCTCCGACGTCCGCCCGTTCGACTCCCGCACCGCGGACGAGGTTCTCGCTCTCGCCGCCTCGCTCGACCAGGTCTCGCCGCACGTCTTCGCGGCGCCGCTGGTCCAGGCGGCGCGGCGGCGCGGCCTGGCGCTCGAGCTGCCGACCGAGGTCGAGGAGAGCTTCGGCTTCGGCATCCGCGGCATCGTGGCGGACCATCGGGTGGCGCTCGGGCGCCTCGACTGGGTGGCGTCGGGCTGGCGCGGCTCGCGCGCGGGTGCCGGCGTACGCCACGTGCGGCGACGCAACGCGATCGAGGGCTCCTCCAGCGTGTGGGTGACGATCGACGGCGAGCTCGCTGCGGCGATCATCCTCCACGATCCGATTCGTCCGGACAGCCGCGAGGCGGTGCGCGCCCTGCGCCGCGCCGGGATCGAGCGCGTGGTGCTGGTCACTGGCGATCATCCGGACGTCGCCGAGACGGTGGCCGCCGGGATCGGCGCCGATCTGGTGCTCGCCGAGCGCACCCCCGCCGAGAAGGTCGAGGCGGTGCACGCCGAGCGCGCCCGCGGACGCGTGATCATGGTCGGCGACGGCGTGAACGACGCCCCGGCGCTCGCCGCCGCCGATGTCGGCGTGGCGATGGGCGCCCGCGGCGCCACCGCCTCCGCCGAGGCGGCCGACGTGGTCGTCACGGTCGACCGCCTCGATCGCCTGGGCGAGGCGATGGCGATCGCGCGGCGGGCGCGGCGCATCGCCCTGCAGAGCGTGCTCGCCGGCATGGGCCTGTCGCTCGCCGGCATGGCGGCGGCGGCGCTCGGCCACCTGCCGCCGGTCGCCGGAGCGTTCCTGCAGGAGGCGATCGACGTGGCGGTGATCCTCAACGCGCTGCGCGCGCTCGGCGGCCGGCTGCCGGCCCCCCGCCGCGACTCGGAGGAGCTCCAGCGCCGCTTCCGCGCCGATCACCAGAGCTTCCTCCCCGAGGTCGAGCGCCTGCGGGCGGTCGCCGACCGCCTCGACACGCTCGCGCCCGGAGCGGCGCGCGACGACCTCCTCACGCTGCAGCGCTTCCTCGAGGACGAGCTCCTGCCGCACGAGACGAGCGAGGACCGCACCGTCTACCCGCTGGTCGCCCAGGCCCTGGGCGGCGACGACCCGACCGGAACGATGAGCCGCGCCCACCTCGAGATCGCGCACCTGGTGCGTCTGTACGGGCGACTGCTCGACGAGCTTCCCGACGGACCGGTCACCGCCGACGACCGCACCGATCTGCGCCGGGTGCTGTACGGCTTGCACGCCATCCTGCGGCTGCACATCGCGCAGGAGGAGGAGCAGTACCTGCCGCTGCTCGGCGAGCCGACGATCGGCGCCGCAGCGCGGCGACCGGTATACTGAGAGGCTGCGGAGGACGACTCGGAAATGCCACTTTACGAATATCGCTGCGAATCCTGCGGGCGCCGGTTCGAGATCCTGCAGCGTATGGGTGAGGGCCCCGCGGGGCTGGCTTGCCCGCACTGCGGGAGCGAGAAGGTCGCCAAGCAATTCTCGACCTTTGCCTCTGCCGGAGCCAAGGGTGCCGACAGTCCGGGCCGCGCACCCGCGTGCGGCCCTGGCTTCACCTGAGCCAACTGACGGGCGCCCGGCGGGCGCCCCGGTTGAAGGTCGAGAGGAACGGTGGAATGCGTTGTTTCTGACCCGCCCGAAAGGGTAGGCGCCCCTTGCCGTCCTCCCGGGTGGTCGGCGAACGGGGTTGTTCCGGCTAACCTTTCGCGACGGTCTTTCGGACCCCGGCGAGCTCCGCCGGCAGGAGGTTCAATCGATGCTCTCCGAGTTGCGCTCCAATCCCGCCCTGGTGAAGCTGGACCTCTACTGCAAGGGACTTCGTCTCGACGAATCCTGCTTCATCGAGGAGGACGGCGGACGCAAGATCATGCGCACCCGCGCCGGCCTCGGCAGCGGGCTCGAGCTGATCCTGCCCGGCAACCTGTGGACCAACGCGCCGGTCGCCGAGCCCTTCGCCAAGGAGTCGCCGTACACCCTGCACCGCGAGCGCGGGACCTACCTGCTGCGCCACGGCGGCCGCGACGTGATGCCAGTGACCCTGTCGCCGCGCCCTGACTGGTACGACCGCAAGACCGCAACCGGCAAGCCGATGACCCAGATTGGCTCGCTGCAGGGCACCTATCTCGGCATCTACCAGGCCAAGGTCTGCGAGTACTGGACCGCCAAGCCGGCCAAGACGAACTGCAAGTTCTGCTCGGTGGGGCTGAACCTCGGGGTCGACGACGCCAGCGACAAGTCGGTCGACGAGGTCCTCGAGGTGGTGCGCGCGGCGCGCCAGGAGTCGGGGATCACGTACGTCGACTTCAACACCGGCCACTACGAGGGCGACACCTACCTCGACATCCTGGAGCCCTACATCCAGCGCATCAAGTCGGAGCTCGGCCTGCTGATCGGCATCCAGACCCCGCCGCACCGCGATCTCAAGCGCTACGACGGCCTGCGCGAGATGGGGGTCAACCGGGTGTCGTTCTGCTTCGAGATCTTTGATCCGCAGATCTTTCAGGATGTCTGCCCCGGCAAGCATGCGGAGTACGGTCTCGACTACTACCTCGAGGCCACCCGCTACTGCGCCCAGCTCGGCAAGAAGGGACCCAAGAGCGAGCCCTGGGTCACCAACGGCGAGATCATCGCCGGGCTCGAGCCGCCGGAGTCCTCGATCAAGGCGATCGACTGGATCACCTCGGTGGGTGCCGTCCCCACGGTGTGCGTCTTCCGGCCGCTGGTGGGGACCGACCTCGAGCATGAGGCGCCGCCGAAGACCGAGGACATGGTGCCGGTCTTCCGCCGCCTGTACGAGGCGTGCATGGAGCGTGGCCTGCTGATCGGCTGCGCCCCCAACGTCCACGTCAGCCTGGTCATGCTGCCGGAGGAGTGCCGCAGCCTGAGCCCGCGGCGCTACCCGATGCAGTCGCTGAAGCTCAAGGCGATCGGCACCGGCTTCAAGTGGCAGTTCGACCGCCGCCTGGCCCGCAAGGCCGCCGCGGCCGAGCGCCAGCCCGCCGCCGCACCGCCGCGGTCCGCCGCCGCGGCCTGATCGCGGCGCCCCTGAAAAAAAGGAGACCGGAGGGCTCGCGCCCTCCGGCCCAATCTCGAATCACCGCCTTCAGTGCAGCGGGCAACCGAGGTTGTTGTCCGCGTCGAGCGCCGCCGCGAGGGCCAGCATCGTGTCCCGCG
>JBLMYC010000065.1:0-5767 GCA_050258075.1 Acidobacteriota bacterium
GCCGCCGACGCCGAGCGCCTGCGCGCCGCCGAGGCCGAGCTTGCCGGCGCCAAGGCCCGCCGCCTGCCGACCCTCGCCCTGCAGGCCCTCGCCGAGTACAACGGCAACTACTTCAACAACCTGCTGTGGACCCGCGCCGTCGGGCTGCAGCTCTCGGTGCCGCTCGACACCAGCAAGGCGATCTCGAGCGCGATCGCCGAGTCGAGCGTGCGGATCGAGGAGCTGCGGGTCGAGCAACGCGACCGCGAGCGCAAGGTGGAGCGCGAGGTGCGCGACGCGCTGCTCGCATACGCCACCGCGAAGGGCCGGGCCGAGATCGCCGAGCGCAGCCGAGAGCTCGCCGAGTCGGAGCTCGCCCACGCCCGCGACCGCTTCGAGAACGGGGTCTCGAGCGCGCTCGAGCTCGACAACGCCCAGACCAGCGTCACCGCCGCGGCCGATCGCCGGGTGGCGGCGCTCGCCGCCCAGGCCCAGGCCTGGTTCGACCTCGAGCGCGCCACCGGCGGCATCCGCGACCTGCTCCCGGCCGACCGGCGCTGAACGCTTCTCTTCACCGACACGATCCAGGAGATTCCATGGCCGAGTCCGAAGAAACCGCCGTCGCGGCGGGGGGCAGCAGCCGACGTTTGCTGGTGACTCGCATCCTGCTCGCGGCGCTCGCCCTGGGCGGCGTCGCCTACGGCACGCGCGTGTATCACTTCTACGCCCATCACGCCGAGACCGACGACGCGTTCATCGAGGGCCACATCGCCCCCGTGCTGCCGCGCATCTCGGGCTACGTCCAGGAGGTGCGCGCCAACGACAACCAGCGGGTCAAGGCGGGCGACGTGCTAGTGACGATCGACACCCGCGATCTCGCCGCCAAAGCCGAGCAGGCGCAGGCCGCTCTCGCCGCGGCCGAGGCTCAGCTCACCGCCGCCGCAGCGCAGCACGACTCCGCCCGCTCGCAGGCCTCGGTGGCACGCGCCAACGTCGCCGCGGTCACTTCCCGGCTCGAGCGCGCCGCCGCCGACCTCAAGCGCTACGAGGCGCTGCGCGCCCGCCAGGACATCCCGCTCCAGGTCTACGACGCCGCGCACTCCGCCGCCGACGCCGCCCAGGCCGAGGTCGACGCGGCCCGCCGCCAGGTGACGACCGCCGAGGCGCAGATCGCCGCCGCCGCGGCGCAGATCGGCAACGCCAAGGCCCTGATCGCGCAGAAGCAGGCCGATCTCGACTACGCCAAGCTGCAGCTTTCCTACGGCACGGTCGCGGCGCCGGCCGACGGCGTCGTCTCCAAGCGCAACGTCGAGCCCGGGCAGCTGGTGCAGGCAGGCCAGCCGCTGATGGCGATCGTCGCCAGCGAGGAAGTCTGGGTGGTCGCCAACTTCAAGGAGACCCAGATCCGACGCATGCGTCCCGGCCAGCCGGTCGAGGTCGAGATCGACGCCTATCCCAACCACGTCTTCCATGGCCGCGTCGACTCGCTGTCGGCGGCGACCGGCGCCAAGTTCGCGCTGTTGCCGCCGGACAACGCGACCGGCAACTTCACCAAGGTCGTGCAGCGCATTCCGGTGAAGATCGTGATCACCGACCCGCCGGACCCCGGGCGCCCGCTGCGCGCCGGGATGAGCGTCAACGCCATCGTCGACCTCGGCTGAGCCGCAGGCGAAGCGACCGCGAGCCGAGCCGCCATGCCCGAGATCGGACTGCGCAAGTGGATCATCACCGGGACGGTCATCCTGGTGTCGATGCTGGAGCTGATCGACACCTCGATCGTCAACGTCGCCCTGCCGCAGATGATGGGCAACCTGGGCGCGACGCTCGACGAGATCACCTGGGTCGTGACCGCCTACGTGGTCGCCAACGTGATCGTCATCCCGATGACCGGCTGGCTTTCCGCGCTGATGGGCCGGCGCAACTACCTGCTGGTCTCGGTCGGGGTGTTCACCGCCTCCTCGTTCCTGTGCGGCAACTCGACCGGCCTGTGGGAGCTGGTCTCCTTCCGCTTCGTGCAGGGCGCGGCGGGCGCGGCTCTCCTCTCGACCTCGCAGGCGGTGCTGTTCGAGTCGTGGCCGATCGAGGAGCGGGGGTTCGCGGCGGCGCTGTTCGGCATGGGCGTCGTCATGGGCCCCACCATCGGCCCGACGCTCGGCGGCTGGATCACCGACAACTACAACTGGCCGTGGATCTTCTACGTCAACCTGCCGGTCGGGGTGGTGGCGGCGCTGCTGATCTGGGCCTACATCCGCAATCCCGCCCACCACGAGGCGGTCGAGCGGATCGACTGGACGGGGATGGCGCTGCTCGTCGCCGGGGTCGGCGCGCTGCAGATCCTGCTCGAGCGCGGCGAGCGCGAGGACTGGTTCGAGTCGCGGCGCATGGTCGCGCTGGCGGTCGTGGGAGTGGTCGGGATCGCCGCCTTCATCTGGCACGAGCTGCGCACGCCGCACCCGATCGTCGACCTGCGGGTGATGCGCGACCGCTCGCTCGCGGTGGGGACCTTCTTCACCTTCATCCTGGGGTTCGGCCTCTACGCCTCGGTCTTCATCTTCCCGGTCTTCGCCCAGAACCTGCTCGGCATGACCGCCATGCAGACCGGGCTGATCCTGCTCCCCGGCGCTCTCACCACCGCATTCTGCATGCCGTTCATCGGTCGCATCCTGCAGCGCGGGTTCCCGCCCCAGGTGCTGAACGGCGGCGGTTTCTTCCTCTTCTTCCTGTTCACCTGGACGCTGTCGAAGTCGACGCTGGCCTCGACCCAGGGCGACTTCTTCTGGCCTCTGGTGCTGCGCGGCGCCGGCCTGGCGCTGCTCTTCGTGCCGCTCACCGCCCTGGCGCTCGGCAACCTGCACGGCGCCGACATCGCCCAGGGCGCCGGGCTCACCAACATGATGCGCCAGCTCGGCGGCTCGGTCGGCGTCGCGGTGATGGCCAACCTGATCACCCGGCGCGAGGCGCTGCACCGCGTGAACCTGCTCGCTCACCTGTCGATCTACGACCCGGCGGTGCGCGAGCGTCTGGCGGCGATGTCACGGGCGATCGCCGCCCGCGGCCACACTCTGGTGCCGACGGTCGACCCGGCCTACGCCGCCCTCGAGGGCACTCTGACCCGGCAGACCTACCTGCTCTCCTACATGGATTGCTTCCTGATCTGCGGGGTCTTCTTCCTCGCCTGCATCCCCCTCCTGGTTCTGTTCCGGCGGGTCAAGGTCCGCGTCCAGCCGATGGGCGCGCACTGATTTCATCGGGCCCGGCGCCTCCGGCCAACCCGCCTCTCCCCTGGCGCGCCGCCGACTACCCCAATGGGGAGCCTTCGTGGAACGTTTGCGCGCTACTTTCTGCGCGGGCCGGCGGACCGGGCCGGCCCCGTTCCTGGAGACCTCTCATGCGCAAGCTGATCTCGACCCTGGCATCCCTCAAGCTGACCGTCGTTCTGGTGCTGTTGATCGGCGTCGTGCTCGCCGCCGGTACCATCCTGGAGTCACTCAAGGGCACCGAGGCGGGCCGTGCGGTCTACTACTCGCCGCCCTTCTTCCTGCTCCAGGGCGTCTTTGCTCTCAACCTGATCGCCGCCCTGATCGAACGCTGGCCGCGCAACCGCTGGCGGATCGGCTTCGCGATCACCCACACCTCGATCCTGGTGATCCTGCTCGGCGCCCTGACCACCTGGGTCTACAAGGTAGAGGGCCAGCTGGCGCTGTGGGAGGGCGAGTCGGCGGCCAAGATCGTCGAGCGCGGCGCCCACGACCAAGTGTTGGAGCGCACGCTGCCCTTCACCGTGCGGCTGGACGCCTTCGAGCTCGACACCTACCCGGGGACCCGCATGCCGGCGATGTTCCGCAGCCGGGTGACGGTCATCGACCCGGTCCGCGGCACCCAGCAGCCGGCGGTGATCCAGATGAACCAGCCGCTGCACTACGGCGGCTACAGCTTCTTCCAGAGCAGCTACCAGATGCAGCAAGGGCGCAAGGCGTCGGTCCTCTCGGTTTCCAGGGACCCCGGCCAGCCGATCGTCTTCATCGGCTACTTCCTGCTGGTCGGCGGCATGATCGTCGTCTTCGCCACCCGTCTCGTACAGGCGCGCCAGCTCGAGCAACTGCGCGCCGCCAGCGCGAGCGAAGCGTCCGCGTCTCCCAACCGCTCAGCTCCGGTCGTCGCCCTCGGCCGCGGCGCGCGCACCGCAGGCCTGCTGCTGATCCTCGGCCTGGCGCTCGCCGCCGCGCCGCTGCGCGCGGCGCAGGTCCCCGACGCCGCGACGGTCGCGCAGGTCCGCGCCCTGCCGGTGCAGTATGACGGCCGCGCCATGCCGTTCGACACCGAGGCGCGCGAGTCGGTGTGGAAGGTGACCGGCAAGCGCGCCTGGCCGGGAGTCGATCCGGTGGCGATGGCACTCGGCTGGGCCTTCGATCCGCCGGGCTGGCGCGCGGCACCGATCGTGAAGCTCCCCGGCAGCGACCTCCGCGCTCTGCTCGGCATCGCCCCCGGCACGCGCTACGCGAGCTTCGACTCCCTGGTCGCCAACCCCAAGCTGCTCGCGGCGGCACGCGCCGCCCACGCACTCCAGAACGAAGACGCCAAGCTCGCGCCGCTCGACAAGGACGTGCTCAAGCTCGAGGAGCGGCTGATCGTGCTCGACGAGTTCTTCGGCGGGCAGGCGATCCGGCCGCTGCCGGCGGCCGACCCGTCCGGCCCGTGGCAGGTTCCCGGCGGCCTGCGCTCGGCGGCGGACCTCGCCGCGCTCGGGGCGCGTTTGCGTTCGGCGCCGATGCCGCCGCACTACCCGAGCCCGCGGCTCATCGACAAGGAGCTCGCCTACAACGCCTACCGGCCGAGCCGCATCGCCTGGATCGCGCTGCTCGTCGCCGCCCTCGCCGCCGCCTTCACGGTGGGCGCCGACCGCTTCGGCCTGCGCTGGGTCGCAGCCGCCGGCCTGCTGGTCGGCTTCGGCGCCATGACCTGGGGCCTGGCGATGCGCTGGCAGATCGCCGGCCACATCCCGGCCGCCAACATGTACGAGTCGATGCTGTTTCTGGGCTGGGGGGTGGGCCTGTTCGGAGTGGTGGCGCTCGTCCTGCGGCAACGGCTGCTGCTCGCCAACGCCACCGGCCTGGGCGCCATCGCGATGATGCTCGCCGACCTGCTCCCGGTCGATCCCTTCCTCCACCCGATCCCGCCGGTGCTCTCGGGCACGCCGTGGCTCGCGATCCACGTGCCGATCATCGTGGTCAGCTACTCGGTGCTCGCCATGGCGACCGGGATCGGACACCTGGTGATCGGGGTCGAGATCTTCGCCCCGCGGCGGCGCGCGCTCTCGCAGCGCGCCAGCGAGACGATGTACTGGTACCTGCACGTCGGCTCGATCCTGCTGATCGCCGGCATCCTCACCGGCTCGATCTGGGCCGCCTCGTCGTGGGGACGCTACTGGGGCTGGGACCCCAAGGAGGTCTGGTCGCTGGTGGCGTTCCTCGCCTACATGGCGATCCTGCACGCCCGCCACGACGGCCAGATCCGCGGCTTTGGCGTCGCGCTCTCCTCGATCGCCGCTTTCTGGACGATCCTGATGACCTACCTGGGGGTGAACTTCGTGCTCGCCTCGGGGCTGCACTCCTACGGCTTCGGCAGCTCCAACCTGGTGCGCATCATGGGAATGATCGCTCTCGCCGAGATCCTGTTCCTGAGCCTGGGCTGGGCGGCGCACCGCCGGCGGCTCGCGGCGGGTGGAGAACCCGCCGCGGCCGCGTGAGCGAGCTGGGAGCGAACGACCTTGCTAGGCGCCCGGCTTCAA
>JBLMYC010000066.1:0-11721 GCA_050258075.1 Acidobacteriota bacterium
CGCGGCCCGCCGGGCTACCGCGCTGAGCGCCCCCCGCCGGGCTACCGGTAGGGATCGATCGCCAGGATCGTGAACCCGCGACCCTCGACCTCGACCGCGTCGCCGGCCCGCTTGCCCAGGATTCCCCGGGCGAGATCGGACTCGTAGGAGACGATGTTCTCCTCCGGACGGCTCTCCCAGGGGCCGAGGATGGTAAGCGGGCGCTCTCCGCCCTTCCCGTCGCCCAGGCGGACGCGCGTGCCGATGCGGACTTCCGAGGGGTCGATCTTGCTCGGGTCGAGCGGCCGCACCCGACGCAGGTCGCGGTCGAGCGATGCGCTGCGCGCCGCCAGGTACTCGTGGCGCTGGCGCGCCGACTTGTACTCGAAGTTCTCGCGCAGGTCGCCGAGAGCGCGCGCCTCCTCGATCGCCTTGCGATTGGCCGGGATCTCGACGTCGAGCAGGCGCTTGAGCTCGGCGCGCCGCGCGGCGATCGACTCCGCGGTGGCGTACAGCGGCATCTCCTGCTCCTGGCGCAGGCTGGCGAAGCGCATCTCGAGAGCGGCGAGCAGCGGCGCGCGCTGGTAGTCCTCCAGCGCGGGCGAGCGCTGCACCGCCTCGCGCGCCTGCGGCGCCTGGTCCTCGCTGAGCTTGGCGAACAGGCGCGGCAGGGTGCCGCCCGAGTCGGCGAGCGGCTTGAGGCGCTGGCGGTAGCCGGCGAACTCGTCGGCCACCATCGCCGCCAGGATCTGCTGCAGCAGGCGAAGGGGGTTGCGGGCCTGGATGTCCTCGTCGCCGACCGCGCGCTCCGCCAGCCATACGAATGCCGCCGGGGCCTTTCGCGGCTGCGCCACCAACTGGTCGATGAAACGCCCGAAATCCTCGCTCGACTCGTGCTCCAGCCCTTCGGCGAGCAGGTTCAGGGCCCGCGGGTCGTCCTCGCGCCACAGCATGTCGGCGTACACCGCCGGCCAGTCGTCGCGCCGCTCGCGCACCATCGCGTAGCCGCGCTCGCGCAGCAGCCGCTCGCCGATTCCGGTGAGGGTCGGACGCGGGTCGCGGCCTGCGGCGAGCAGGGCGTCCGGCTCCCACGACAGGCCGGCGGGGGCGCCGCCGGTGCGCTCGAGCGCGAACCAGATCTCGAACGCCAGGCCGGGCTTGGTGCGGGCGACCTCTTCGCCGATCCGCTCGAGCTCCTTGGCCATGCGGCCGCGCAGCTCGGGGTCGCGGTCGGCGTTGCGGCGCAGCAGGTCGATCTTCTTCTCGTCACTCGCCTTTTCGAACGAGCGCCAGACCGAGTCCGAGGCGCCCTCGCTCGACGTTGCCCAGTGGTAGCTCTGGCGTCCGCCGCCGCTCGCCACCACCTGCGGGTGCTTGCGGGCCGCCGCCCAGAACGACGTCCAGCGATCGTCGGCGACCAGACCCTGCAGCATTTCCTTGATCTCGGCCCCGGTCAGCGGCCGCCCGGCGCTCTCGAGCACCAGGCGCAGGAGCTCGGCGGGCGACTCGTCGCGCAGGGCCGCCAGGCCGGCGGGGTCCTCCAGCTTGCGGCGCAGGAAGTGGTTCTCGGCGAGCGGCCGCAGCAGCTTGCCGGCGGCGCGGAAGCCGACCATCAGCCCGGCGTGGCGCTCGAAGTCGATCTTGAAGCTCTCCAGGCCGAGATTGACCTCGGTCACCCGGCCGACGCCCTTGCCCTCCATGGCGACGACCGCCCCCACGTCGTAACCGAGCAGGGTTTCGAGCCGCTCCACCTTCTCCCAGGTCTTGGGGATGTCCTCGACCGCACGCTTGAGGCCGACGCACTCCAGCAGGCCTTGAAACGAAGGCTTGTCGGCGTACAGCTTCTGCAGCGTGGCGACGACCATCAGGTGCTGCCGGTCGGCGGCCGCGAAGATCAGCGAGCCGGCGCGGCGCAGGAGCTGCAAGCGGGTGCGCCAGCGGCCCTGCTCCTTGAGCTGATCGTCGAGCAGCTCGAGCAGCGAGCGGGCGCGTTTCTCTTCACTGACGCCGATCAGCGCCCGTGCCGTGCCGACGAAGAAATCGAGGTCGTCGGGCGTCGTCTCGATGCGCTCGAGCCAGGCTGCCTCGATCGAGTCGTAGTCGCCCTTCTGAATCTGTCCCTGGGTTTCCCGGCTGACTGCCACAGCCGGCGAAGATATCAGACGCGGCAGGCCGCGCGCGCGGCTGTTAGAGTTTTCGGCGTGGCGGCTGGCACGGAGGAGGATTCGACCGAGCTTGCCCGGCGCCTGCGTGACGCCGACGCCGAAACCCTCCTGGCACTGGTCAAGGACCTCGCGTCGTCGCTCGACGTCGCGGCGGCGCGCCAGGCGCTGCGCAATCCGTTCGCCGGCGCCGAGCTGATCGAGGCGCTGCTCGCGGTGCCCAGCCTGGTGCGCTACTACGAGGTGCAGCGGGTGATCGCCCTGCATCCGCGCACCCCCGAGGTCCACGCCTTGCGCCTCGTGCCCGGCCTGTTCTGGATCGACCTGGTGCGGTTGGGGCTCGACACGCGGGTGAAGCCGGTGGTGCGCCGCGCCGCCGACGAGCGCCTGATCGAGCGCGTGCCTCGATTGTCGGTGGGGGAGCGGATCGCCGTTGCCCGGCGGGCGTCGAGCGCCGTCCTCTCCCACCTGCGCCACGACCCGACCCCGCGGGTGATCGCCGCCCTGCTCGAGAACCCGCGCCTGACCGAGGGCACGCTGCTGCCGCTCCTGGCCGGCGATGCCTCGGTACCGGCGGTGCTCGCGATCATCGCCCAGGACCCGCGCTGGGGGACGCGCTACCCGGTGCGGGTGGCGCTGTGCCGCAATCCCCGCACGCCGGTGCCGACCGCCCTCGGCCTGCTGCCCGGCCTGCGGAAGGTGGATCTCGGGGCGGTGGAGAGCGATCCTCGCCTGGCGGGGGCGGTGCGCCAGCGGGCGCAGCTCCTGCTCGGGCGGTAGGCGGCCGTCACGGACGCCCGTTTTTCATTGACCGCCATGCAAACGGGCCGCTACACTAGGCTCTCGTTCTCCGATCCACCGCCCCGGTGACCCAGACGTCCTCCAAGAAACCGCCGGCCGCAGCGCCGCGCCCTCACCCCTGGAACCAGGGTGGCGACAGCGAGCCGATGAGCTTCGGGACCTGGCTGCGCCGCCAGCGCGAAATGCGCGAGGTCGGTCTGCGCGAGATCTCCGAGGCGAGCAAGATCGGTGTGCGCTACCTGCAGGCGCTCGAGGACGATCGCTTCGACGTCCTGCCGGCACCGGTGTTCGTGAAGGGGTTCCTGCGCGAGTACGCGAAGCTCGTCGGTCTCAATCCGGACGAGGTCATCAACTACTCCCGGTTGGCGATCCAGGGCACCCGCGCCGCGCCGGCTGCGCCGGCGACGCCGGCGGTCGCTCCCCGGCGACCACCGGCGCGGGATTGGATGCTCGGCCTGCTGCTCGCGCTGGGGGTGCTCGTCCTGCTCGGCATCGTTGCGCTGCTGGCGTTCTACGCCGAACGCCGGCGCAGCGCCGCTCCCGCCAACCCGCCGCCGATCGCGGCGCCGCCCGCCGCCACGCCGGTGGCTACGCCCGAGGTGAGCCCGACCCCGGCACGCGACGTCCCGTTGCGGGTGAGCCTGGATTTTTCGGCGGACTGCTGGGTGGAAGCCACGGCGGACGGCAAGCGGCGCACCAGCGAGCTGCGGGTGCGCGGCGAGTCGCTGCAGATCGAGGCCCAGGAGTCGGTGGTGCTGAGCTTGCAGAACGCGGCGGGCGTTCGCCTCGAGGTCAACGGGCGTGCCTATCCCCTGAAGCCCGGCGCGGACAACTCGGTGCGTGATCTGCGCATCGACCTGCAGACCGCCCGGGACCTGGGCGGGTGAGCGAGCCCCGCCCGCCGGCCCCTCTCGTCGAGCAGGTCCTCGCCGGCGACAACGAGGAGCTCCAGCTGCTCGCCGCCGAGGGCCTGCTGCCGCTGCCGGCGGAGCAGGTGATCTCGATCCAGCTCCACCTGGCGCGCCACGCCAGGCCCGGGGTGGCACAGCGGGCGGCGGCAGCGCTGCGCGGTCTCGACCCGCGCCTCGCCAGCCGGTTCCTGGCTCACGAAGCCGACGCCGAGGCGCTCCGCTACTTCGCCGAGCACAGCACGCATCCGGCGGTGCTCGAGGCGATCATCCGCCGCCGCGACGCGACGCCGGACCTGCTCGAGCACCTCGCCGCGCGGCTGTCGCCCGATCTGCAGGAAGTGCTGCTGCTGCGCCAGGACGTGATCGTCGAGCACCCGCAGATCCTCGATCGGCTGCAGGAGAACCCGCAGGTCAGCAGCTACTCGTCGCGCCGCATCGCCGAGTACCGCCAGCATCTGCTGCCCCACGCTGCCGCGGTCGAAGAGGTCGAGGCCGAGGAGGCCGAGCTGCTGGCCTCCGACGAGGAGGTGGCGGCCGCGATCGCCGCCGCACGCGGGTTGCCGGCCGAGGGCGAGATCGACGAAGAAAAGACGGGCCTCAGCGAATCGCAGGTGCGCAGCCTGCCGCTCGGCGTCCGTCTGCGCCTGTCGCGCGGCGCCTCGCGCGCCCTGCGCGGCATCCTGATCCGGGACAACAACACCCTGGTGGCGCTGTCGGTGTTGCGCAACAACGCCTTCTCCGACCAGGAGATCGAGCAGGTCGCGCGCAGCCGGGCGGTGATCGACGAGGTGTTCGAGTTCATCGCCAAGCGACGCGAATGGATGCGCAAGTACCCGGTGGTGCTGGCTCTGGTGCAGAACCCGCGCACCCCGGTGGGCATCGCGCTGCGCCTGGTGCCGCAGGTGGCGGTGCGCGACCTGCGCAACCTGGGCAAGGACAAGAACATCCCCGACGCGGTGCGGTCGACCGCCCTTCGTTTGTATAGAATCAAGCAGGTCTAAGCCGACCCGGCCGCAAGATGGCGAAGAATTACTACGCGATTCTCGATCTGTCTCCGTCGAGCACGACGGAAGCGATTCGCACTCGGTTCCGCGAGCTGGCGCGGACCCGCCACCCCGATCGTTTTCGGGGCGAGGAGAAGGTCGCGGCCGAGATCGAGTTCCAGGAGCTGACCGAGGCTTTCAACGTGCTCTGCGACCCCGAGCGGCGACGGCTGCACGACCTCGAGCTGGCGCGACCGGAGACGACGCAGGCGAGGGCCTCCGACGCCGAGCAGGTTGGCCGGCTGTACCTGCAGCGCGGCATCAAGGCGTACCGCGAAAAGAACTATCTCGAGGCGGCGGACAACTTCGATCGTGCCACCAAGGCCGACCCCGAGAACGCCCAGGCCTGGCACCATCTGGCCCTGGCGTGCAGCCATCAGCAGCGCTGGCTGGCGCGCGGCCTGGAGGCGATCGTCCACGCCTGTGAGCTCGAGAAGATGAACGACACCTACCTCAAGCTGGCCGGCAAGCTGCACGCCCAGGCCGGCCTCGCGGAACGGGCCGAGCACTACTACAACGAGGCATTGACCTGGGGTGGCGAGGACGCCGCGGTGCGCCAGGCGATCGAGGAGCTGCGCAAGCCGAGCAAGCGCGGCTGGACGAGGCTGTTCGGAAAGGTGACGGAATGATCCAAGTCCGCGCGGTGGGCCTGTCCGACGTCGGGCTGACCCGGACGCACAACGAGGACTGCTTCGAGATCGACAACGATCTGCGGGTCTTCGTGGTCGCCGATGGCATGGGCGGGCATAGCCATGGCGAGGTGGCCTCGCGGATCGCCACCAAGGCGATCCACGACTTCGTCGAGCAGAGCGCGGACGAGGCCGATCTCACCTGGCCGGTGCCCTACGATCCCCGGCTGCGCCGCCATTCCAACCGCCTGAAGGCGGCGGTGCGGGTGGCGCACGACAAGGTCCTGAAGGCCATCCGCCAGGACGGCTCACTGGTCGGCATGGGGACGACGGTGGTGGGCGTGATGGTCGAAGGCGACGTGGCGGCGGTCGCCCACGTCGGCGACAGCCGCGTGTACCGCTGGCGCGACGACCGGCTGGAGCTCCTGACCCAGGACCACACCTGGGTCAACGAGCAGGTGGTGGCCGGCTTCCTCTCCGAGGAGCAGGCCCGCGTCCATCCCTTGAAGAACGTGGTGACCCGCGCGCTGGGCGGCGAGACCGACGTCCTGGTCGACGTCAAGGAGTTCAAGATCCAGCCCGGCGACATCTTCCTGCTGTGCTCGGACGGCCTGACTACCATGCTGAACGACACCGAGATCGAGCAGCGCATCCGCCAGGCCGCGTCTCCCGACCAGATCTGCCGGACGCTGGTGCGCGACGCCAACGCGCGCGGCGGTCTGGACAACATCACCGTCGTCCTGCTCTCCATCGAGCAAGACTCCGAAGAGAGCGCCTGAGGCGCCCGCTCGGCCGTGCGGCGCCGGATGGCCGGCGCTCGCTACAATCGTGCCCATGCCCTCCGAGCGGGCGACGCGAATCGCGGTTCTCGGCGGCGGTCCTGCCGGCGGGGCCGCGGCGCTGGCTCTGGCGCGCGGTGGCGCCGAGGTGGAGGTGTACGCGCCGAACCTGCGCGGCGAGAAGCCCTGCGGCGGCGCCGTGCCGGAGCACCTGTTCGGCCGACTGGACGGCTTCGACCCGACGCCGCTCCCCGCTGTGCGCTCGCCGCGCGCCGTGCTCGAGGCGGCACCCGGCTGGCGCATCGAGGTCGACCTCCCTGGAATCCGGATCTTCCGCCGCGGCGACTTCGATGCGGCACTGCTCGCCGCCGCGGTTCGCGCCGGGGCGCGGCGGGTTGCCGCCCCGGCCGAGCGCCTGACGCTCGCGGCCGACGGCGTCACGGTGCACGCTGCCGGCGAGGAGCGGCGATTCGACTGGCTGATCTGCGCCGCCGGCGCCCGCGGGCTCGGCCGCCGGACGCTCGGCGCGTCGACCGAGGGCGAGAGCGTCGGGCTGGGCGGCTCGCTGCGTGGGCTCGACTGGAGCACCATGGTGCTCGCTTTCCCGGATTGTGCCGATGCCTATCTGTGGATCTTCCCGCGCCTCGGCGGCGCCTCGATCGGGATCGCCTACAGCGCCGGGGAGCTGTCGGACGGTGCGGCGCGGACCCTGCTCGACGGCTTCCTCGACCGGCATCTGCCGTCCGGCTGGCGCGAGCTGCCGGGGCCACGCTACCGCTATCCGATTCCAGTCTACGGACCGTGGACACTGCCGCGGGTCGAGGCGGCTCTGCGGAGCCGGATCCTGCTGGTCGGCGACAGCGCCGGGCTGGCCGATCCGCTCACCCGGGAGGGCATCCGCTACGCGGCGCTCTCCGGTGGATGGGCGGCCGAGGCGCTGCTCGCCGGTCGGCCCGCGGCCTACCTCGAGCGGCTGACTGCCGAGCTCGATCCGGAGCTCGGCCGGGCGCGGCGGGCGCGGGAGATCTTCTTCGGCGGCGAGCTCGGACAGTGGACGATTCCCGTGTCGCGCCTGCTGCCCGGGGTGCGCCAGGTGCTCGCCGACCTGCTCGCCTGTCGGCAGCCCTACCGCGGCTTGCGGCGGCGGCTGCTCGCGGCGGCGCTGGGCCGCTGAGGCGGCGCGCGCTACGAGCCGCCGCCGAAGGTGTAGCCGCGCCGCGCCCGCACCCGGAACTGCGGGTTGCGCACCTCGACCTTGACCTCCTGGTAGCCGCGCTTGCCCTGCGGATGGCGAGCGCTGTAGCTCAGTAGGTAGTAACCGCTCGTGTCCTTGGCGATCTCGCGCAGCGGTTCCAGGTAGTTGGTGACGTCGAACAGATAGCGGCCGCCGGTCTCGCTCGCCAGGTGGCTCATGGCGTTCGCCATCGTGTGCTCGGTGCCGACCGGCGTCAGGTCGATGGCGTACACCGCGACGTCCCGGGTGTTGAGCGCCTGGATCATCGGGGTGTCGAGCCGCAGGTCGGGAACGTACTGCCCGACCGCATTGAGCTCGCCGAAGCCGGTCGTGAACAGCAGCAGGTTCTTGCGCCCGCGCAGCGGACCGAGCGCCGACGCCAGGGTGGTGAGGGCGGCCTGGATGGTCGGCGTCTTGTCGCGCAGCTGGTTGCCGCGGGGCAGTTGGGTGAGAAGCGACGGCCCCGATCCGGCGGGCTGGCGTGACGGCCAGTTGCCACCCGGGTCCTTGCCGGTCACCGCGTCGTCGATCGCTTTGGCGAGGACGCCGCGGTCGCGGCTGAAATCGGCGTGAACCTCGAGCTTGCGGTCATAGCTCACGACCGCCACCCAGTCGCTGGGCGCCAGGTCCTGCCGCACCCATTCGCTGGCCCGGCGCGCCGCGTCGAGCTGGCGCGACAGCAGGCCGGGAGCCTCGGTCGACGCCTCGCGCTGGTCATGGAAGAAGAGGACGAAGTAGCGCTCCTCGGGTACCGCGGCGAGGTCGATGCCGCGGCGCCGGGCCTCCTCCGGCGTGCCCAGGAAGCGGCGGTTGCTGTAGAAGGTCACGCTGTCGACCGGCACCGGCTTGCCGTCCTCGCTGACCTTGAAATCGTCCTTGCCGAGGCCGACCACGACGTCACCCTGGGGATCGGTCACCAGCACGTCGAGCAGCACCTCGCGTACCTCGACCTGCTCCCCGAAGCGCGCCGCCGGCGGCGCCTGCGCGGCGGCCGCGGTGGCGAGCCCGCCGGTGAGGATCGACAGAGTGAAACTTAGGCCGAGCCATCCGTTGCGTTTCATGGTCACCTCCCGGCGCGCGGGCGCCGTCGTTCCCGACGAGGGTCAGCGGCCGGCGGCGACCGCCCGCCAGTCGCGGGCGTAGAAGCCGCCCGCCCGCTGGGCCATGCGCAGTGCCTCGCTCGGTGCGAAGCGCGGGCCGGATTCGGCTTGCAACCGCTCGAGCGTGGCGACGACGTCGGCCAGGCCGCGCTGGTCGGCCCAGCGGCAGAGGCCGCCGCGGAAGGGCGGGAAGCCGGTACCGAAGATCATCGCCAGGTCGAGCTCGGCTGCGCTGGCCACGACGCCTTCGGCCAGGCAGCGGGCCCCTTCGTTCGCCATCGGTAGCACCATCCGATCGACCAGCTTGGCAGGGTCCGCCTCGCTGCGCCGGGCGGTGATCCCGAGCACAGCGTACACCTCCGGGTCGGGAACGGTGCGGCGCCCGTTCTCGTAGCGGTAGAAGCCGCGGCCGTTCTTGGCTCCCAGGCGTCCGCTCTCGAGGATCCTGTCCGGCGCGCCGGCCGGCGGCAGGCGGTCGCCGAACGGCTCGGCGAGGATGTGCGCCACCTTCAGTGCGACGTCGATGCCGACCTCGTCGACCAGCGCGATCGGTCCCATCGGCATGCCGAAGTCGAGCATCGCCTGGTCGAGCTCGTCGATCGTGTGGCCCTGGGAGAGCAGATGCAGCGCCTCGGCCATGTAGAAGCAGAGCAGGCGATTGACCAGGAACCCGGGACCGTCCTGGACGAAGACCGGCGTCTTGCCGAGCCGGCGCGCGAAGTCGGCGATGGTGTTCGCCGCCAGCGGCCCGGTGCGTTTGCCCACCACTACCTCGACCAGCGGCATCTTGTCGACCGGGTTGAAGAAGTGCATGCCGACGACGCGCTCCGGGTGCGGCGTATCCTGGGCGATCCGGTCGATCGACAGCGACGAGGTGTTGGAGGCGAGGATGGCGTCGGGCCCGACCCGCTTCGCCACTTCGGCGAAGGTCTTCTGCTTGACGTCGAGCTTCTCGACGATCGCCTCGATCACCAGGTCGCACGCCTGGAGCCCGGCGAGCTCGAGCGTGGGGTGGATGAGCGCCATCTTGCGCCTCGCTTCGGGCTCCTTCAGGCGCCGGCGCTCGACCTGCTTGCGGAAGAGCTGCGCCGCGTGCGCCATGCCGCCGGCCAGCGCCGGCGGTGCGATGTCGCGCAGGCGCACCGGCAGGTCGGCCTGGTCGGCGATCAGCTGGGCGATGCCGCCGCCCATGACGCCGGCACCGAGGACCGCGGTGGAGGCGATCTTGCGCGCCTCGCCGCCCGGCAGCCCGGGCGCCTTCTTGGCGTCCTCCATCGTCTGGAAAAGGTGGACCAGGTTCTTCGACACTGCCGAGGTGACGAGCTCGCCGATCGCGGCGGCCTCGGCCGCGAAGCCCGCCGTCATGCCGCGCGACACGCCGGTGCGGACCACCTCGAGGGCGCGCAGAGGCGCCGGATACTGGCCCCGGGTCGCCTTCATCGCCTGCTTGCGGGCCTGAGAGAAGAGGACGGCGCGGCCGAGCGGGTTGCCCTCGAGCAAGACGGCGGCGAGGCCGCGGCGGCGGGCCGGACGCCGCTTCTTGTCGATGTGCTGCAGCGCGAAGTCGCGCGCCAGGCGCTCGAAGGCGGCGTCGGGCAGCAGGGTGTCGGCGAGGCCGAGCTTGAACGCGGTGCGCCCCGGCACCGCCTTGCCCTGCAGAATGATGTCGAGCGCCGGGGCGATCCCGATGCGGCGGGGCAGCCGCGTGCAGCCGCCCCAGCCGGGCAGGATGCCGAGCTTGATCTCGGGCAGGCCGATGCGCAGGTCGGCGCGGTCGCTCACCAGGATGTGAGTGCAGGCGAGCGCCAGCTCGGTTCCACCGCCCAGGCAGGTACCGCGCACCGCCGCGACGGTGGGGTAGGGCAGCCGCTCCCATTCCGCGTACAGGCGATGCACGCGGTGGCAGGCCTCGATCGCGAGCTGCGGATCGGTGACGTTCTTGATCTCCTCGATGTCGGCGCCGGCGATGAAGATCCTGGGCTTGGCCGACTGCAGCAGGAGGCAGCCGATGTCAGTGCGGCCGGCGAGCTCGGCGACCAAGCGCTCGAGCTCCTCGATCGCACCGCGAGTCAGGACGTTGGCCTTCTTGTCCGGCAGGTCGAAGGTCAGGGTGGCCAGCCGGTCGGGGCCGACCTCGAGATGGAAAATGGGGCTCACGGGTGCCTCCCGGATGTCGGTTCGGCTGCCGGAGCCCGGTCATCAGGCGCCGGTCGCGCCTAGCGTAGCACCGAAATTGCCGCGCTGCGGCAAGGCTCCGGAGCTGTCCCGCCCGCGATCGCTGACCCACGGCTATCTTTGGTTTGCCGCAGAACCGAGCTCGAGGGCGTAGACGCCGCCGCTTGATGCCGCGAAGAGGACGTTGCGGGTGCCCTGCCGCACGGCCAAGCCGGCGACTCCCCCCGGGGGGAGCCCACTCGGCAGGGGCTGCCAAGTAGTGCCCGCGTCGCGAGTAACGAGGACCCCGGAGGAGGTGCCAGCAAAGAGCGTGTTGGGATCGCTCGGGTCGAGGGCCAGGCTGAAGACCGCGGAAGCGCCGGGTTCGACGGGTGCGTCCTGCCAGGTCGCGCCACCGTCGAACGAGCGAGACACTCCCCCGACTCCGCCACGCGGGTCACCGTAGTAGCCGACCCAAAGACGCTGGCTGTCTTCGGGATCGACAACAATCGCGCTGACAGTCCCGACGACTCCCGTGAGTTGCGTCCAGGTCGTCCCGTTGTCATCGGATCTGACGATCACCTCTTGCGTGAAGCCGATCGGGCCCGAGGGGCTGTAGGCTGCAATGAGCACCGGCGGCGCGCCTGGGCCAACGGCCAGCAGCGACACTTGGGAAGCGGGCTCTGCATCCGACAGCAGTTGCCAAGAGTCGACACCATCGTCGCTGCGATAGATCCCGCTCGCGGCCCGCAGATAGAGGCGCGTGGATTGCGCCGGGTCGGCGGCTAAGAGCTGCGCTCCGGGCGGCCCGGCGAGCTGCCACGTGGCTCCGCCATCCCGCGTGCGGTACAGGCCGTTGGGCGAATCCGAGTAGGCGACCTCAGGTGAGGATGGATCGGCGAGTATGGACCTAGGGTTGAGCACTGGGG
>JBLMYC010000067.1:0-16379 GCA_050258075.1 Acidobacteriota bacterium
GCCGCCCGAGCTGCCGCCGCTCCCGGTCGGCAAGGACGCCGCGGTGTGCGGATCGAGCCAGCCCTCGCCGCGCCTCGTGCTGGGGCGGCAAGGCGGGGTCGCCAACACCGTCGTGGCCCTCGAGGGTGTCCAACACGGCCGGCCGCTGCCCGCCGGGGTGCGAGCGACCCTGACGCAGCGGCGCTGCCAGTACGAGCCGCACGTCCTGGCCGTGCCGCTCGGCGCCGAGATCGAGGTCGTGAACGACGACCCGGTGCTGCACAACGTGCACGGCACCGACGCCACGAGCCGGACGACGCTCTTCAACGTCGCGCAGCCATTGCAGGGCCAGCGCTCGCCGCTCGGCCCGGGATCGACCGCCAAGGCAGGTCTCTTTGAGCTCTCCTGCGAGTCGGGGCACCCGTGGATGAGCGGCTACCTGCTGGTCAGCGAGCATCCGTACTACGCGGTGACCGGAGCGGACGGCAGCTTCCGGCTGGACGGCGTGCCGGCGGGGACCTACCGGCTGCGCTTCTGGCACGAAGGCGTGCGGGTGCTGCGTGAGATCCAGGCGCTGCAACGCCTCGAGTACGAGCCGCCGTACGAGGAGGTGCGCGAGGTCACCGTGCCGGCGGGCGGCGAGGTCCGGGTCGACTGGGCGCTCGAGCTGCGGCGTTGACCGAAGGCCAGGAATTTGCTAGGTTTACGGTTCACGCCTGTGACGGCGTTCCGTAGGAGTGAACTTCCCATGTATGCGGTGATCGAGACGGGTGGCAAGCAGTACCGCGTCGAGCGCGGGGACGTGATCGACGTCGAGCTGATGCCCGCCAGCGGCAAGAAGGTCGAGAAGGTCAAGTTCGAGCGGGTCCTGATGGTGGCGGGTGAGGGCGGCGTGAAGCTCGGCAGCCCGGTGCTCGCCGGGGCCGAGGTGAGCGGCGTCGTGCTCGGCAAGGTGCGTACGCCGAAAGTGCTGATTTTCAAGAAGAAGAAGAAGAAGGGAATGCGGCGCTCCAACGCCCATCGCCAGGATCTGATGCGGGTGCGCATCCAGGACATCTCCCTGTAGGCGCCCGAGCGAACGAGGATTGCGTCATGGCACACAAAAAAGGGCAGGGCTCGACGAAGAACGGCCGCGACTCGCAGCCGCAGCGATTGGGCGTCAAGAAGTTCGGCGGCGAGACGGTCAGCGGCGGATCGATCATCGTCCGCCAGCGCGGCACGGTGTTCTTCCCCGGTCAGAACGTCGGCCGCGGCAAGGACGACACGCTGTTCGCCAAGATCGGCGGCGTGGTGAAGTTCCAGGCCAAGGGCCGCAAGGGCACCTTCGTTCACATCCTGCCGACGCAGTAATTGACGACTCCGGGCCCCCGGGGCCTGGATGTCGCTGGTTCCGGATGCCCGCCTCCGCGCGGGCATCGTCGTCTCCAGGGGCCCGGCTGCTAGGCTTGCTCTCCAGACCGCGATGATCTTCCTCGACGAAGCGATCCTGCACGTACGCGGCGGCCGCGGCGGGAACGGGTGCGTCGCGTTCCGGCGCGAGAAGTACGTGCCGCGCGGCGGTCCTTCGGGCGGCGATGGCGGCCACGGCGGGGCCGTGGTCCTGGTCGGGGACGCCAGCATGAACACCCTCTTCCACTTGCGATTCCAGAGCCTGTACGCGGCGCCGCGCGGCCGCCACGGCGAGGGTTCGAACCGCACCGGCAAGAGCGGCGAGGATCTCGTCGTGCCGGTACCGCTCGGCACCCAGGCCTTCACCGCCGACGGCGGCGCTCCCCTCGGCGAGATCCTGCACGACGGCGAGCGACTGGAAGTGGCGGCGGGCGGGCGCGGCGGGCGCGGCAACGCGCGCTTCGCGACCGCCACCAACCGGGCGCCCAGGCGGGCCGATCCCGGACAGGAGGGCGAGGAGCGTCGCCTGCGCCTGGAGCTCAAGCTGCTCGCCGACGTCGGCGTGGTCGGTCTTCCGAACGCCGGCAAGTCGACCCTGATCAGCGTCGTCTCGGCGGCGCGGCCGAAGATCGCCGACTACCCCTTCACCACCCTGGTGCCGCAGCTCGGCGTCGTCGCGCCGGGCGGCAACCGCGATCCGTTCGTGATCGCCGACCTCCCGGGGCTGATCGAAGGCGCCGCGCAGGGCGCCGGCCTCGGCCATCAGTTCCTGCGCCACGTCGAGCGCTGCCGGGTGCTCGTGCACCTGGTCGACCTGGCGGCCGAGGGCGACGCCGGCCACGATCTCGAGGTGGTCGAGCGCGAGCTCGCGGCCTTCAAGCCCGAGCTCTTGGAGCGCTCGCGCGTGCTGGTCGGGAGCAAGCTCGACGCGGCGCGTCCGGAGCGGCGGCAAGCGCTGCAGGCTGCGGCCGCCGCGCGGGGCGTGCCCTATCTCGAGATTTCGGCGGTGGCGGGCGAGGGCGTCCCCGAGCTGGTGGCGGAGCTCGATCGCCGCCTGCGTGCGGCGCGGGAGAGCGCGGCGTGAAGCTGGGCCTGTTCGGTGGCAGCTTCGATCCGATCCACCGCGGGCATCTGGAGCCGGTGCGGCGGGCGCGGCGCGCGCTGGGCCTCGACCGTGTGGTGTACCTGCCGACCGCGGTGCCGCCCCACAAGCCAGAGCGCGTCGCTCCGGCGGCGATGCGGTACGCGATGGTGGAGCTCGCGCTGCTCGGCGAGGAGGGTCTGTATGCCTCGCCCCACGAGCTGACCTTGGAGCGCACGGCCTACACGGTCGAGACGCTGCAGCACTTTCGGCGGGCTTACCCTGAGGCCGAGCTCCACCTGCTGATGGGCGGCGACTCCTTCGCCGAATTCGACACTTGGCGAAGCTGGCAGGAGATCGTCGAGCTCGCCCGGCTGGTGGTGCTCGTGCGGCCGGGGTTCGCGGTCACGACCGAGGCGCTGCGACCGGCGATCGCGGAGCTGCTGCGCGGCGGACGCGTCGACGTCGTCGCCGACCAGCCGGTGGCGCTGTCCTCGACCGCGCTGCGGGACATTTTCGCGCGCGGCGAAGCGCCGGCGCC
Organism: Acidobacteriota bacterium; assembly: GCA_050258075.1. Classification (GTDB taxonomy): domain Bacteria; phylum Acidobacteriota; class Thermoanaerobaculia; order Multivoradales; family JAGPDF01; genus JBLMYC01. The sequence goes on from JBLMYC010000067.1 coordinate 2,991, forward strand.
GGGGGACGTGCCGGCCCTGGTGGTACAGTACATCCACAGATACGACCTCTACCGATGACGCCCGCCCCTACCGCGCCCCCAGACATCCCGGCCCGGGTGGAGAGCGCCGTCCTCGCCGCCGCCGATCGCCAGGCCCGTGACCTGCGGGTGCTGCGCCTCGGGGCGGTGACCTCCTTCACCGAGTACTTCGTGCTGGCGAGCGGTACCAACGAGCGCCAGGTGCAGGCGATCGCCGACGCCGTCGAAGAGCGCCTGCGCACCGCTGGCGTGCGCCCGCTCAACATCGAGGGCCACAACACCGGCCACTGGGTGCTGCTCGACTACGGCGACTTCCTGGTTCACGTCTTCACCGAGGAGCGGCGGCGGTTCTACGGGCTGGAGCGCCTGTGGGCCGACGCCCCCGATGAGACCGAGCGCTTCGCGCCGCCCGCCCCGGTGCGGGGCGCCGGAGGCTAGCGATCCCGATCCTGCCGGCGCTCCCGGGCCTCGATCGGGCCGCGTCGAGCGACGCGCCGGCGCTGATCCTGGGCGAGCCCGGCACCGGTCGCTCGACCCTGGCGCGCCACCTGCACCGCCACAGCCGGCGCGCCGCGGGGCCGTTGGTCGAGGTCGACCCCGGTGCGATTCCGCCCAGCCTGTTCGAGAGTGAGCTGTTCGGCCATCGCGCCGGCGCCTTCACCGGCGCGGAGCGGGCGCTGGCCGGAAGGGTGGCGCGCGCCGAGGGCGGCACCCTGCTGTTCGATCACGTCGAGGAGCTGCCGCTGGCCGCGCAGCCCAAGCTGCTGCGGGTGGTCGCCGAGCGCCGCTACGCCCCGCTCGGAGGTGCCGAGCGCGAGGCCGACGTGCGCTTCCTGGCGATTGGCCCCGAGGACCTCGCGACCCGCGTCGAGCGCGGGGCCTTCCGGCGCGACCTCTTCCATCGCCTCGAGGTGCTGGCGCTCCGGCTGCCGCCGCTGCGCGAGCGGCGGAGCGAGATGGCGACGATCCTCGGCGAGCTCCTGGCCGACCTCGCCGAGCGCTTCGGCCGGCCGCACCTGGGCCTGAGCGCGCCGGCGCGGAGCTGGATGATGCAGTACTCCTGGCCCGGGAACCTGCGCGAGCTGCGCAACCTGCTCGAGCGCGCGGTCGTGATGGGCGACGCGGAGGAGCTCGATCCGGCGGCGCCGTCCGATCTGCGCGGTGAGCGTCCGCGCAAGCTGCGCGAGGTCGAGGCCGACGAGATCCGACGCGCTCTCGCCTACACCCGCGGCCACCAGGGCGAGGCCGCCCGCTTGCTCGGCATCAGCCGCAAGGCGCTGTGGGAGAAGCGGCGCCGGCTGGGGATCCCCTGAGCGCCGCTGCGCGGCGGCCGGCGCGAGGCGCGGCCGCCGCGACCTGCAAGATGCGGCTGCTTCAGGAACAGACCGCGAAGGCCTGGGTGTCCAGGCGCGGCGTGTAGGCCGGGCCCTGCGGGCTGGAGTAGGTCTTCACTTTCCCGGTCACCGTGTCGGTCACCGTGAGGTCGACCCGCACGTTGGTCAGGCCGCTCGAGAACACCCAGAAGCGCTGATTGGTCGAGCAGCCGTCCAGCACCTTGACGGTGACCTCGACATTGGATGGCGCGAAGAACCAGAAGTAGCCGGTGTCCGGGGTCAGCGCCACGCCCTGGGCGTCGCCGGCCGCGCTCGCGGTCTGCCAGTGCGCGGTGACCCGGAAGCGGCCGCTGTTGAGACACAGACTGGTGCCGCCCGCGACGCATCGCGTCGTCTGCTCGAAAGCGCCGACGTCGCAAAGGGAGCCCGGCGCGCCGGGGCGGGTGGCGCCGCGCTGGTCGCTCGGCGAGCAGGCGTCGGGGTCGCCCGCCGCAGCCGGATTGCCGTGATCGAGCGCCGGGCTGCCGGCGAGCAGGGCCAGCGTGGTCGTCGGCCCGCCGTTGCCGGCGAGGGTGCCGAGCCGGGGATCGAGCGGGCTCGCGGTGCTGCCGGTCTGATCGTTCTTGGCGGCCAGGAAGTCGATGCAGTCGCCGCCCGCGCCGAGCAGGTTGTAGCCGTTCGAGACCACCGGGCCGGAGCAGTCGGCGGCGCTCGGCGCGCTGTTCTTCGCCAGGATGGTGTTCGAGAGCGCCGGGTGGTCGATGCTCACGAACGGCAGGCTTTCGGCGAAGATGCCCCCCGAGGAATGGCTCGCCGAGTTGGCGGACAGCGTCGCGCTGCGGATCGCGCCGCTCGTGCCGCCGACGTAGTACAGCCCGCCGCCGTCGGCCGCCTGATTGAGGGCCACCGTCGAGGCTTCGATCGAGCCGTCGCCGGTTCGCACCAGGATGCCACCGCCGCGCAGGGTTGCGACGTTGGCGGCGATCGTCGAGTGGTCGACCGTGAGCGCGGCGTTGGTGCCGCCCGACCAGATGCCGCCGCCCTCGCTGGTGGCGTGGTTTCCCTGCACGATGCTGCGGACGAGCAGCAGGGTGCCGGCGTTGCGCATGCCGCCGCCCTGGTCGGCCGAGCCATTGCGGATCGTGACGTCGCGGACCTCGACCTGGGCACCGGCCAGCACGTCGAGCACGCGATCGGCGGCGTTGCCGTCGAGGATGGTGTCGGCGGCCCCGTGGCCCAGGATCGTCACGTCGGCGGCGAGATCGAGATCGCCGAGCGCGGCGGAATCGTCGCCGGCGCCGGTGTGGGTCAGCACGTACGTGCCCGCCGGCAGCAGGATCACGCCGGCGCCGCCGGCGGCATTGGCGGCGAGGACGGCGTCGCGCAGCGAGCAGATCTCGGCGCACTTGCCATGCAGCTCGTCGGCGGTGGTGGTGACGGTGAAGACCGCGGCGCCAGCGGCGGTCGCGATCAGGCTCAGGCCGGCGGCGAGCAGGCCGAGCCGGGAAGCTGGTGTAGGCGTCATTTCGTGGTTCTCCCGTGTTGGTTGTGCGCCCCGAGCTCGTGGACGACTGTTCCTGTGAAGTCTTACGACGGGACGCCACGGTGCGTCCAAACGACGCGCCGTGCGCTGGCTGCGGGAGAGCGGTGAGAGAGCGTCGCTCAGCGAGCTCGACGGGCGACCTCGGCGAGGGTCGAGATCGCGTGATCGCACTCCGCCGCGGTGTTGTAGAAGTGCGGCGAGAGACGCACTCCGGCGGCGGGGCGATAGTCGCAGATGATGTCGCGCTCGATCAGCTCGCGGCACAGCCGCTCGGCGTCGGGATGGAAGACCGAGACGGTGCCGCCGCGCCGTGACGGGTCGCGTGGCGTGCGCACCTCGAAGCCGGCGTCGAGCGCCGCGCGCATCAGGTGCTCGGTCAGCGCCAGTGAGCGCTCGCGGATGCGCTCGACGCCGATCGCGCCGACGATGCGGTAGCCCGGCCGGCAGGAATGGAGGGCCGGGATGTTGGGGGTGCCGGTGAGGAAGCGCCAGGCGCCGTGGGCGTAGTGGATCGGCCCGGGGCGGAATGCGAACGGTTCCTCGTCGGCCTGCCAGCCGGTCGCCGCCGGCCGCAGGCTGTCGGCGACCGCCGGATTCACCCACAGGTAGCCGGCGCCGGGCCCGCCGCACAGCCACTTCACGGAGCCCCCGACCGCGGCGTCGATCCCCCAGTCGCGCAGGCGCACCGGAACCGCTCCGGCCGACTGGTAGCAGTCGAGGATCAGGAAGGCACCCACCTCGCGGCAGCGCCGCGCGATCGCCTGGGCGTCCTGGATGAACGCCGAGCGGAAGAGCACGTGCGAGATCGGCACCACGCGGGTGCGCTCGTCGATCGACTGGAGCAGGCGCTCGGTCGGCACGCCGACGCCGTCGTCGGAGGGCACCACGACGATCTCGGCGCCCTTGCGGCGCTCGCCCTCGACGACGTACATCACGCTCGGGAAGTTCATCTCGGTGAAGACGATCCGGTTGCGCTCGCGCGGGTAGTCGAGACAGGAGAGCAGAATCGCCATCGCCACGCTGACGTTCTGGTGCATCGAGATCTCACCCGTCCCGACGCCGAGGATCGGAGCGAGCAGGTCGCCGGTCTCGACCGACATCTCCCACCAGCCCTCGTGCCAGGCGCGCACGCCGCGCGTCTCCCAGGTGGTCGCGAAGCGCTCGACCTCCTCGTGCACCCCGCGCGGCATGGCGCCGAGCGAGTTGTTGATCAGGTAGGTGGTCTTCGCGAGGATCGGGAACTCCTCGCGGTAGCGCAGCAGGTCCTCGTGCGGGATGGCGGTCGACATGGCGCGCGGATTCTAGCGTGGGCGTGGCGAGGCCGCCCGCCCCCCAGATCCCTCGCTCTCGCTCGGGATGACAGGGGGAGTACCCGCGGTGCTACGGAAACAACCGGCGCGCGTTGTCGCGCAGGATCTTGCGTTGCGCGTCGGGCGGGAGCGGCAGGGCGAGGAAGTCCTGCGCGTTCCTGGCCATGCCAGGGATGCCGGCGTCCGGCCAGTCGGTGCCCCACAGCGTCTTGTCGGCGACCTGTTCGAGCCGCGGCAGGTAGTCGAGGAGGTGCTTCGGCGGAATGCCCGAGAGCTCGAGGTAGACGTTCGGGTGGCGCCGCGTCAGGAAGAATGCCGTCTCGCAGTAGAGCGGCCGCCCGGCGTGGGCGAGGATCAGCCGCAGCTCGGGAAAATCCACCGCCACGTCGTCGCACGCCATCGGGTCGGCGAGCCGGTTGCGCGCCCCGGGGAAGACGGAGGTGCCGGTGTGCACCATCACCGGCATGGCGAGGGCCTGGGCGGCTTCGTAGACCTGCGCCAGAGCGGGCAGCTCCGCCAGGTAGGCGTTGGCGGCGAAGAGCTGGTGCGGCGGGTGGATCTTGAGCCCGCGGATGCCGCTCGCGTGGAGCGCCTCGACGTCGCGCCGGGGATCGGCCGAGTGGCGGGGGTTCACCGAGCCGAAGGCGATCAGGCGGTCGGGCGCCGCGGCGGCGTAGCGCGCCACCCAGTCGTTCGCCGCGTTCGTGAAGCCCATCACCTCCGGCGCGACGTAGTGGATGAGCGCGACCCGCTCGACGGCCTCGGCGTCCATGTGGCGGAGGAGCGCCTTGGAGTCCGCTGCCAGCTTCGCGAGCTCGGCGTGGTCCGCCCGCTCCTCGACCAGGCGCGCCCGGGCCCCGGGGCGGAGCTCGTCCCAGGGCCCGATGTGGACGTGCAGATCGGTGATCGGGTAGGGCAGCGCGCTCAACGCCCGGTCCAGGCGGCGGGCCGCTTCTCGAGGAAGGCCTTCACGCCTTCCTTCTTGTCCTCGGTCGCGAAGCACAGGCAGAAGAGGTCGCGCTCGTACAGGATTCCCTCCTCGATCGCCAGGCGCTGGCTGGCGCGCACGGCTTCCTTGGCGACGCGCAGGGTGAGGGGGCTCTTGCCGGCGATCTTCCCGGCCAGCTCCATCGTCTTGGCGCGCAGCTCCTCGTGCGGGATGACCAGGTCGGCAAGGCCGATGTCCTTGGCTTCGGCGGCGCCAACCATGTCGCCGGTCAGGATCAAGCGCATGGCATGGCCGAGACCGACGCGCCGCGGCAGGCGCTGGGTGCCGCCGCCGCCGGGGATCAGGCCGAGGTTGATCTCGGGCTGGCCGAAGCGCGCCTTGTCGGAGGCGACGATCAGGTCGCAGGACATCGCCAGCTCGCAGCCGCCGCCCAGGCAGAACCCGTTCACCATGGCGATCACCGGCTTGGGGAAGCTCGCCATGACGTCGAAAATGCGCGGGTTGCGCATGGCGTGGCGCTGGTCGAACGGCGCGCGGCCCTCGAACTCGCCGATGTCGGCCCCGGCGATGAACGACTTCTCGCCGGCGCCGGTGATGACGACGGCCCCGATCCCGTCGTCCTTCTCGATCGCGTCGAGGGCGGCGAGCATGTCGTCGCGCACCTGGTCGTTGAGCGCGTTCAGCTTGTCGGGACGGTTGACGGTGAGGATGGCGACGCGCCCCTCCCGGTGCATCAGAATCGTGTCAGCCATGGTCCAGAGTCTCCTCCAGGAATGGTCTTCGAGACGGCGGCTTGTCGAAAGCAGGCCCGGCGAACTTCATCTTTGACTTTACTACGAGCCGCAGACGGGGATGGGCTACCCGGCGGCGGCGGAGACGGCTATGCTGCCGAGACAGCCATGCGGATTGAGACCCGAGTCGACGACGAAGGCGGCCGGACGGTCGACACCTACGACGAGCACGAGCGGCTCGTCCGGACGACCGACTACGACGCGCTGGACAACCTGCTGTCGGACACCCGGTGGAGCTTCGACGCTGCGGGCGCCTGCACCGGCTGGGAGGTCTACGACGATTCGGGAAAGCTGTTCCGCCGCTTCGCCCGCCAGCGCGACGAGGCGGGCCGGATGGCCACCCACGAGTTCGGGCCCGACGGCGCCTTGCTGCGGATCTCCTTCGACGACTAGCGGTGCTTCCATGCCGCCGGGCGCTTGGCGAGGAAAGCGGCGATCCCCTCGTTCATGTCGGCGGTCGAGGCGAGCTCCTCGAGATAGATGCGCTCGGCCGCGGCGAGCGCCGCCGGGAAGGTCCGGGTCTCGCCGGCGCGCAGGGCGCGCTTGGTGAGGCGGGCGACCGCGGCGCTGCGCGACAGCAGGTCCTTGGTCACGGCGGCGAGCTTGGTGTCGAGCTCGGCGCGCGGCACCAGCCAGTTCACCATCCCCAGTCGCTCGACCTCGGCCGCCGAGTACGGGCGCCCGGTGAGCAGCATCTCGCTGGCGCGCCGGGCGCCGATCGCCGCCGGGTACAGGGCCGCGGCGACCGGTGGGTAGCAGGCGAGCTGGATCTCCGGCTGCGCGAACTTCGCGTCGTCGCTCGCCAGCACCAGGTCGCAGACCATTGCCAGCTCCATGCCGCCGCCCAGGCAGTGGCCGTGGACGACCGCGAGGGTCGTCGCCTCGAGCGCCCACAGGCGGTGCAGCGCGGCGTGGAAGGCGCGCAGCATGGGCGCCACCTTGTCGGGCGTGTGATCGGCGACCGAGACCCCGGCCGAGAAGGCCTTCTCGCCGGCGCCACGCACCACCACGAGCTGGAGGATCGGATCGCTCTCGAGCTCGCGCAGCGCGGTGTCGAACGCCGCGATCGTCGGGATGTCCAGGATGTTCAGCGGCGGGCGATCGATCGTGATCGTCGTCATCCGCTCGCCGCGCTCGAGGCGCACCGCTTCGCTCATCTCATCTCCTCTCCGGCCGGCACCGCGGCCGCCTGCAGGAACTCCAGGAACAGTCCGCGATGGCGCGGGTCCCGGAGCAGATTCTCGGGATGCCACTGCACGCCGGCGAGCCACCAGCCGTCGCCGGGTGACAGGGCACAGGCCTCCACCAGGCCGTCGGCGGAGCGCGCCAGCGCGACGAGCCCGGGAGCCAGCGCCCGGATTCCCTGGTGGTGGCGGCTGTTGACCGGCAGCGTTCCCTCTCCCATCCGCCGGGCGACCGGGTGCCGGTCGGCGGCGACCTCGACCGTGTGCGGCAGGGCGTCGAGCGGCCGCGGGTGCGAGTGCTCGATCGCGGTCCCGGTCTGCAGCGGCAGGTCCTGCCACAGCGTGCCGCCGAGAAATGCGTTCATGACCTGCACTCCGCGGCAGATGCCGAGCACCGGCATCCGGCGCTCCCGGGCGCCGGCGAGCAGCTCCCACTCGAGGTCGTCGCGCTCCGGCTGGACGTGGACGCGGGCGTCGGCGAGCGTCTTCTCTCCGTAGCGTCGCGGATCGACGTCGGCGCCGCCGCACAGCAGCAGGCCGGCGGCGCCGCTGAGCGCCACGTCGGGGCTCGCGGTGTTCGTGGGCCGGACGACCTGCAGCCGTTCGGCCGCGACGCCGAGCCCGAGGAGCGCTTCGCGGTATGGATCGACCTTCTCGCCGGCGGCGGTCGAAAGGACGATCCGCCCCGGCGCTCGTCTCAAAGTCGCTCCACCAGCGCCGCGAGGCCCATGCCGCCGGAGACGCACAGCGTCGCGATGCCGCGCCGGCCGCCGCGTGCCTCGAGGCCGTGGATCAGGGTGACCAGGATGCGCGCGCCGGTGCAGCCGATCGGGTGGCCGAGCGCGATCGCGCCGCCGTCCGGGTTGACCCGCTCGGGATCGATCTCGATCTCCTTCAGGCAGGCGACCACCTGGGTGGCAAACGCCTCGTTGAGCTCCATCTGATCGACGTCGCCTGGACGCACGCCGGTCGACGCCTCGAGCGCGGCGCAGGCCGGCACCGGACCGATCCCCATGATGCGCGGGTCGCAGCCCACCGTGCTCCAGCCGAGCAGGCGGGCGACCGGGGCCAGGCCGAGCTCGCGCGCCGCGTCCTCGGACGCGACCAGGAGCGCGGCGGCACCATCGGTGATTCCCGAGGCGTTGCCGGCGGTGACCGTACCGCCGGACCGGAATACCGCCGGCAGCTTCTGCATCGCCTGCAGCGTCATGCCGTCGCGCGGATGCTCGTCGCTCGCGACCACGGTGTCGCCCTTGCGGCCGGCGACCCGCACCGGCACGATCTCGCTCGCGAAGCGTCCGGACCGACGCGCCGCCTCGCAACGCAGCTGGCTGCGCAGCCCCCAGGCGTCGGCCGCGGCGCGATCGATCCCCTTGTCGACCGCCAGCTCCTCGGCGGTCTCGCCCATGACCAGCTTCGACAGCGGATCGTTGAAGCCGTCGCGGTACATGCCGTCGACGATCTCCTCGTTGCCGAGGCGGTAGCCCCAGCGGGCGCGCGGCAGCAGGTACGGGGTGTTGGACATCGACTCGGTGCCGCCAGCGAGGACGACACGCGCCTCGCCGAGCAGGATCGCGCGCGCCGCGGTGAATACCGCCTGCAGGCCCGAGCCGCAGGCCTGGTTGAGGGTCAGCGCCGGGCGCTCGACCGGCACCCCGGCGCGGAACGCGATCTGGCGGGCGGTGTTGGGGCCGCCGCCCGCCTGGCGGGCGTGGCCGAAAACAACCTGGTCGATGCGTCCCGGCTCGAGGCCGGCGCGCTCGAGGCAGGCCTGCGCGGCAGCGGTGCCGAGGTCGGCGGCGGAGAGCGAGGAAAGCGCGCCGCCGAACTTGCCGATCGGCGTGCGCAGGGGGGCGGCGAGAACGATGGTTGTCGGACGCATCCCGCCGATCGTACCAAGAGCGCGGGGCGGAGCGGGGAGGGAGCGCGCGGCGGCGGAGGGTCCGCCGCCGCGGTTCGGATGGGCTTCCTACTTGGCGGTGAAGCGCGGGGCGCGCTTCTCGACGTATGCCGCCAGGCCTTCCTTGGCGTCGTCGCTCTGGAAGAGCTGCTGCTGCAGCTCGCGCTCCAGGGTGAGCGCCGACTCGAAGGGCACCTCGGCGCCCGACTGCACCGAGCGCTTGATGCGGCCCACCGCCCTGGCCGCCTTGTTCGGCGGGCAGAATTGCTTGGCGTACTCGTGGACCTCGGCCATGAAGTCGGCGCCCTCGAAGATCGTGTCGATGATGCCGTACTCCTTCGCCTCGTCGAAGGAGAACAGCCGCCCGGTCACCATCAGCTCGATCGCCCGGCTCTTGCCGACGATGCGCACCAGCCGCTGGGTGCCGCCGGTGCCCGGCAGCACGCCGAGGGTGACCTCCGGCAGGCCGACCTTGCCGCCGTTCTTCCGGGCGATTCGCAGGTCGGCGGCCATGGCGATCTCGAGGCCGCCGCCGACGGTGTTGCCGTTCAGTGCCGCGATCACCAGCTTCGGCGTCTGCTCGAGGCGCGACAGCGTCTCGTTGGCGTGCAGGCAGAAGTAGTACTTGAAGGTCGGGTCCGACTGCTTGAGCATGTTGATGTTGGCGCCGGCGCAGAACATCTTCTCGCCGGTGCCGCTGAGCACGATGACGTGCACCGCGGGGTCGAAGCGCGCCTTGAGAATGCACTCGTCGAGCTGGCGCATCATCTCGTGGGTGTAAGTGTTGGCCGGCGGGTCGTCGAGCGTGAGATACGCGACGCCGTCGCGGACCTGGTAGTGGACCAGCGTGCGCTGGGCGGTGGCCGTCTCGGACATCTCTGCAGTCCTCCGTCTCCGGGGTTGTCGGATGAACGCGAAGCGGGCGGCGGCCCGTCGCGCTTGGATTTTCGCACGCCGGGAGGGCGCCGTCCACCGGGCGCTCCTTGACCCCTCCGGCAACCGTCCCTAGAATGAGCGTTTTAGAGAGCCGCAGCCCACGCGGTCCGCATGATCACCGGCTACAACACAGACATCAAGCACCAGGAAGTGGTGTTCCACGTCCAGACCGAGGACAAGGGACTGCAGAACCCGTTCATCGAGAGCCTGGTGTACGTGGGCGGCCAGGTGGTGGCCTCGAAGCGCGCCGGCTATGCCGAGATGCTCGCCACCGGCAAGGGCGAGAAGGACATCGTCGGCATGATGGACCACCAGCACCGGGTGATGATCGCGGCGATCAAGAGTGGCAAGTTCGACGACCGCGTACCGCAGCTGCTGCAGAGCCGCGCCGTTCCGGAGCGCCGCGAGACCGCGACCCACGCGGTGGCGGTTGCCGCCGGTGCCGACAGCGAGCGCAGCCTCGACCAGGTGATCCTCGACTACCTGGCGACCGAGGCGCAGCACGACCAGCTGGCGCTCGAGATGGACTCCGCGAACTCCTTGCAGCCCGGGGGGCGCAACGACCTCGTGCTGCTGGCGACGGCGAGCAAGAGCGGCCGCCCGGTGCCGGGCGCCCAGGTGACGGTGAAGATGATCTCGACCGTCGCCCATCCGCGCACCCTGGCGAGCGGCGAGACCGACGGCCAGGGACGTTTGGCGCTGGCGCTCGAGATCCCCCGCATCGAGCAGGGGGTCGCAGCGCTGATCATCACCGCTTCGAGCCCGATCGGCGCGGCGGAGATCAAGCATCTCCTGTAGCTCTTGATTCGTCGCCGGGGTTCTCGTAAGCTTTGCCGTCGCGGGGCCGCTAGCTCAATTGGTAGAGCAGCAGACTCTTAATCTGCGGGTTCTAGGTTCGATTCCTAGGCGGCTCACCATCTTCTCCGATTCTTCCCTCGTCGCAGCGCGGCAGCATGGGTCTTCCGGCCGGTGGCGGTAGGATCCCCGCGGCGACGAGTTGCACGCGAAAGTGGCGGAACTGGTATACGCGCTAGACTTAGGATCTAGTCCCGGGAGACCGGGTTGGGGGTTCGAGTCCCCCCTTTCGCACCAGCCGCTCCGATCAACCCTGCAGATCTCACAGGATCGCTTCCGCCCATGAGCGTTGTCGTCTCCGTCGAAGAGGTGGGTCCCTGCCGCAAGAAGCTGGCGATCGAGGTGCCGGCCGCCGCGGTCAGTGCCGAAATGGACCGGGTGGTGGCCGAGTTCGGCCGCCAGGCACGCATCCCGGGCTTCCGCAAGGGCAAGGTACCCACCAACCTGGTGCGCCAGCGCTTCGCGCACGACATCGAGCACGAGGTCGTCGACCGCCTGCTGCCGCGCTTCTGGCGCCAGGCGCAGGCCGAGAGCAACCTCGATCCGCTGCTGCCGCCGCAGGTCGAGAACGTCGAGCTCCGGGCCGGCGAGCCGCTGCGCTTCGTCGCCACGGTCGAGGTGCGGCCGCCAATCGAGCTCGGCAACACCAAGGACTTCCAGCTTCCCGAGCCGACGAGCGACCCCACCGGCGAGGAGGTCGACCGCGCGCTCGAGGACCTGCGCCGCAACGTCGCGGACTGGGTGGTGGTGGAGCGCCCGGCGGCGCGCGGCGACCGGGTGGCGGCGCGGCTGGCCGACCTCGGCTCGAGCGAGGGCCCGCAGCCGGTCAGCTTCGAGGTCGGCGATCCGGCGGTCTGGGAGGAGCTCGGAGTGGCCGCCAGCGGCCTCCAGGCCGGACAGGCGACCGAGCTCGTCCGTAAGCATGGCGAAGGCGAGCACGTCCACGAGCACCGCTATCGCCTGGAAGTGACCGAGGTGCGTGAGCAGCGGCTGCCGGACATCGACGACGAGTTCGCGAAGAAGCTCGGGAATTTCGAGGATCTCCCGGCGTTGAAGAAGGATGTGGAGGCCCGACTCGGCGCCGCCAAGCGAATCGAGCGCCGGCGCCAGCGCGAGCAGGCGCTGATCGACCAGCTCCGCGAGCGCCACCCGGTGCCGCTGCCGGAAGGGGTCGTGGAGCACGAGCGTGAGCAGCTGATGCAGGAATTCGCCGAGAACCTGGCGCGCCGCGGGGTCGACCCCGAGCGGGCCCAGGTCGACTGGCAGCGCCTCGCTGACGACCTCAAGCCGCAGGCCGAGAAGCGAGTGCACGCGCGCCTGCTGCTCGACGCCGTGGCGCAGGCCGAGGACGTGACCGTGTCGGAGGAGGAGTTCGAACGCGCCCTGGGATCGATCGCCCGCTTGGAGGGCCGCTCGACTTCGGCGGTGCGCCAGGCGCTCGATGAGGCCGGACGGCTCGGCCAGCTGCGCGCCCAGCTGCGGCGCGAAAAGACTCTCGATCGCCTGCTCGGCGAGCGCGCGGACGCGGCCGCCCAGGCGTGAGGTAATCCGAGTTGGAGCGATGTAGAAGGAGCGTGGAGCGATGCTGATCCCGATGGTCGTCGAGCAGACCAACCGCGGCGAGCGAGCGTACGATATCTACTCGCGGTTGCTGAAGGACAACATCATCTTCCTGGGCCGCCCGATCGACGACGACGTGGCGAGCCTGGTGATCGCCCAGATGCTGTTCCTGGAAGCGGAGAACCCGGAGCGCGACATCGCGCTGTACATCAATTCGCCGGGCGGGTCGGTTTCCGCCGGCCTGGCGATCTACGACACCATGCAGTACGTGAAGCCCGACGTCGCCACGCTGTGCGTCGGCCAGGCGGCCTCGATGGCCGCGGTGCTGCTCGCCGCCGGCGCCAAGGGCAAGCGCGCCGTGCTGCCCAACGCCCGGGTGATCATCCACCAGCCCTGGGCGCAGGGTCTCGGCGGCCAGACGACCGACATCGAGATCCACGCCAAGGACATGCTGCGCCTGCGCGACCGCCTGGACGAGATCCTGGCCTCGCACACCGGCAAGACCGCCGAGGAGATCCACTCCGACACCGAGCGCGACAAGATCCTGGAGTCGGCGGAGGCGGTCAAGTACGGCCTCGCCGACCGCGTCATGGTGCGCAAGGCGCCGTAGGGCGGACGCGGCGGGAGCCCACGATCTGGTATGATTGCCCCGTGGCGCGACCGCCTGCCCGCCTGGTTGTTCCCGCGAGTTGAGACGGAGGAGAAATGCCGAAGAAAGACTCCGGCGACGACGCTCTGAGGTGCTCGTTCTGTAACAAGAGCCAGCGCGAAGTCAAGAAGCTGATCGCCGGTCCGACGGTCTTCATCTGCGACGAGTGTGTCGACATCTGTCTCGACATCATCGCCGAAGACCGCATGCTCGAGCAGCAGCAGGACACCACGCTGCCCAAGCCCAAGGAGATCAAGGCGCTCCTCGACGAGTACGTCATCGGCCAGGAGCAGGCGAAGAAGAAGCTGGCCGTGGCGGTCTACAACCACTACAAGCGGATCGACTTCGCCGAGAAGGCCC
>JBLMYC010000068.1:0-29099 GCA_050258075.1 Acidobacteriota bacterium
GACTTCCTCGATCTCCTGTACGGGCGCAACCCGGCGATCCAGGGCAAGCCCCTGGCGAGCTTTCGGGGAGTGCTCGACTGGCCGCTGCGCGGGCGCGTGGTGCGCGGCTTCGGAGTGCAGCTCGACCCGCGCTACGGCACCAAGGTGCCGCACAACGGGATCGACATCGCCCCCGCCGAGCCGGGCGACGAGGTCCGTGCGATCTATCCCGGCAAGGTGCTGTTCGCGGCGCCGTTCCCGGGCTACGGTGTGACCGTGGTGGTGCACCACGCCGGCCGCGCATTCACCCTGTACGGCGGCCTCGCGAGCGCCCGGGTGGCGAAGGACGATGTGGTATCTTTGGGCGCGCCGGTGGGCTCCGCCGGCGATCTCGTCTATTTCGAGATCCGCGTGGAGAATCACCCGGAGGATCCCCTGACCTGGCTGCGCGAGGCACCGCAATGACCCGAGGCCGGCTCGTCTTCGTCCTCGTCTCCCTGACTTTCGTGATGACGGTCGTCGGCGGCAGCCTGCTCGCCGCGGTCGGACGCGGCAAGGACTCCGGCGACGACTCGCTGTACAAGTACCTGTCGGTCTTCACCGAGACTTTCCACCTGGTGCGCGAGGCTTATGTCGACGACACCAGCGTCGACACCCTGCTCGGCGCGGCGCTCGATGGCACCACCGACGCGCTCGATCCGTTCTGCGTGTACGTGCCCGCCAAGGCGGTCGCCATTCACGAGGCGGCGCACGCGATCGGCCGCTCGCGCAGCGGCCTGCTGACCCTGAAGGAGCGCGGCATCGCGTACATCGTGGGGGTCGACGAAGGCAGCCCGGCGGCGGCGGCGGGCATCCAGGAGGGCGACCTGCTGTCCAAGATCGACAACCGCTCGACCCGCCTGATGCCTACCTGGGACCTCGAGCGCCAGTTCGCCGAGGCGCCGGGGACCAAGCTCGAGCTGGAGGTCATCCGGCGCGGCGCTCCGGTCAAGACGACGGTCGAGCTCAAGAGCTTCTCGCCACCGGCGCCGCGCGTCGAGCCCGAGCGCGACGGCGCCAACGTGCTGCGCATCGCCAGCTTCGACGCCTCGACCGCGGCGGCGACCGCGACGCTGCTGCGCCAGCTGCAGAGCGCCGGGCACGCCAAGCTGCTGATCGATCTGCGCGGGGTGGCGGCGCCCGACGTGCGCCTGGCCTATCCGGTTGCGGCGCTGTTTGTCGGCGGCGAGAGCGGCGCGCTGCTGTCGCGCGACAAGACTCTGGAGACCTTCTCCTCGACCAGCCAGCCGCTGTGGCGCGGAGAGGTCGTGGTGCTGGTCGACCACGGCACGCTCGGCGCCGCCGAGATCCTCGCCACCGTGCTGCGCCAGAAGATCGGCGCCAAGCTGGTGGGCGAGGAGACCTTCGGCTGGGCCTCCCATCTGGCCAGCCTGAAGCTGAGCTCCGGGGCCCGCCTCGAGCTGACCGACGGCTTCTACACCGGCCCCGACCACGTGCTCCTGAAGAGCGGACTGGCTCCCGACCTCGAGGTCACCGAGCGCTCGCGTACGTTCGCCGAGAAGGACAAGCCGCTGCCGGCCATCGTCCGCGATCGCGCCCTGCGCGTGCTGCTCGGCGAGGACTCCCTTCCCGCCAAGAAGGCCGCCTAGCGGCCGCCGTCTCCCGCTTTGGCGACCAAGAAGCGACCGCGACCGAAGCAGGCCCGCGGCGCCGCCCGGCGCGGTCCGGCCGCGGGGCGCAAGGCGCTCGCCGCCCTCGCCGGTCTGGCGTTGTTTGCCGGTGGCCTGTACCTCGGTGGACGCGCGATGCTGCGCTTCACCGCCGGCAAGCCGGCGCCGAAGGCCGCGACGGCGCGCCCGTCTCCGTCTCCAGCGCCGCGCCGCGCGCCGCGTCCGCCGTCGACAACGAGCGGGCCGGCCTCGGCCGCGCCGCAGAACCCGCGACCGGTTCGCCTCGGGCTGGTGATCGACGATCTCGGTCGCAGCCTGCAGGAGGTGCAGGAGATCGTCGCGCTCGGCGTGCCGGTGACCTATGCCGTGCTGCCCTTCGAGAGCCTGACGCCGCGCGTCGTCGAGGACCTGCGCCGCCGCCAGGTAGAGATCCTCTGCCATCTGCCGATGGAGCCGGCGGGCAAGGAGAATCCGGGCTTCGGCGCCCTGCGCGAGGGGATGAGCCCGACCGAGCTGGTCGAGGCGACCAACCGGGCGCTCGACGCGGTGCCGGGCGCGGTCGGCGTCAACAATCACATGGGCTCCGAGATCTCCGCTGACCCGGCGGCGATGCGCGCTGTGCTCGGGGTGCTCGCCGAGCGCGGCCTCTACTACCTCGACTCGCGCACCAGCTCGCAGAGCGTCGGCTACCGCGAGGCGATCGCCCTCGGCCTGCCCGCCGCCGAGCGGCTGGTCTTCCTCGACCCCGAGCCGGGCGCCGAGGCGGTGCGCCAGGAGTTCCGCCGCTTCCTCGACCTGGCGCGCGAGCGCGGCGCCGCGATCGCCATCGGGCATCCGCATCCGACGACCTTCGCGGTGCTGCGCGAGGAGATCCCGCGCGCCCGAGCGGCGGGCTTCGAGTTCGTCCCGGTCTCCTTCCTGCTCGACCGCCCGGGGCCCGGTCCCGAGTAGGCCGCGTCGGCCGATGTCGCTCCGCCGGAGGTTGCTGCTCGGGCTCGCGTTTGCGGCGTACGCCTGGATGACCTGGCCGGCGGCGCCGCGGCCGGCTGCGGCGGGGCTCGATCCCTCCTGGATGTGGTCGCTGAACGAGACCATGGCGCGGGGGATCCGGCACGGCGAGGCGATCGTCTTCACCTACGGACCGCTCGGCGCCTGGCTGGTGCCGGTCGGCTGGGCGATCGATCTGCGCTGGGCGGTCGCCGCTCGGCTGCTGCTCTTCGCGATTGGCGCCGGGGTCTTCGCCGCGGCGCTGCGGCGCTCCTCCGGCCTTGCCGCGGTGCTGGCGGCGGGGCTCTGGAGCGTGGCGATCCTGCTCGGGCTCACTCCCGAGTACCGCCTGAACCTCATCCTGTTCCAGTTCCTGGCGCTGCGCATCGCGACCGGCCGCCCGCGCCTCGCCTTGCCCTGGGCGATGGGCTGGGTGCTGCTCGTCTCCCTGATGAAGATCAACCTCGGGGTGGAATGCGGCGCGCTGGTGCTCGTGTACCTGCTGTGGCGGTGGCGGACGGAGCGCGCCGGCCTGCGGCGTGAAATCGCGGTGGGCGGCGCGATCGGGTTCGGCGGTGCGCTCGTCGCCCTGCCGATCTTCTGCGGCTCCTGGCGGGGAGCCGGGGTCTGGCTGCGCGCCCAGGTCGAGCTGGCGCGCGGCTTTGGCGCGGCGATGGGCGTCGACGGGCCGCCGCTGGAGCTGATCGCAGGGCTCGCCTGCCTGGCGCTGGTCGCGGCAGCGACGGCCTTCGCCTGGCGCCGCCGCTCCGTCACCGCCTGGTTCGGCGCCCTGGCGCTGCCGCTCGCGCTGCTCGCGTTCCGCCACGGGTTCGTGCGTCAGGACGAGCACGTGCTGTTCTTCTTCCCGCTGGTCGTGGGGCTCTTCGCCCTGGCCGTGCCGCTCGCCGAGAGCCGTCGGGCGGCGGCCGGCGTCGCGGGCATCGGGCTGATCGCGGGGCTCCTCTGCGTGGCCGACCTGAGAGGCCTGCACCAGTGGCGCCCGCTGCCGCCCCCGACCCGCTGGAACGTTCTCAGCGAGACGCTCTGGCTCGTCGACCCCGGCGCCGCAAGCCGCTCCGCGGAGGCCGCGTCGCAGCGGCGGCTTGCCGCGTCGCGGCTGCCCGCGGAGCTCGTCGCAACGCTGCGGGGTCGCAGCGTCGACGCCGTCCCGTTCGAGCTCAGCCGCATTCCTGCCAACCGTCTGGACTGGGTGCCGAGCCCGACGCTGCAGCTCTACACCGCCTACACCCCCTGGCTGGATGAGCTCGACGCGGCGCATTTCGCGGGTGCCAGGGCACCGGATGCCCTGCTCGTCGACTTCGCGGCGTTCGATGGCCGCCATCCGCTGTGGGATGCGCCGCTCAGCTGGAGGGCAATCCTGGCTCACTACCAGCCGGTGATGCTGGCGCCGCGCGCGCTCCTCGCCCTGCGCCGAGACCGCCCGGCGGCCACCAAGCCGCGCACCCTCGGCACGGCGAGCCTGAGGCTCGGGGACTGGCTCGAGGTGCCGGCCGAGGAGGGCCTGGTCTTCGCCGATCTCGATCTCCGCCCGAGCCTGCTCGGCCGGGGCGCGGACCTGCTCCTGCGTCTGCCGGCGGTGTGGGTCGAATGCGAGCTGCGCTCGGGGGAGGTGCAGCGCTTCCGCGTCGTTCCCGAGAACGCCCGCAGCGGCTTGCTGGTGAGCCCGCTGGCGAGCCGGCTGATCGATCTCGCCGCGCTGTGGAGCGGCGGGGAGGGCAAGGCGACGCGGCGCCTGCGGGTCGTTCCCGACGGCTGCGCCGCATGCTTCGCGACTCCGATCGGCGTGCGCTGGGAGAGCTTGCGTCTGCAGCCGGCGAGCGCGTCGTCGCTCACTCCGCCCTGAGCGCCTCGATCGGGCGGCGGCGCAGGGCGCCCCAGCTCGCGGCGACCCCGGCGAGGACGGCGAGCAAGACCGTGCCGGCGATCGCGGCGACGATCGGCGCGGTCTCCAGCCGCCAGTGCACTTCCATGCCGCGCGTGAGCACCGCCCAGGCGAGCACCGCGCCGGAGCTCGCGCCCAGCGCGCCGGCGAGCAATCCGAGCAGCGCGTACTCGACCGCGAACACCCGCACGACGCCAGCTCGCGTCAGGCCGAGGGTCTTGAGCAGCGCCACCTCGCGGCCGCGTCGCGCCGCGCTGGCCGAGATCGCGCCGGCCAGGATCGCGATGCCGGCGAGCACCGTGAAGCCGCCGAGGAAGCGCACCCCGAGCCCGATGCGGCGCAGCACGCCGGTCACCTTCTCGAGGATCTCGCGCACCCGCAGCAGGGTGACGTTCGGGTAGCGCTCGGCGAGGCGGTCCTGCACGCCCTGCTCGCTGCCCTCGGGCAGGCGCGCCGCCGCCACGCGCTGCTGCGGCGCGTCGTCGAGCACGCCGGGCTCGACGACCACGAAGAAGTTGATCCCGAAGCTCTCCCACTTCACGGTGCGCAGGCTGGTCACCCAGAGCTCGACCGGCACTCCCTGCACGTCGAAGTCGAGCCGGGAGCCGAGGTGGGCGCCGATGTCGTCGGCGAACTCCTTCTCCAGGCTGACTTCGGCGCGCTGCGGATCGCGGCGCGCGCCGCTCCACAGCTTGCCCGCGACGATCTGGTTGTCCTTGGGCAGCTCGGCAAGGTAGGTCAGGCGCTGCTCGCGGGTCAGGGCCCAGCGCCGGCGGCGCTCGTCCTTCTCGGCGCCGGCGATCTCCTCGACCGGCTTGCCGTCGATCGCGCGCAGGCGTGCCATCACGATCGGCACCGACTCGATCGTCGTCGCGCCGGCGCGGGCGAGGACGTCGCGCACCCCCGCCCACTGCTCGGGCTGGATGTCGATCAGGAACGTGTTGGGCGCCGCGACCGGCAGGTCGCGATCGAGCTGGGCGGCGAGCTGGCTTTCGACCTGCCACATGCCGACGACGACCAGCACGCCGAGCCCCAGCCCGACCGCCGCGCCGAGCGTACCGGCGCCCGGCCGTGCCAGGGCGGCCAACCCGTACCGACTGGTGAATCCGACCCGGCGGCGCGGAAATCCCGCCGCCAGGCGGCGCAGCAGCACGGCGCCCAGCCCGAGCGCGGCGGCGGCGGCGGCGAGGCCGGCGGTGAAGCGCATCCCGAGGTCGAGCGATGCGGCCTGGAGGCTGGCGAGGACCAGCACGCCTGCGACGACGACGAGCAGCAGCAGCGCCTGCGCCAGCCGGCGCGGCGGCAGCGGCTCGGCGTCGCGGCGCAGCACCCGCACCGGTGGTACCCGCAGCACGGTCAGCAGCGGCGCCAGGGCGAAGAGCGCCGAGACCGCCACGCCGAGCGCCAGGCCGCGCAGCAGGGCGAGGGGCTGCACTGTCGGCACGACGCCGGCCGGTAGCAGATTGCCGAGCAGCGGCGGCACGGCCCACTGCACCAGGGTTCCGGCGATGCAGCCGACGACGCTGCCGGCGAGGGCGAGCGCCACCGTCTGGCCGACGTACAGCGCCAGCACCTCGCGCGGCCGCACGCCGAGGCACTCGAGCACCGCGATGTCGTCGAGGCGGCTCGCCACCCAGGCGCGCACCGCTTGCGCCACGCCGACCGCGCCGATCAAGAGCGACAGCAGCGCGACCAGGCCGAGGAAGCGCTCGGCACGCTCGAAGCCGCGGCGCAGCGAGGGTTGCGCCTCGGTGTAGCTCTCGACGTTCCAGCGCCCGTCCTTGCCGGTCGTCTGGCGCAGGCGCTCAGCGGTCGCGCGGGCCTGCTCGCGGGTCCACTCCGGCGGCAGCCGCAGCAAGGCGCGGTAGAGCAGTCGGCTGCCGACGCCGGTGAGCCCGGTCTGGTGGAATGAGTCGAGCGACAGGAAGAGGCGCGGGCCGAGGCTGAAGGCGCCGCTCATGCGGTCGGGCTCGGAGAGAACGACGCCGGCGATCCTGAACTCGCGCTGTCCGACCTTCAGCCGGTCGCCGACCCGCAGGCCGAGGCGGGTGAGCAGGTCCGGCGCCGCGACCGCGCCGTCGTTCGCGAGCAGCTCGGCGAGCGGGCGCTCCGGGTCGAGCTTCACGCTGCCGTAGAACGGGTAGCCGGGGCCGACCGCCTTGAGCTCGACGAGCTGGCTGCGGCCGGGCCGCGGGCGGCCGGTCCGGTCGTTGACCGCCGGCGCCGCCACGACGGTGATCGTCTCCTCGACGTCGGCGCGGCGGACACCGGGGATCGTGGCGAGCACGGCACCGACCGCCGGGGGGATCGGCTGGCGCCCCTGCACGACGAGGTCGGCGGCGAGGAGCTGCTTCGCCTCGCCGCGTATCGTCTGGTCGAGGGTCGCGCCGAGGCTTGCCACCGCGACCACCCCGGCCACTCCGACTGCCAGGCAGGCGGCGAAGAACACCAGCCGTCCGCTGGCGCCGCGCGACTCGCGCTGCATGCTGCGCAGGTAGAGGCCGACCCTCATCGCGCCTCGCGCGGTCCGCTCTCGTCGCGCTCGATGCGGCCGTCGCGCAGGTGGATGCGCCGATCGGCGAGGGCGGCGACTGCCGGATCGTGCGTCACCAGGACCAGGGTGGTGCCGTCGCGCCGGCGCAGGTCGGCGAGCACCTGGAGGACGCGCTCGCCGTTGGCGCTGTCCAGGTTGCCGGTCGGCTCGTCGGCGAGCAGCAGCCGCGGCTTCGTCGCGAAGGCGCGGGCCAGCGCGACGCGCTGCTGCTCTCCGCCGGAGAGCTGCGACGGATAGTGGTGGGCGCGCTCGCCGAGCCCGACCCGCGCGAGCAGCTCATGCGCCCGCGCCTCGGCGTCGGCGGTGCCCTGCAGCTCGAGAGGCAGCAGCACGTTCTCGAGCGCGGTCAGATTGCCGAGCAGCTGGAAGGACTGGAAGACGAAGCCCACCTTGCGCCGCCGCAAGAGCGCCAGGGCGTCCTCGGAGAGGTCCTGGATCGGCTCGCCGTCGAGGCGGATCTCGCCCGACGTCGGGCGGTCGAGCCCGGCGAGGAGCGCCAGGAGCGTCGACTTGCCGCTGCCCGAGGGACCGAGCACGGCGACGAACTCGCCGGCGGCGATCTCGAGGTCGACCTCGTCGAGGATGGTGAGCAGGCGGTCACCGGAGGGCAGTCGCCGCGTGAGCTTGCGAGCTTCGAGTGTGGGCGTGGTCATCGGCGTCGGAGTGTCCGGCTGTCGAGGTGTCGTGGGAGCGGGCGGAATCGTCGCCGTGGCTGCGACCGGGGCGATTCTATCCCTCGCTCCGTCTATGATTCCGGGGTGCGTCGCCGTGTCGATCTCATCGTCCTTCTCGGTATCCTCGTCGCCGCAAACGCGAAATGCGGCGCTGCGGCAGTCGCGGCCGCAACGCCCCAGTCTTCGCCGCACGAGCCCCTCGTCGTCTTCCTCGGTGACAGCCTGACCGCCGGTCTCGGCCTCGAGGAGGAGCAGGCCTGGCCGGCGCATGTCGCGGCCGCGCTCGCCGCCGAGGGCCACCCGATCCGGATGGTCAACGCCGGGGTGAGCGGCGACACGACCGCCGGCGGCCGTGCCCGCCTCGGCTGGCTCCTCAGACAGCAGCCTGATCTGGTGGTCGTCGAGCTCGGCGCCAACGACGGCCTGCGCGGCGCGCCGATCGCCGAGATCGAAACCAACCTGCGCCAGATCATCGAGCGCATCCGCGCCGCCGGCGCCAAGGTGCTGCTCTGCGGCATGCGCATCCCGACCAACTACGGCCCGGAGTACACCGCCGCCTTCTTCGCCGTGTACGCGAAGCTCGCCCATGAGCTCCACGTGCCGGAGGTGCCGTTCCTCCTCGAGGGCGTCGGCGGCCATCCCGAGCTGACCCAGGCCGACGGACTGCATCCGACGGCGGCCGGGCACGAGATCGTGGCGAAGACGGTGCTACCGTACCTGCGGGAGGTGCTCGCAGGAAAGGAACACTGACGCTTAACGACGCGTGCTCAGCCCTCCTGCCTACCTGAGCGACCGTTCCGGCGGCAGCGCCGTCGACGTCCCGCGCCTACCCCCGCTCCGCCCGCTTCGCTTCCTCCCACAGCGCATCCATCTCCTCGAGGCTCGCCTCGCCAAGCTGGCGGCCGCTTGCTTTCAGCCCCGCCTCGACCGCGGCGAAGCGGCGGCGGAACTTGAGGTTGGTCTGCGCCAGCGCGGCCTCGGGGTCGAGGTCGAGCTTGCGCGCCAGGTTGGCGACGGTGAAGAGGAGGTCGCCGAGCTCTTCCGATTGCGCAGCGCGGTCGCCCTCGGCGAGCGAGTGACGGAGCTCGCCGATCTCCTCCTCGAGCTTGGCGAGGACGGCCCCGGCGTCCGGCCAGTCGAAGCCGACGCCGGCCGCCTTCTGGGTCATGCGGTAGGCGGCGGTGAGGGCGGGGAGAGAGGCGGCGACGCCGTCGAGGAGCGAGCCCTCCCGTTTCTCCGCGAGCTTGCGGCGCTCCCAGGCTTGGCGCACCGCCTCAGCGTCCTTGGCGACCGCCTCGCCGAAGACGTGCGGATGGCGGGCCACCATCTTGCGGTGGACGCGGGCGATCGCCTCGCCGACTCCCGGTCCGCCACCCTCCTCGGCCAGAGCGCCGACGAACGCGACTTGGAACAAGAGATCGCCGAGCTCGCCCCCGAGGTCGTCGAGGGCGCCACGATCGATCGCGTCGGCGGTCTCGTGGGCCTCCTCGAGCAGGTAGGCGCGCAGGTCGCGCAGGGTCTGCTCGCGGTCCCACGGGCAGCCGTCGGGGGCGCGCAGGCGGGCCACGAGCTCGGTCAGCAGGGCGAGGTCGGTGGGGGTCATGTTTGGCTTCCCTCGATCCGGTTGCTACGATAACGCCATAGGCGACAAGGTGTAGGCTGCGCGCGGAGGTGTATTCCGTGGGTGAGATCAAGGTCACGGACAAACGGATGTTCACCCCGGAGGGGGAGCTGCGCGAGGAGTTCCGCCCGCTCACCGACGAGGCTGCGGCGGAGCCCGCTCCCGCCGCGCCGCCGCCGCCCCGCGAGGAGCCGCCCGCGCCACCCCCGCCGGTGGCGCCTCCCGGCCCCGAGGCCAACGCTCCGGGCGCCGGCGCGCCGCGTCTCGAGCTGCCAGACCTCGGCCCGGGGCTCGCGGCCCCGACCTTCTTCGACCTCGTGGCGCTGCTCGCCGAGCCGGTGGCGCTGTACCTTGGCGACGTGCCACTGCCCGACGGGAGCTCCGCCGAGAACCTGGAGATGGCGCGACTGCACATCGATCTCCTGGTCCTCCTGCGGCAGAAGACCGCCGGCAACCTCGGCGCGCAGGAGCTCGCCTTCCTCGAGGACGTGCTCTATCGCTTGCGGATGCGGTACGTGCAGAAGCGTGGCTGAATGACCCTGGACCGAGCGCCGCGAGCCCAGCCGTCGCCATTCGCCGCTCGCCGGTACCGGCGGGCGTTTGGGCTCGCCCTGCTGCTCGCCGGACTGGGCACGGCGCGGCTGCTCGGCCAACCGGCTGGCACCGCCAGCACCATCACGACCGAGACGACGCCCGCCCTGGAAGTGAGCCCGGTGACGCGCCAGGGGCTGGCCCACATCCAGGAGCTATGGCTGCAGTGGATGAGCGCCTTCTACCAGAACAATGCGACCCGGGCTGACGGTCTGGTATCGAGTGCTCTGGCGACCGCGCAGCAGCTCGGCATGTCGCGCCTGCCGGACCTCAGCCTGGGCGCCGCGGCGCGCGCCGTGCAATCGGCCCGGGACGGCAATCTCCCGCGCGCCAACTGGGCCCTGCAGGCGGCGGAGCGCCTCGATCCGGGGCGGCCGGAGACGGCGTTCGCGGCGGCGCGAGTAGAACGGCTCTCGGGCTCGTATCTGCAGGCTGTCGGCTGGCAGATCGTCGGTTGGTCGCGCCTCGCCGGGATGCCGACGCTGCGCCGCTTGTGGCTGCTCGGCGCCGTCGGCTGGGGGGGCGCCGTGCTGCTGCTCGCCGCCGGACTGTTCGTCGCGGTGCAGATGGCGAGCAAGGGCAGCGCGCTGCTGCATGACCTCGAGCACCCGCTGCGGCGCCGTCTGCCCGGCGTCGTGGCGCGCGCCCTGGCCTTCGCCATCCTGCTCTGGCCGCTCGCTCTGCCCGGCGGGGTGATGGGGCTGGTCCTCTTCTGGTCGGCGCTGCTCTGGGTCTACGCCTTGCCGCGCGAACGGGTCGTACTCGGGCTGGTCTTCGCCATCGTCGGTATCGTCCCGCTGGCGGTCGCGAGCGCCGAGCGCGCGCTTGTCCCCAGCCTGTCACCGCCGTACCGGGCCATGGACGCCGTGCGCGATCGCCGCCTGGTCGGCACGCTGTTCGAGGACCTCGGCGTGCTGCGCAGCGCTTTGCCCGAGAGCGCCGCGGCGCGCCAGTTCGAGGGCGACGTCGACCGCATCCTGGGGCAGTGGGACGCGGCGCGCAACAAGTACCAGGAGGTGGTCGACGCCGAGCCGCAGAACACCGCGGCGCTGATCGACATCGGGGCCTACTACTTCCGGCGCAGCGACTTCGCGCGCGCCGTGGAGTTCTTCCAGCGCGCTGCGACGATCGATCCGAAGAGCGCGGCGGCATACTATGACCTCAGCCAGGCATACTCGGAGGCTTACCAGTTCGACGAGTCGCGCCGCGCGCTGGCCGAGGCGCGCCGGATCGACGACGCCCGGATCACCGCCTGGATCGCGGCCGGAGATCCCGACCGGGTGATCACCTTCGACGGTGGCATCGCGCGCCGGGACGAAATCGCCCAGCAGTACGAGCGCAGCCTGCGGGCGCGCGCCGCCGCTCCCGGTCCCATCGGCGGCGCACCGTGGGGAATGCTGGTGCCGCCGCTCGCCGCCCTCGGCGCGGCGGGCTTCGCCCTGCTGCTCCAGTTCCTGCGCCGGCGCGGCTCGGTCAGCGAGCCGCAGCTCGACTTGACGGTGCGCACCGATCGGCTGGCGCTCTGGCTGCGCACCTTCCTGGCCGGCGTGCCGGAGAGCGAGGACCGGCGCCCGCTCGCGGCGCTTGGAGCGGTGCTGGTGGTGGCCGGGCTGGGCGCTCTGCCGTGGACGGCCGAGCTGGGTCTGCGGCTGCCCTGGGGCTTCGACCCCGGCCGGGTCGCCGAGTGGACCGTGGCGCTCCTGGGTGCCGCGATCTTCTTCGGATGGCGGGCGCAGCGCGAGCTGCGCGCCGCGCGAATGGAGTGACGACGTGGCCCTCGAAGGAAGCCTCGAGATCCTGAAGCTGCCCGAGATCCTGCAGATGATCGCGGGGCAGAAGAAGACCGGGATCCTCACCGTCCAGGGCGAGCAGGACATCATCGCGATCTCCTTCCTGCACGGCGACGTCGTAGCGGCAGACGCGCTCAACCAGACGGTGGAGGAGGGGCTGGGCCAGGTGCTGGCGAGCAAGGGGCTGGTGGCCCCCGCCGACTTCGCGGCGGTGTCGGCCGAGCACCAGACCGGCAGCGGCCGTCTGGTGGACCTGCTCCTGCAGCGCAACTACCTCACCCGCGCCCAGCTGCTCGAGGCGCTGCGCACGCAGACGTAC
Source organism: Acidobacteriota bacterium (assembly GCA_050258075.1). Lineage (GTDB taxonomy): Bacteria > Acidobacteriota > Thermoanaerobaculia > Multivoradales > JAGPDF01 > JBLMYC01. The sequence continues at coordinate 12,089 of JBLMYC010000068.1, forward strand.
AACCTGCTCGCCCAGATCCTCAACTGGAAGGAAGGGACGTTCAAGTTCTACGGTGGCGAGGAAGTGGCCTACGAGGAGGGCTTCCGGCCTATCTCGGTCGAGGAGCTCCTGATTCGCGCCCTCGGCGAGTCCGAGGAGGGCGAGGCGGCGCTTCCCGAGCTGTCGGCGGTGTACGAGGCGATCACCCAGGCGCGGCCGATCCACGTGATCGATCTCGACGCCACCGGCTCCGCGGCGCCCGACCCGAGCGTGATCTGGCTGCGGCCGGAGGAGAAGACGCTGCTCGACGACCTCGACGGCGAGCGCAGCGCCGCGTCGCTGGCGCTCGACACCGGTCTGGGCGAGTACAAGGTGCTGTACGGTCTGTACCGTCTGCAGCAACAGGGCCTGGCGCGCCTCAGCCGGCGAGTGACGGCGCGGTCGCCGGCCGTCAAGCCGCCGGCGGCGCGGCCGGCCACCCCCACGCCCGTTCCGGTGCCCGAGCCGCGGCTGGGAAGCCCCGATGTGGTGCCGATCCGCGAGGCGGGCACCCCGCGGCGTGCGCCCGCGGACGCCTCGGCGCGGGCGCCGCTCAGCCCGTCCCGGCCCGCGACCCCGGTGGTGCCGTTCCCCCGTGCTGCGGCGAAGGTCGCACCGTTGCCCCAGCCGTCGGCCGCGGAGCTGCTCGGCGAAGTTTCGGCCCTTCCGGGGCGGTTGCTGGGCGCGGTCCTGGTGGTGGCGCTGGCCGCAGTGCTGGTCCTGGCGCCGCGTCGCCTCGAGTTGCCGTATCCCGGCCAGGGCCAGGCCCGCGCCACATCCGAGCGGGTCGCCCGCGCCGCCCGCTACCTCAAGATCGATCGCGCCGCCCGCACCCATTTCCTGCTCGAGGGGCGCTACCCGGACAACCTGGCGAAGCTGGTCGAGCTGGGGCTACTCTCGGCGCGCGACGTGCTGACCGACGGCGGTCACCTGCTCGCCTATTCGAGCGACGCGGTGAGCTACACGCTCCAGCCGGTCGATCGAGGCGAGGCCGTGGCCGAGTTGGGTGCTTCGGAGGGGATCTCCGGGGATTTCCTCCTCGATCCAGAGTTTTTGAAGAATAAAAAGAAAGAAGAAGCTCAGCCCCTCGTCCTCCTGGACTAGGAGTCGGCAGTCTGGAATAAATCTCAGCCTTCCGTTGTCAACTTGTTCGAGATGTAAGTTGACAGCAAGTGGCTAAGATCGTATTCTGAACCGACTCGACGAAGGAGGAACTTCCAAAGTGACCAAGATCATCGGAATCGACCTGGGCACGACCAACAGTGTCGTGGCGATCATGGAGGGCAGCGAGCCCAAGGTGATCCCCAACTCCGAGGGCAGCCGGACCACCCCCTCGGTCGTGGCCTTCACGAAGGGCGGCGAGCGACTCGTCGGCCAGGTGGCCAAGCGCCAGTCCGTGACCAACCCCCAGAACACGGTGTTCTCGATCAAGCGTTTCATGGGCCGCCGCTACGACGAGGTGTCGGACGAGATGCGGATGGTGCCCTACAAAGTGGAGCGCGCCGACAACGGCGACTGCCGCGTCTCGATCGAGGGCAAGCTGTTCTCGCCGCCCGAGATCTCGGCCATGATCCTGCAGAAGCTCAAGCAGGCGGCTGAGGACTACCTGGGAGAGAAGGTGGAGCGCGCGGTCATCACCGTGCCTGCCTACTTCAACGACGCCCAGCGCCAGGCGACCAAGGACGCCGGCCGCATCGCCGGCCTGACGGTCGAGCGCCTGGTCAACGAGCCGACCGCCGCGGCCCTCGCCTACGGTCTCGACAAGAAGAAGGACGAGAAGATCGCGGTCTACGACTTCGGCGGCGGCACCTTCGACATCTCGATCCTCGAGGTGGGCGAGGGCGTGGTCGAGGTGAAGTCGACCAACGGCGACACCCACCTCGGCGGCGACAACCTCGACCAGCGCATCATCGAGTGGCTGCTCGAGGAGTTCAAGAAGGACCAGGGGATCGACCTCGGCCGCGACCCGATGGCGATGCAGCGCCTCAAGGAGGCGGCGGAGAAGGCGAAGATCGAGCTGTCCACGGCGATGGAGTCGGAGATCAACCTGCCCTTCATCACCGCCGACGCCGCGGGCCCCAAGCACATGAACCTGAAGCTGACCCGCGCCAAGCTCGAGCAGCTGGTCGAGCCGCTCATCCAGCGCTCGGTCGGTCCGGTGAAGCAGGCCCTGAAGGACGCCGGCCTCGAAGCCAAGCAGATCGACGAGGTGGTGCTGGTTGGCGGCCAGACCCGTATGCCGGCGATCCAGAAGCTGGTGAAGGACCTGTTCGGCAAGGAGCCCCACAAGGGCGTGAACCCGGACGAGGTGGTGGCGGTGGGCGCCGCGATCCAGGGCGGCGTGCTGCGCGGCGACGTGAAGGACCTGCTGTTGCTCGACGTGACCCCGCTATCGCTCGGCATCGAGACGCTCGGCGGCGTGTTCACCAAGCTGATCGACCGCAACACCACGATCCCGACCCGCAAGAGCGAGATCTTCTCGACCGCCTCCGACAGCCAGACCTCGGTCGAGGTCCACGTGCTGCAGGGCGAGCGCGAGATGGCGGCCTACAACCGCACTCTCGGTCGCTTCCACCTGGTGGGCATCCCGCCGGCGCCGCGCGGCGTGCCGCAGGTCGAGGTCGCCTTCGACATCGACGCCAACGGCATCGTGAACGTCTCGGCGAAGGACCTCGGCACCGGCAAGGAGCAGCGCATCACGATCACCGCGTCCTCCGGGCTCGATGAGTCCGAGATCCAGCGCATGGTGAAGGAGGGCGAGTCGAACGCCGCTGAGGACAAGAAGCGGCGCGAGGCGGTGGAGCAGCGCAATCATCTCGACGGCCTGGTCTACGCCACCGACAAGACGCTGGGCGAGAACAAGGACAAGCTCGGCGCGGCGGACAAGACCCAGGTCGAGGAAGCGCTTGCCGCGGCGCGCAAGGCACTCGAGTCGAACGATGCCGAGGAGATCCGGCGCGCCAGCGAGCGTCTGACCCAGGCCTCGCACAGGCTGGCCGAGGCGATGTACCAGGGTGCTGGCCAGAGCTCTGGCGCGGCCTCGGGCCAGCCGGGCTCCGGTCCGGCGGGAGCCGGCCCCAGGCCCGATGCCCCGGCGGGCGATGTGGTCGACGCCGAGTTCGTCGACGTCGACGAGAAGAAGAACTGAGCCCGCGGTCATGCGTCGCACCCATCTGGAGGAGCTCGAGCGCATCCAGCGGCGGGTGAACGCGCTGTTCGAGGAGGCGCTCCTCGAAACCGGCCTGGTGCCGGACGAGGAGCGCGCCTCGCCGCCCGGAACCTGGTCGCCGCCGGTCGACGTGGTGGAGGCCGAGGATGCCTTCCACCTCTACGCCGAGCTGCCCGGCTTGCGCCGCGAGGACATCGAGCTGCGTCTCGAGGAGCGGCGGCTGATCCTCACCGGTCACCGCCCGCCCGAGGAAGGGCGCAGCTTCGTGCGCATGGAGCGCAGCTACGGCCCGTTCCGGCGCAGCTTCGAGCTGCCCGAGGCGGTCGACCCGGCGAAGGTCGAGGCGAAGTACGAGCGCGGCATCCTGTCGATCAAGGTCGGCAAGCGCGGCCCGGCTTCGGGCGCCCGCCGCGTCGACGTGCGCGAGGGGCGCTGATGGCCCGTCGCAGGCGTCCCGCCGGCACGGTGCTGATCAGCGTCGTCGCCGAGCGCTACGACATCCACCCGCAGACCCTGCGCATGTACGAGCGCGAAGGCCTGATTCGGCCGACGCGCTCGGAGGGCAACACCCGCCTGTACGACGAGGAGGCCCTGCGCCGACTGGAGACGATCCTCACCCTGACCCGCGACCTCGGCGTCAACCTCGCCGGGGTCGAGGTCATCCTCAACATGCGCGAGCAGATGGCGCGCGTGCAGGGCGAGTTCGACCGCTTGATGCAGTTCGTCCGCCAGGAGACGCTCGATCGCCGCGCCGGCGTCAAGCGCGAGCACGCGCTGGTGCGCGTCGGGCGTGGAGCGCTGGTCAAGCGGTGAGTGCTTTCAGGCTGGCGTCCAGCACCTCGAAGTTCTCGGCGCGTGCGAGCGGCTCGAGCAGAGCTGCGCGATCCTCGGGATAGTAGTGCGGCTGCTCCGGATCGTCACCGGTGTAGCGCCGCAGCGCCTCGGGCGACGCCCAGAACGACACCAGTAGGAACTCCACCGCGTCGGCGCCCGGCCGGCGCAGCAGGATCCATCCGAGGTTGCCTTCGACGTCGCCGTAGTCGGGATAAGCGGTGCGCTTCAGAAACGCGCCGTACTCGTCGGCACGCTCCGGACGGGTGCGTCCTCGCCAGAGTCGAGTGATCATGTGTCCTCCCGGTGCCCGAACTGTACCGCGCCCGACGTTCGGCGAGCTGCGGGCCCGCCGTGACCCGCCCCGCCGCCGATCGCCCCACCGTCGGCGCGTCATCGCCCCCTCCCGGTTGGGATGCTAGGATCCGCCGACCGCAAGCGCGGCTTGACATCGATCATTCCGGAGCCCGGCGCCTGGCGTCGGCCCTTTGCCCATGGAGGAGGAGTGTCATGCGATCGAAACCGTCGTATGTCTTGGGGGGCGCTCTCGCCCTGCTGGTAGTGGTTCTGGCCGTGCTGCCGAGCCCGGCCTGCGCGCAGTCGCAGTCCGCGGGCGGCGCGATCAGCGGCACGGTCAGCGATGCCTCGGGCGCCGTGCTGCCCGGCGTCACGGTCACGATCAAGAACCAGGCGACCGGCCTGCTGCGCACCATGGAGACCGACGCCAAGGGCAACTACCGGGCCCTCCTGTTGCCGATCGGAACGTACGAAGTCAGCGCCGCGCTGCAGGGCTTCTCGACGGTGCGGCGGACTGACGTCGCGGTCGGCATCGGCCAGGAGATCGCGGTCGACCTCGCGCTGCAGCTCGCGACCCAGGCGGAGACGATCACCGTCACCGCCGAGGCGCCGATCATCGAGACGACGCGCTCGGCGCAGGCGTCCAACGTCGGCACTCGCGCGATCGGCAACCTGCCGGTCAACGGCCGTAACTTCATCGACTTCGTGCTGACCACCCCCGGCGTCACCCGCGACGTGCGGCAGGGCGACATCAGCTTCGCCGGCCAGCGCGGCACCCTGAACAGCCTGGTCGTCGACGGCGCCGACAACAACAACACGTTCTTCGGGCAGGCCCTCGGCCGCACCGGCTCCGGGCGAGCCCCGTACCAGTTCAGTCAGGACGCGGTGGCCGAGTTCCAGGTCAACCGCAACGCCTACTCGGCGGAGTACGGCCGGGCCGGTGGCGCGGTGATCAACGTGGTGACGAAGTCGGGAACCAACGACTATCATGGCTCGGCGTTCTGGTTCTACCGCGACAAGTCGCTGAACGAGAACAGCTTCGCCAACGAAATCGCGCACCGGCCGAAGTCGCCGTACCAGTACGACCAGTTCGGCGGCTCGCTCGGCGGACCGATCCGACGCGACAAGGCGTTCTTCTTCGTCTCCTACGATGGCCAGCGCAACAGCACGCCGAACGACATCAGCCTCGACGCGAATCTCGCCGGGTTGACGATCCCGACCGACGCCGACACCCAGGCCGGCATCGCCAAGCTCCGCGCCCAGGCCGGGTCCTGGCAGCGCGGACAGAATCAGGACGTCGCGCTGGTGAAGGCGGACATCCAGTTCAGCGAGAGCCAGCGCCTCTCGGCGCGCTACAACCGCCAGCAGTTCACCGGCCAGAACTACGAGAACGGCGGGCCGACCAACGCCGCTTCGCACACCGGCGACAGCCTGGTGAACACCGACACGCTGAACCTGTCGCAGTCGTCGGTTTTCACCTCGGCGTTCTTCAACGAGGCTCGCGCCCAGTGGGCGCGGGACAGCGAGCCCGGCAAGGCGAACAGCGCGCTGCCCGAGGCGACGGTGCGTCAGGGCGGCCGCACGATCCTGGTCGTCGGGCGCAACTTCTTCAGCCCGCGCGAAACCACGATCGATCGCTGGGAGCTCGGCGACGTCGCGACGTACGTGACCGGCAACCACGCGATCAAGGGCGGCTTCGACGTCCTGCACGACGACATCAAGAACTTCTTCCCTGGCAACTTCTCCGGCTCCTACACGTTCAGCTCGATCGCGGCGTACAACCGCGGCATTCCCGACAGCTACGTGCAGGCGTTCGGTGGACCGGGCACAACGGGCCCGCTGACCAACCCGAACTCCAAGGAGTATGCGGCGTTCGTGCAGGACGAGTGGCGTCCACGCGACAACCTGACGGTCACCTTCGGCCTGCGCTATGACCTGCAGGAGTTCGCGCAGCCCACCGTGCGCAACCCCGATCCGCAGCTCGCGGCGGCCGGCATCGACACCAGTTTCCTGAAGACCGACCGCAACAACTTCGGCCCGCGCGTGGGCTTAACTTGGAACCCGACCGACAAGCTGGTCGTGCGTGGCGGCTACGGCTTGTTCTACGGGCGCACCCCGGCGATCATGGTGGGCACCGCCCACTCCAACAACGGCATCAACGTGCAGACGATCACCCTGACCGGCAACGCGGTGCCGACCTATCCGACCATCCTCACCGCCCCGCCGGTTGGAGCGGCGGCCGCCAAGCCGACCATCTTCTATTTCGATCCCCGATATCAGAACCCCGAGGTGCACCAGGCCAGCCTGGGCGCCGACTACGCGCTGAACGACGACATGGCGCTGGCAGTCAGCTACCTGTACGTGCGCGGCATGGACCTGCAGCGCTCGACCGACGTCAACGTCGGGACGCCGGTGGAGAGCGCGATCCCGGTCCAGGGCGGCGGCTCGGTCGAGGTCAATCAGTTTCCGACCGTGCGACCGTTCAGCCACTTCAACCGCATCATCCGCTTCGAGAGCACCGCCGACTCCTGGTACAACGGGCTGACCCTGGAGCTGCGCCGGCGGTTCACCAACAATCTGCAGTACTCGATCGCCTATACCCTGGGCAAGGTCGAGGACACCAACCCCGACGCCACGGCGGTGGTGCCCAACAGCTTCGACGACGCGAAGTTCGCCTCCGACCCGTCGAATTTCAACGCCGACAAGGCGCCGGGCGCCAACGACCAGCGTCACCGGCTGGTGTTCTCCGGCCTGTGGGACGTTCCATACGCCCGCGGCACCGAGGGTTGGCGCAAGTGGCTGCTCGACGGCTGGTCGATGAGCTGGATCGCGACCGCGGCGAGCGGCCAGCCGTACTCGGAGCAGGTCACCAACGACCTCAATCGGGACGGCAACTCCCGCAACGACATCGTGCCGGGAAGCCGCAACAGCAAACGGCTGCCGAGCTACTACAACCTCGACCTGCGCCTGGCCAAGCGCTTCGCGGTGAGCGGCGACTGGCACGTCGAGCTGATCGCCGAGGCCTTCAACCTCTTCAATCGCAACAACATCAGCACCCAGCGCACCGGCTTCTACACCTACGACGCGACGCACAACCTGCTCGTGCCGCAAGCCGGTTTCGGTCAGAGCACGGCGGCGTTCGACAACCGCATCGTGCAGCTGGCGATCAAGCTGAGCTTCTGATCCGTCGACGGGCATCGACGAGCGAGGATGGGGCGCCGCCCCATCCTCGTTTCGTCTTGCGGCGGGCCCCTGTCGCGCGCGGTGCGAAGCGGGCAGAATACCCGGCGTGAGAGTCGGGCCCTGGATCACCGCCGGCGCCGCCCTGGCCCTGGTCGGCTGGCTGACCGCGGGTTCTTGCGGTCACGTCGTGCCGGCGGCCTTCGCGCCCAACCACGCTGGCGCCGATCTCGATCTGCGGCGGCTGGCGGTGGAGTGCCCGCAGGGCCTGGCGCCGCGTCCGGCGGCGGAAGCGGGCGACGGCGTCGTGGTGCGCTACCTTGGGGCGGGTGGTCTGTATCTCGAGTGGCGCGGCAAGGCCGTCCTGACGGCGCCTTTCTTCAGCGACTACTCGGCGTGGCAGGTGCAGTTCGGCCTGCTCGCTCCCGACGAGCGGCGCATCGCGCGCGGCCTGCAGGGGCTCGACCTCGCGAAGGTCAGCTCGATCCTGGTCGGGCACTCGCACTACGACCACCTCGGCGACCTGCCGTGGATCGTCGAGCGCCACTTCCTCGACCGCGGCATCCCGGCGCCGACCGTGCTGGTCAACCGCTCGGGGGCGCTGGCGCTCGCCGCTTATCCCGACCTTCCGGTGCAGGTCTATGAGCGCCGCAACGGGCCGTGGATCACGCTCGCCGAGGAGAGCGGGCGGCCGCTCATCCGTGCCTGGCCGCTGCCGTCCCGCCACGCGCCGCACTTCGACCACGTGCTGCTGTACGCCGGCGAGCTCACCGCGCCGTGGCGCGACGGCTTCGAGACCCACCATCCATCCGAGCTGCTCGAGGGCGGGACCACGAACTTCTTGATCGATTTCCTCGACGAGCGCGGAGCCGTCGCCTACCGCATGTTCTTCCAGGATGCGGCGAGCGGCCGCGGTGAGACCGAGCTGCCTGCGGCCGGAGCGATCGACCCGCACCCGATCGACCTCGCGGTCCTGTGCATGGCGTCCTACGCCTTCGTCGACGACGCCCCGGGTTGGCTGGTCGGCGAGCTGCGGCCGCGCCACGTGCTGGTCGCTCACTGGGAGGATTTCTTCCGCGGCCAGGAACGTGCGCCGCGCTTCGTCGCGTTCCTGTCCGATCGCGCCGTGGCGGAGTACTTCGGCCGTCTGCGCGCCGCGCTCGCCGCGCTGCCGGCCGCGCCCGGCGACCGATCCGCCGCCATGCCGCGCAACGCCGCGCGGCTATGCGGCGCGACGGCGCCGGGGTGGACGCTGCCGTTGCCGGGCGAGTGGCTGGAGTTTGCTACGATCCGGCCGTGACCGAGGAAGCGACCGCGAGCGCCGTCTGCCCGATCTGCGAAGGACGTGGCTGGATCGTCGAGCCGGACGGCAAGGCGGGGACGGCGCGGCCCTGCGAGTGCCAGAAGCGGGGCGCTGGCGAGCTGCGCCTGACCGCGGCGGGGATCCCGCCGCGCTACCAGGCCTGCCGCTTCACCAACTTCAGGACCAGCATGGGCGGCGGGCGCGCCAGCCTGCTCGAGGCCCTGAGCGGCTCCCAGCGCTACGTCGATGAGTTCCTGCGGCCGGACGGCCGCTTCTGCGAGACCGGGCTGCTGTACATCGGCCCTCCCGGTGTCGGCAAGACGCATCTCGCCGCCGCCGTGCTCGCCGAGGTCATCCAGCGCTACGGAGTGCGCGGCAGATTCGTCGACTTCACCTCGCTGATCTTCCAGATCCAGTCGACGTTCGACCCCGGCTCGCCGGAGTCCAAGCACGACGTGCTCGATCCGGTGGTCGGCGCCGAGCTCCTGGTGCTCGACGAGCTTGGTGCGCAGAAGCCCACCGCCTGGGTCACCGACACGCTGTACTACATCCTCAATGCCCGCTACACCCGCCGGCTGCCGACCCTCTTCACCACCAACTACCGGCTCGAAGGAGCCCCGCAGGCGGTGTCGCTCGACCGTGGGGCGGACTCGACGTCGGCGCCCGAGATGCTCAGCGCCCGCATTCCGGCGATGCTGATCTCCCGCCTGTACGAGATGGCCCGGCCGCTGCGCATCGACAGCAGCGACTACCGGAAGATGATCGCCGGGCAGCAGCTGCGATGAGCCTGCCGGCCATCGACTGCGTGCGCCGTGGCCTGCTCAACCTGCGGGCCAACTGGGAGCTGGCGGTGGCTCACCTGGTGGGCGGCTTCCTGGTCGCGGCGATCACCATCCTCGGTCTGCTGCCGCCGGTCGCGGTGGTCGGGTTCTCGCTGGTGCGCAGCTTCGCCAACCCGAAGAACGCGCTCGCCGCGGCGGACGAGGCCGCGACGAAGATCGGCGGTGTGCTCGTGCCGTTCATCCTCGCCGTCCTGGCGATGCTGGTCATCTGGTCCGCGGCGTTCCTGCTGTATTGCTACGTCCAGGCCGGCTCCTTCGGTGTCCTCGTGGCGGGCGATCGCCAGGCGCCGGCGGGGGAGCAGCGCGATTTCCGCCTGTTCCGCACCTTCAGCTGGCCCGACTTCTTCGGCTGGGGACGGCGCTACATGTGGCGCTTCTTCTGGTTCCTCAACCTGTACATGGCGCTGCTCACTGCGGTCGTCGGGGGCTTCATCCTGCTGGTGGCGCTGGCCATCGCCGGCGGCCCGTACTGGGGAGCGCCGGCCGCTCTCGGCATCGGCTGCGGCGGCATGCTGCCGCTCCTCTTCCTGGTCGTGGTGGTGGTGCTGTGGGCGCAGCTCGCCCAGGTCGACCTGGTCGAGGACGGCACCGGCACCGTGCTCGCGATGCGCCGCGGCGTGCAGGTGCTCGGCCGCCGGCTGGGCGGCGTCCTGCTGCTCTTCCTGATCATGCTGGCCAGCTCGATGGCGATCGGCATGGTCGTGGCGCCGTTCAGCGTCGGCTTCGCCTTGATCGACAATCTGGCGCTCGAGGTCGTCGCCCGCCTGCTGCTCACCGCCCTCGAGTGGTCGGCGGGCGCGGTCATCGGCATCGGATTCGCGGCCGCGCTGGTCGCGCTGGTGCGCGCCGAGCCGCGCCCGGGGATCGCGGCATGAGGCGGCGGGCGCGCTGGGGTCTGCTCCTCCTGCTCGCCTCCTGCGCCCGCTCGGTTCCGCCACCGCGCACCGTGCCGCCGGCACAGCCGCCGGTCTTCGCGCCGCCGGCCGCGTCCCGAGAGGCTCCGCCGCCAGCCCCATCGCCGGCTCCAGAGCCACCCCTGGCGGCGCCGGCCGCGCCGCAGCCGGCCGCGCCGACATCGGTGGCGCCCGCGCCCCCGCCAGGCGACCTCGAGGTCGAGGTCCCCGGGCCGCAGACGCTGCGGGTTGGTTTGGCGACCGACCTCCTGCAGGTGACCCTGCCATGCTGCGACGCCGACGTCACCGCCACGCTCGGCAAGCTCGCGGTGCCGGTCGTCTCGGCGCTGCACATCGAGCCGCTGGGAATCGCCGCCAGCCGCGGGCTCGTCTGGCGTCTGCAAGTGGCGGCGCTGAAGGACGACGGCCAAGCGCAGGGCCTGGCGGTGCGCCTGCAGAAGCTGGTCGGCGAGCCGGCCGACTCCCGTTTCGACCCCGGCTCCGACCTCTTCCGGGTGCGGCTCGGCCGCTACCCGACCCGCGAAGTGGCGGAGGCAGCCCAGCGCCGGCTGCAGCGCTACGGCGTCGACTCGTCATGGGTGGTGAGCGAGGGGGGCGGAGTCGGCCAGCCCGGCTTCCGCGTCACCCAGGCCGGCAAGATGACCCGGGTCGATGGCCGCTGGCTGGCGGTCGGCACGGTGGGGGAAGGCGGCATGCGCTGGCAGGGCAGGCGCTATCGCGGACGCTTGCTGGTGTATCTGAACGACCGCGGCACGCTGAACGTGATCAACGAGCTGCCGGTCGAGGACTACCTGCGCGGCGTCGTGCCCGGCGAGATGGGGCCGCGGATCTACAACCAGCTCGAGGCGCTCAAGGCGCAGGCGGTGGCGGCGCGCACCTACGCGGTGCGCAACGCCGGGGAGTTCGCGGAGGAGGGCTACGACATCTGCGCGACGCCGCGCTGCCAGGTGTACGAGGGCATGGACGCCGAGGACCCGCTGAGCGACCGCGCGGTCGCCGAGACCGCCGGGCAGGTGATGATCTACGACGGCCAGCCGATCGACGCGCTCTACAGCTCCACCTGCGGCGGGCACACCGAGGACGTCGAGGTGATGTTCCCGCTCAAGCGGGCGCCGTACCTGCGGGGCGTTCCCTGCTTCGAAGAAGGGGCGACGAAGCTCGGCGGGGCCGGAGGGCGCGGCCGGAGCTTCCCGACGGCGCTGGTCGACCAGATCCTGCCGATCGACGCCGGCGTTGCCCCGGCCCGGGCCTTCGGCGAGCGCCTGCACGCCCTGGCGGGCCTGGCCGGCCTGGTGCCGCCGGAGGACCGCCTGGCGAGCCTCGAGCGGCGCGAGCTCCAGCGCTTCCTGGCCTCGACCTTCGACCTGGCGGTCGACGCGCGGCTGTTCGTCGAACCGGCTGATCTGCCTTACCTGGTGGCGATGCCGCCGCCGGGCTGGGGCAAGGCCGAGGTCGAGCTCGCCGCCTACCTGCTGAAGAGCGGCCTCTTCGACGCCACGCTCGCCGGGCCGGTCGAGCCGGCAGAGCAGGAGGAGCTGCTGCTGCGCCTCGCTATCTACCTGGGCGTGGTGCGCGAGGAGCAGGTGTCGTTCCGGAGCGTCGCCGGAGGCGTGCTGCACGTTGCGTCGAAGGATGCGGAGAAGGACGTACCGATTCCCGCGGAGCTGCTGGCGTTCCGCGGCCAGGGAGATGCGGTCCAGACCGCCGACCTCGAGCTGGTGCCGGGCGACCGCCTGCGGCTGTTCTTCACCGGCGACGACCTGCGCGCCGTGGTCCAGGACATCAACCCGCAGGGAGCGGCGTTCGACCGGACCAGCAACCGCAGCTCGTGGACCCGCTTCCGCTCGGCGAGTGAGCTCGCCGCCCTGGTGCGCACCCGGTACCCGGGATTCGCGCTGCAGGATTTCGACATCCTGTCGCGCGGGCGCTCCGGGCGGGTTGGCAAGGTCCGCCTGCGCTCGGCCGACGGCCAGGCGATCGAGATCGAAGGCCTGGCGGTGCGTTGGACCTTCGACCTGCTCGACAACTGGTTCACCGCGAAGCGGCTGGCACCTCCCGGCAAGCCCCCGGGGTGGCTGTTCACCGGTCGCGGCTGGGGGCACGGGGTCGGCCTCTGCCAGGTGGGCGCCTACGGGATGGCGGTGCGCGGCCGGACCTACGCCGGGATCCTTCACCACTACTACACGGGCGTCCGCCTGGCGCGGGTCAGCTCATCTTCCGCGGCGGGTTCTCGAAAATAGGAAGCGCTTGGGTTACTTATGAGTAGCTTCAGGTAGGGAAAAAGACACGGCTCTAGGGCGTCGTCGCGGAATTAGTTCCGTATTATTCACCCATCATTCCGTAGTGAGTTGCGAAGCGGTTGCGGTGCCGTACGCATTGCGATCGATCTGGATAGTCCTTTCTCTACCTGAGTCCTTGCTCATCTTCTTGTGGTACAATTTCAACATTGAGTAAATTAGAGATCACGGAAGAGACCATCCGCCGGCGAGTGGAGGCACTCTTGGACGCTTGGAACCCTGCGAATCCAGCGCCTCTGGACGCGAAGAGGATCGCCATCGGTGCCGACCATGGCGGTTTTCCCCTCAAAGAGCATCTCGTTGGTTACCTGACTAAGGAAGGCTGGTCGGTCGAGGACTGCGGGACCTCCGGGACCGTGGCCGTGGACTATCCCGACTTCGCCGCAGCGGTGGCGCAGCGCGTGGCGACAGGTAACTGTCCGGTCGGGATCGTCGTCGATGGAGCAGGAATAGGTTCCTGTATGGTTGCGAATAAGGTCCCAGGCGTACGGGCCGCTCTCTGCTACGACCTCTCGACCGCCCGCAACAGCCGCGAGCACAACCACGCCAACGTTCTGACCCTGGGGGCCGGCCTGATCGGCGAGCGGCTGGCGGAGCAGATCGTGGACGAGTGGCTGCGCACTCCCTGGGGCGGGGATCGCCACGCCCGGCGGGTGGAGAAGATCACGGCGATCGAGCGCCAGGCGCTCGGTACCCCGGCCCTGGGAGGTGCGCGATGAGCGTTGCGCCGGCCGAGCGCGAGCAACTGGTCACCGCGATCACCCGGCGGATCCTCGACGAGCTGCGGGGGAGCGCTACCGGTGCTGGCGGGGCGGTCGCCGCGGCGGGCGGGCGCTGCGCCGATTGCCAGGGGAGCTGCGCCGCGCAGTGCGCCGAGAAGGTGCGCGGGGCGGTGGCGGCGGGGGCGGGGCGGGTCAGCTTCCAGGGCGAGGCGGCGGCGGTGCCGGCCGACCTGGCGCCGTACATCGACCACACCCTGCTCAAGCCGGACGCCACCGCGGCCGACATCGATCGCTACTGCGACGAGGCGCGGCGCCACGGCTTCGCCGCGGTGTGCTTCAACCCGGTATGGGTGAAGCGCGCCGCCGACCGCCTGAAGGGCTCGCCGGTGAAGATCGCCTCGGTGGTGGGTTTCCCGCTCGGCGCCCACGCGCCCGAGATCAAGGCGGCGGAGGCGCGCCGGGCGCTGCGCGACGGGGCGCGCGAGATCGACATGGTGATCCACGTCGGGGCGCTCAAGGGCGGTGACTACGCGCTGGTGCAGCGCGACATCGCCGGTGTGACCGAGGCGTGCCGCGAGGTCGGCGCGACTTCGAAGGTGATCCTGGAGACGGCGCTGCTGTCGGACGAAGAGAAGGTCATCGCCTGCAAACTGGCGCAGGCGGCCCGCGCCGACTTCGTGAAGACCTCGACCGGCTTCGGCGGCGGCGGCGCCACGGTGTACGACGTGGCGCTGATGCGCGAGACGGTGGGGCCGCGCATGGGGGTCAAGGCTTCGGGGGGAGTGCGCTCGGCGGAGCAGGCGCGCGAGCTGATCGAGGCGGGGGCGACCCGGATCGGCGCCTCGGCGGGAGTGGCGATCGTCACCGCAGGAGGAGCAGGAGGAGGAGCAACCCATGGCCGGTATTGAGCTGCGCTCGTTCGTCTATCTCGACAGCCTGCAGCCGCAGTACGCGGCGTTCCTCGGCACCGTGGCGCAGGGCTTCCTGCCGCTCGCCGGGGACGCCTCGCTATACGTCGAGATCTCGCCCGGCATCGAGATCAACCGCATCACCGACATCGCGCTGAAGTCGAACCGGGTGCGCCCGGGGATGCAGATCGTCGAGCGCTACTTCGGCCTGCTCGAGGTGCACGCCGCCGAGCAGGCTGAGGTGCGCGGCGCCGGCGGCGCCATCCTGCGCGATCTCGGCCTCCAAGAAGCGGATCGCATCAAGCCGCGCATCCTGTCGAGCCAGATCGTGCGGCGGATCGACGACCACCAGGCGCAGCTCGTGAACCGCATGCGCCACGGCCAGATGCTGATCCCCGGTGAGACGCTGTACGTGCTCGAGGTCGAGCCGGCGCCGTACGCCGCGCTCGCCGCCAACGAGGCCGAGAAGGCGGCGGCGATCAACATCCTGGAGGTGCGCACGTTCGGCTCCTTCGGCCGCGTGTACCTGGGCGGCGAGGAGCGCGACATCGACGTCGGCTGGCGCGCCGCCGTCGCCGCGCTCGAGGGCTTGCCGGGACGGAGCGAGAAGAAGTGACGAACCCTGTTCGTCATCCTGAGCGCAGCGAAGGATCTGGGCGGGGCTAGCCGCCCTGGGTGACAAGCGGACTGAAAAGGAGATCCGAGATGGCCGAAGCACTGGGCATGATCGAGACCCGCGGTTTCGCGGCGATGGTCGAGGCGGCGGACGCCATGGTCAAGGCCGCGAAGGTGGAGCTGGTGAGCTACGAGAAGACCGGTGGCGGCTACGTCACCGCGGTCGTGCGCGGCGACGTCGCGGCGGTGAAGGCGGCGGTCGAGGCCGGCGTGCGCGGTGCCGAGAAGGTCGGCGAGGTGGTGGCGTCGCACGTCATCGCGCGGCCGCACGCCAACATCGACCAGGCCCTGCCCCTCGGACGCGGCGATCGCGCCGAAGAGTGAGCCATGCTGATCGGCCGCGTCATCGGCACGCTGGTCGCGTCGCGTAAGGAGGAGCGCATGGAGGGGCTGAAGCTGCTCCTGGTGCGCCCGCTCGAAACGGACGGCAGGGAAAGCTCGGGCTACGTCGTCGCGGTGGACGCGGTCGGCGCCGGGGTCGGCGAGGTGGTGCTGTACGCCACCGGCAGCTCGGCCCGCCAGACGTCCTCCACCCACGAGCGGCCCTGCGACGCGGTGATCATGGCGATCGTCGACAGCTGGGAGATCGGTGGCGACGAGGTCTGGCGCAAGGCGACGGAGGAAGCCGCCAGCCCGCCGGGCAAGCGGCGCGGTCGACCGCGAACGCGCAGCGCGCGCGGGCCGGTAAGCCTCGGATGAGCGCGCTCGGCGATCACCGCCCCGGCCCTGAGAGACGACGGCGCTCGGAGGAGACGCGATGAAGCCGACGGGCGCGATCGACGACGGCGAAGTCCAGGCGATCCTCGAGCGGGTGCGAGCGCGAGTCGCACCGCCGCAACCGGCCGCGCCGCCGGCGGCGAAACCGGCGTCGCCCGTCAAGGGCGACGTCGCGTCGTCGTCCGGCGAGGGCGCCGGTGTGTTCGCGACCGTCGACGCCGCGGTCGCGGCGGCCGATCGCGCCCAGCGCCGCTACGCCGATCTCGGCCTCGACGCCCGCCGCCAGGTGATCGACGCGGTGCGCGCCGCGATGCGCGCCGCCGCCGCGGAGCTCGGCCGGCTGGCGCACCAGGAGACCGGCCTAGGGCGGCCTGAGGACAAGCGGCTGAAGAACCTGCTGGTCACCGAGCGCACGCCGGGGCCAGAGGAGTTGGTGCCCGAGGTGGTGACCGGCGACGGCGGCATGACGGTGACCGAGTACGCGCCGTGGGGCGTCATCGGCTCGATCACTCCGACCACCAACCCCACCGCGACGATCATCAACAACACGATCGCCGCGCTGGCGGCGGGGAACGCGGTCGTCTTCAACCCGCATCCGGCCGCCCGGCGGGTTTCGGCGGAGAACGTGCGGCTGCTCAATCGCGCGATCGTCGCCGCCGGCGGGCCGCCCAACCTGGTGGCCACGATCCCCGAGCCGACGATCGAGACCGCCCGCGAGCTGATGCACCATCGCGGCGTGCGCCTGCTGCTGGTGACCGGCGGCGGGGCGGTCGTGCAGGAAGCGCTCAGGACCGACAAGCGCGCCATCACCGCCGGGCCCGGCAACCCGCCGGTGGTGGTCGACGAGACCGCCGATCTCGAGCTCGCGGCGCGCGAGATCGTGCGCGGCGCCTCGTTCGACAACAACGTGATCTGCACCGACGAGAAGGAGGTGATCGCGGTCGCCGCGGTCGCCGACGACCTGCTGCGCGGGATGGCGCGGGCCGGTGCGGTGATCGTCTCCGCCGAGCAGCTCGCCAAGCTCGAGAAGGTGATCTTCGAGAGTGTCGTGGAGCGGGGCGAGCCATGCAAGCCGGGCACGATCGACAAGGCGTGGATCGGCAAGAACGCCGGCGCCATCCTCGGTCAGATCGGCGTC
>JBLMYC010000069.1:0-26305 GCA_050258075.1 Acidobacteriota bacterium
CCGCGTCGAGCCCCGCCGCGAGGGTCAGCATCGTGTCCCGCGACCCGCTCGACAGCGCCGCGTTGACGTCGATGATGACCTGGGCCGTCGTCCGCGGGTAGGCAACGTCTGGATGCGCGGCGTTGAGCAGCGCCGCCACCGCGGCGCGCGCCAGGATCTCCGCCGCGCCCGCCGCGCCCGAACCGCCGGCGAACGAGAGCGCTTCGAGCAACGACGCCGACGAAATCGTCGGGTAGTGGACGACTTCGGTGAACACGTCGTGCAGATGCCCCGACGTCGAGTACCCGGTGGGCGGCCACGACGAGGTGTGGTTCTTCCAGTAGCCCGGCGTGCAGCCCTGATTGCCGAGCGTCACTCCGACGTAGTAGCAGGGATCCTGCGCCGAGATCGCACTCCCCCCCGCCGCCGTGCCGGTGGCGGTGCCGATGTTGGAGTACTGGCCCGCGGCCGCCGTGCCAGACGCGGTGCAGGTCATCGACTCCCCGGCGGCCAGCATCGTCTTCGGGCAGGTCACCGCCAGCCCATGGTCGTCGGTGACTTGGACGAGGGTGAGCGCGATGTCGCCGGTGTTGGTCACCACGTAGGTCCAGAGCAGCGTCGTGCCCACCGTGAAGCTCGGGCCCGGCGGCGTGTCGGCGTCCTCGCCGTTCACCAGCTTCTCGAGCGCGATCGCCGGCCGCACACCCAGGTAGTGGCTCGAGTCGCTGTCGCTGACTGCCGGCCCGCACGGCGGCGTGCCGACCGCTGTTCCGACGTTCCGGTACTGGCCGGCGACGGCCACACCCGACGCCGTGCAGGTCATCGACTCGGCCGGCGCCAGAGTCGTCTTCGGACAGGACACCACAACGCCGCGGTCATCGGTCACGGCGACCGAGGTCAGCGGGATGTCACCGGAGTTGGTCACCGTGTACGTCCAGTGCACGGCCTGGCCCGCTGCAACCGCCGGGCCGGGCGGCTCGTTGGCGTCCAGACCCTCGGTGGACTTCGTCAAGTGCAGAGCCGCGTGATGGACCCCGAAGTAGTGGCTCGGGTCGGTCGCCACGACCGGTGACCCGCTCGGTGGCGTGCCACGGACCGCGCCGACGTTGACGTACTGGCAGGCGGCGGCGACGCCGCTTGCGGTGCAGGTCATCGACTCACCCGGCGCCAGGGTGCTCTTCGGACAGGTAACCGCCACCCCGCGATCGTCGGTCACCGCGACGCCCGTGAGCACCGCCTCGCCAATGTTGGTCACCTGGTACGTCCACAGGACCACCATGCCGATAGGGATCGACGGGCCGGGCTCGAGGTCGGCGTCCAGGCCATTGGTGAACTTCTTCAAGGTAATGGCCGCCGCCGGCTGCCAGCCGAGGTAATGGCTGATATCGGTGCCCGAGGCGGTCGTCGCGCAGATCGCGGTGCCCTCCGCCGTTGCGAGGTTGCGGTACTGGCCCACGATCGCGGTCCCCGCGGCGGTGCAGGTCATCGACTCACCGGGGACGAGCACCGTCTTCGGGCAGGTCACGACGAGCCCACGGTCGTCGCTGACGTGCACGTCGGTGAGCTCCTCGATGCCGGTGTTGGTCACCAGGTAGGTCCAGGTCACCGGGTCTCCCACCCTGATGCTCGGACCGGGCGGCGTGCGTGCGAGCTCACCGTTGGTGGACTTCACGACGCGGATCGACGTCACCGGGCGGCCGATGTAGTTGCCGACGTCCTGGTCGGACACCTCGAGGCCGGTGGAATCGACGCCCCGCGCGGTGGCGACGTTGTGCTGCGCGCAGGCCTGCGCCTCGCTGCTCGCCGTGCAGATCATGCTCTCGTGCGGAACGAGCGTCGCCTTGGGGCAGTGGACGGTGAATCCGGCGCCATCCGTCACCGTCACGTTGGCGAGCTCGACCTTGCCGAGGTTGGTGACGATGTACGTCCACTGCAGCGGTGCGCCGATCGGATACGACGGCCCTGGCGGCCGGCGGGTGGACACGCCGTTGAGCCGCTTCTCGACGCCGATCGCCGGTCCCGGGCCGCTGCCAACCTCAGGCAGGCAATAGGAGTGCAGCGCGAGGCTCAGGCTGTCCTGCCAGGTGACATGAGCGGTGACGAAGGAATCGACCGTGCTCCAGATCTCGAACCAGCCGAAGTGCTCGGGGAGGTCAAGAGCGCTCACGTCCAGCAGCTGCACCGGAATCACCCGGAGGTCACGCGCCTCGAGCAGCTCGCCGTCCTCGGCGTAGATCTCGAAATGCAGAGGCAGCAAGCTGCCGGCGGCAACATCGGGTGAGTCCTGGGCCGCGACACTGCCGGCAGTCCAGACCATGAGCTCGGTACCGATCGTCTGGGCGTCGCTCTCCAGGAAGCGGATCCCGTGGCGTGGGCAGGGCAGCTGCTGGTCGATGCCGTAGTCGAGGTTGACCAGGGTTTCGCCTTCGAGCAGGTGGTGCGGCTGGTCGATGATGTAGTAGTCACCCCACACCGCGTCCTGATGGCCGGCCGGCATCGTGAACTTCACATACCCGACGGCACGCCCGGGCTCGGCCAGGGAGGCGTAGTAGAGCCCGTCCCGTGGCGATGCGGCGCCCCACAGCGCTGCTTGAACATGGGCCAGCTCCGCGGTCGAGAGCGTTCGGTCGGGCAGCTCACCCCGGAGCAGCCAGTCGCACAGGTTGGCGGTGAACACGGCATCCGGAGCGACGGTCGCGGCGGTGGTCAGAACCTCCAGGCCCCAGTTGGAGAAGACGCCGATCCGCAAATCCACCGGCGCGACACCGTGGTTGCTGATCGCCACCAACGTGGTGCGTGCGCCACCGTCAAGATCGAGCTGGAAGAACGGGACGAGCACGTCGGAGGACGGAAGTGCGCCTGCCTCGGACCGCGTCGGCAAAACCGCCGCGAGCACCAGGCAGGCGATCGCCAACAGCGATCTGCGTGCCATCGGGCAACTCCTTTCTCGCACTGCCACCTGCGGAAGATCGGGCCGCGGGCGGTAGTGCCTGCAACGGCGCCTGATTCGCCCGGGGCACCGCGCCTCCTTCATCTTCACGCTGGACCGCAGCGCCGTCCGATGACCGCATCGCGGGGTGGCGCGACCGTACACCGGCGGGCGGTCAGCCGCGCAACAATGCGTGCCTTCTCTCTATGGCCAGATTCCGATGAGCCGCCCTCGATCACGCCCCTCTCCCTACCCGCGGGCAGCGGCCGGCCCCTCCCGAGGGGTGTCGGCTGCGCACTGCGAAGCCCGCAGCATGCGAGCGACCGCGGCGCTTGCTGCGCCGCGCGATGGCCGAAGGAGCCGCGATGGTTGCACCTCGAACCTTCACCGCCGCCGAAGCCCGCCACATCGGGAACCTCCTGGGCGTCGACTGGCACCGCGTCGATCTCGAGCAGTTTCGCCGCGGGCTCGAGGTCGAGCTCGAGCACGGCCTCTGCAACCCGCTGACCAACATCACCGACGACGATCCGCTGCTGACCGGCAAGATTGCGCTCGTCCATCTCCGCGAGATCCCCGACTACTACACTCGGCTGCGCTCCATGGAAGCCGAGGTGGAAGTCTGAGCGGCGACTGTCGACGCCCGGCGGACTCCCCGATTCCCACCCACGAGGGTGGCACTGAAACGGAATGTCTTTCATAGGGTTCCTCCCATGACTCGCTACGTCACGATCGACGGCAACGAAGCCGCCGCCTCCGTCGCCCACCGGGTGAGCGAGGTGATCGCGATCTACCCGATCACCCCCTCCTCCAACATGGGCGAGCTGGCGGACGAGTGGTCGGCCAAGGGCCAGAAGAACCTCTGGGGAATCGTCCCCGAGGTCATCGAGATGCAATCCGAAGGCGGGGCGGCGGGGGCGGTGCACGGTGCGCTCCAGGCCGGGTCCATGGCGACGACCTTCACCGCCTCGCAGGGCCTGCTGCTGATGATCCCCAACCTCTACAAGATCGCCGGCGAGCTCACCCCCCTGGTGATGCACGTCGCGGCGCGCACCGTCGCCACCCACGCGCTGTCGATCTTCGGCGACCACTCCGACGTCATGGCCTGCCGGCAGACCGGCCTGGCGCTGCTCGCCTCGGCGTCGGTGCAGGAGGCGCAGGATCTGGCCGCCATCGCGCACGCCGCGACCCTGCGCGCGCGCATTCCATTCCTCCACTTCTTCGACGGCTTCCGCACCTCGCACGAGGTGCAGAAGATCGCCGCGCTGGAGGACGACGAGCTGCGCGCGATGATCGACGAGGAAGCGGTCGCCACCCACCGCCGGCGGGCGCTCACCCCCGATCGCCCGGTGCTGCGCGGCACGGCGCAGAACCCCGACGCCTTCTTCCAGGCGCGCGAGGCCTGCAACCCCTACTACGCCGCCTGCCCCGGGATCGTGCGCGAGACGATGGCGAAGTTCGCGGAGACGACCGGCCGCCGCTACGAGCTGTACGGCTATTCGGGTCATCCCGAGGCCGAGCGGGTGGTGGTGATCATGGGCTCCGCCGCCGAGACCGCCGAGCAGACGGCCGCTCACCTGGTGGCCCGCGGCGAGAAGGTTGGCGTCGTGCGCGTCCGCCTGTACCGGCCGTTCGCGATCCCCGACTTCGTCGCCGCCCTCCCCAAGGCGACGCGGGCGATCGCCGTCCTCGACCGCACCAAGGAGCCCGGCGCGGTCGCCGATCCGCTGTACCTGGACGTGGTCGCGGCGCTCGAGGAGGCCCGGGCGGACGGCAACTGGCCGTTCGCCCAGGCGCCGCGGGTCATCGCTGGACGCTACGGCCTGTCCTCCAAGGAGTTCGACCCGGCGATGGCCAAGGCGGTGTTCGACGAGCTCGCCCGGGACAAGCCGCGCCGCCGCTTCACGGTCGGCATCGTCGACGACGTCAGCAACCTGTCGCTCCCCTGGGAGCGCGGCCTCGAGATCGAGCCCGAGGGGCGCTTCCGCGCGGTCTTCTTCGGTCTCGGCGCCGACGGCACGGTGGGCGCCAACAAGAACTCGATCAAGATCATCGGCGAGGACACCGGCAACTTCGCGCAGGGCTACTTCGTGTACGACTCAAAAAAGGCCGGCGCGGTGACGATCTCGCACCTGCGCTTCGGGCCGCAGGCGATCCGCGCCCCGTACCTCGTGCAGCGCGCCGAGTTCGTCGCCTGCCACCAGTTCGAGTTCCTCGACCGCTTCGACGTGCTTGAGTACGCCAAGCCCGGAGCGGTGTTCCTGCTCAACGCTCCGTACGCCAAGGAGGAAGTCTGGCAGCACCTGCCGCGCGAGGTGCAGGAAGAGATCCAGCGCAAACAGCTGCGCTTCTATGCGATCGACGCGTACAGCGTGGCGCGCCAGGCCGGCATGGGCACCCGCATCAACACCGTGATGCAGACCTGCTTCTTCGCCATCTCCGGGGTGCTGCCCGAGCAGGAGGCGATCGCCCGCATCAAGGGCGCGATCGAGAAGACGTACGCCAAGAAGGGCGCCGAGCTGGTGCGGCGCAACTTCGAGGCGGTCGACACGACGCTCGCCAACCTGCACCGCATCGAGGCCCCTGCCCAGCCCGCGGCCGGCCACGCGCGGCCGCCGATCGTGCCCGCCGAGGCGCCTGATTTCGTGCAGGCGCTGACCGCGGTGATGCTGGCCGGCAAGGGCGACTCGCTGCCGGTCTCGGCCTTCCCACCGGACGGCACCTGGCCGACCGGTACCGCGCAGTGGGAGAAGCGCAACATCGCGACCGAGATTCCGCTCTGGGACCCGGCGATCTGCATCCAGTGCAATCAATGCACGCTGGTCTGTCCGCACGCCGCGATCCGCGCCAAGGTTTACGACGGCGACCGGCTCTCCGATGCGCCCGCGGGCTTCCAGTCGATGCCCTACAAGGCGCAGGAGTTCATGGGCCAGCAATACACTCTGCAGGTTGCGCCGGAGGACTGCACCGGCTGCAACCTATGCGTCGAGGTCTGCCCGGCCAAGGACCGCTCCAACCCGCGCCACAAGGCGATCAACATGGCGCCGCAGCGGCCGGTGCGCGAGCGCGAGGCCGCGAAGTACCGCTTCTTCCTGGCCCTCCCCGAGCCCGACCGCCGGCGGGTCACCCGCATCGACGCCAAGGGCTCGCAATTCTTCCAGCCGCTGTTCGAGTACTCCGGGGCCTGTGCCGGTTGCGGCGAGACGCCGTACGTGAAGCTCCTGACCCAGCTCTTCGGCGACCGCCTGCTGGTCGCCAACGCCACCGGCTGCTCGTCGATCTACGGCGGCAACCTGCCGACGACGCCGTACACCCAGAACGGCGACGGCCGCGGTCCGGCGTGGTCCAACTCGCTGTTCGAGGACAACGCCGAGTTCGGCCTCGGCTTCCGCCTGGCGGTCGACAGCCTGGAGAGGCAGGCGCACGACCTCGTCGGGCGCCTGGCGCCTCACCTGGGCGACAACCTGGCGCAGGCGCTCCTCCTACCGCCCGGACGCAGCGAAGCGGCGGTCGCCGAGCAGCGCCAGCGCGTCGCCGAGCTGCGCCGCCGGCTGCAGGCGGTGCCGGCGGCCGACCAGATCGCGGCCCATCGCCTCGACCTGCTCGCCGACTACCTGGTGCGCAAGAGCGTGTGGCTGGTTGGCGGCGATGGCTGGGCGTACGACATCGGCTTCGGCGGCCTCGACCACGTGCTCGCCAGCGGGCGCAATGTCAACGTCCTGGTGCTCGACACCGAGGTCTACTCGAACACCGGCGGCCAGGCGTCGAAGGCGACGCCACTCGGCGCGGCGGCCAAGTTCGCGGTCGCCGGCAAGGAGATCGGCAAGAAGGACCTGGGGCTCTTGGCGATGAGCTACGGCCACGTGTACGTGGCGCGCATCGCCTTCGGCGCCAAGATCAACCAGACCGTCGAAGCCCTGCTCGAGGCCGAGAGCTACGCCGGGCCGTCGCTGGTCATCGCCTACAGCCACTGCATCGCGCACGGCTACGACATGCGCTACGGAACGCAGCAGCAGGCGCTGGCCGTGAAGTCGGGCATCTGGCCGCTGTACCGCTTCGACCCGCGCCGCGGCCTGGAGGGCGAGCCGCCGCTCAAGCTCGACTCCGGAGCGCCCAGCGTGGCGGTCAAGGAATACACTCACAACGAGGCGCGCTTCCGGATGGTCGAGCGCCAGGACCCGGAGCGCTTCCGCCGCCTGATGGCCGACGCGCAGAAAGAGGCGGTCGACCGCTGGCTGGTCTACGAGCAGCTCGCCAAGGTCCGCTTCCACCAGAAGCCGACGCCGGCCGCGCCTGACCCGGCCGCGCCGCAGCCGGCTGTCAAGGAGGGATGACTCACATGGACCTCACCGTCTCCTACCTGGGCATTCGCCTGAAGCACCCGCTGATGGTCGGCGCCTCGCCGATGGTCGACGACCTCGGCACGGTGCGCCGGCTGGAGGACGCCGGCGCCGCGGCGATCGTCATGCACTCCCTGTTCGAGGAACAGCTGGCACGCGAAGCAACCGCCACGATGGGAGCACTCGAGGCCGGCGAGGGCCTGTCCGCCGAGGCTCAGAGCTTCCTCCCCACCTACGGCGACTTCCGGCTCGGGCCCGACGAGTACCTCGAGCACCTGCGCCGCATCAAGCAGACGGTCGAGATCCCCGTCATCGCGTCGCTCAACGGCAGCTCGCTCGGCGGCTGGCTGACGTACGCCGGCCTGATGGAGGAAGCGGGAGCCGACGCCCTCGAGCTGAACGTCTATTTCCTGCCCACCGACCCGCGCGAGAGCTCGGAGATGATCGAGCGCAGGGTGTACGACATGGTGCAAGCGGTGAAAGCAGCGGTGAAGATCCCGGTCGCGGTCAAGCTGTCGCCGTTCTACACCTCGCTCGCCTGCTTCGCGCGGCGCCTCGACGAGGCGGGGGCCGACGGCCTGGTGCTGTTCAACCGCTTCTACCAGCCCGACCTCGACCCCGAGGAGCTGCAGGTGCTGCGCGCCCTGCGCCTGTCCGACTCGAGTGAGCTGCCGCTGCGGCTGCGCTGGCTGGCGATCCTTTTCGGTCACGTGCGCGGCTCGCTCGCCGCCACCGGCGGCATCCACAACCCGATCGATGTGGTCAAGGCGGTCATGGCCGGGGCGAGCGGCGTGCAGGTCGTCTCCGCGCTGTTGCGCCGCGGGCCGGAATACCTGCGACTGCTGCTCGCCGACTTCACGGCCTGGGTGCGCGACCACGACTACGCCACGCTCGACGCGATGCGCGGCTCGCTGAGCCTCAAGCGCTGCCCCGATCCGGCGGCCTTCGAGCGCGCCAACTACATGCAGATCCTGCAGAGCTGGCAGGGATGGAACGGATCCCCGGCCTGAGGTGAGCGCGCGCGTCTCGGCGCCCTCTCCCGGGGCGCGCAGCCGGCTTCCTCTCGCGTACCTCGGGCTCGCCCACCTCAGCCTGGTGCTCGCCGGGGCGGCGCTCGCCGCCGCGCCGCAGAGCTTCGTCGGCTTCTACTACCACCCGCGCATGCTGGCGGTGGTGCACCTCGTCACCCTCGGCTGGATCACCGGCTCGATCGTCGCCGGCCTCTACATGATCGGACCGCTGGTGCTGCGCCTGGAGCTCCCGCCGCGGCGCCTCGACACGGTCGCCTTCGCGCTCTGGGCGCTCGGCCTCACCGGCATGGTGGCGCACTTCTGGATCGACCGCCCGAACGGCATGGCGTGGTCGGCGGGCACCGCGGCGCTCGGCCTCACCCTGGCGCTGGGCCGCGCCGCGGTGGCAGTCCGGCGCGCGCCCGCGCCGCGCGAGATCAAGCTCCACGTCCTGCTGTCGCTCTTGAACTTCGCCGGCGCGGCGACCGCCGGCGTGCTGCTGGCGATCCAGAAGAACACGCCGTTCCTGCCCGGCAAGCCGCTCGACGACGTCTACGCCCACGCCCACCTCGCGGCGCTCGGCTTCGCCACTTTGATGGTCATGGGTTTCGGCTATCGCCTGGTGCCGATGCTGCTGCCGGCCGCCACGCCGAGCGGACCGCGCGTCGCGGCGACCGCCTGGCTGCTCTCCGCCGGCGCCTGGGGGCTGTTTGCCGGCTTCCTCTTCACCAGCCCGTGGGTTGTCCGCGCCGGCGCGGTGCTGGCCGCGGCGGCGATCGTCATCTTCCTGGCCCGCGTCCTCTGGATGCGCCGCCACCTGCGGCCGGCGCCGGCCGAGCGTCCGCTCCCGGACTGGGGCGTCTGGCACGTCGCGGCGGCGCTCGCCTGCCTGGCGCTGGCTACCGGCCTCGGCGTCGCCCTCGCCCTGCTGCCGGACGGGCTCTGGAAGCTCCGCGCCGGCCCGGTCTACGGCGCGCTCGGGCTGCTTGGGTTCCTGGCCCAAATGGTCCTCGGGGTCAACGCGCGCATGCTGCCGGTGTGGATCTGGATGCAGGCCTACGGCGGACGGCTCTGGGAGGGCGCGCCGCCCTCACCGTGGGCGCTGGCGCCGCGCTCGCTGCAGGCCGCGACGCTGGCGCTGTGGAACGGTGGCCTCTTGCTGCTCCTCGCCGGTCTGGGTCTCGAGCACGCCGCCCTGATCGGGACCGGCGGCGCGGCGCTCGCCATGGCCGTCGTTCTCGATGCCGCGAGCGGGATCTGGCAGCTGCGGCGCACTCCGCGCCTCCGGGTTGCGGTAGTCTCGGGACCGAAAGGAGATCACCGATGAAGAGAGACATCCTCGCGGTCGCCAGCGTCGTCGTCTTCGTCCTCGCCCTCGCGCTCGCCGCCGCGCCGGTCGCCGGCGCCGATGCCCCGGACGGCAAGGCGGTCTTCGCCGCGCAGAAGTGCAGCCTCTGCCACTCGGTCGAGTCGCAGAAGATCGAGCGCACCGTCAAGAGCTCCAAGGCCAAGGACCTCTCCAACGTCGGCGCCGAGCGCGACGCCGCGTGGCTCGAGAAGTGGCTCAAGAAGGAGGAGATGCTCGACGGCAAGCCGCACCAGAAGACGTTCACCGGCACTCCCGAGGAGATGCAGGCCCTCATCCACTGGCTGGGCACCCTGAAGAAGTAGTCATGCGCCAGACCAAGGTCGCCTTCGAGACGGAGTCGCCGCTTGCCTTCCCTGAGGCGGTCGAGCGCTGCCGCACGGCGCTCGCCGCCGAAGGCTTCGGCGTGCTGACCGAGATCGACGTGCAGGCGACGCTGAAGAAGAAGCTCGGCGTCGACCGCCCGCCGTACGTGATTCTCGGCGCCTGCCACCCGCCCTCGGCCCACCGCGCGCTAGAGGCCGAGCCCCAGGTCGGGGTGCTGCTGCCGTGCAACGTCACGGTGTCGGTGGAGAGCGGCAAGACCGTGGTGCGCGCCATGGACCCGGCGGGGGTCATGGGACTGATCGAGCGCCCGGAGCTCGCCAGCGTCGCCACCGAGGTGGGCGCCGCGCTGCGCCGCGTCCTTGACGCGGCCAGCCGGCGCTAGTCGGGCGCGCCATGACCGCGGTCGTCCGCAACATCCTGGTCGGCAGCTCGCTGCGTCCGGCGAGCGATCGGGTCGTCGCAAGCGCGCTCGCGCTGGCCCGCGCCGCCGGCGCCAGGCTGCACGTCGCGCATGCCTTCCCGCCGCTCGTGCCCTACGTCGGCGAGCCCTTCCCGGTGCAGTGGATCTCGCCCGACCTCGAGGCCGAAAACGAGCGCGCCCTCGCCGCCCAGCTCCGCCAGCAGGCGCAGCGGGTCGGCGCCACCGAGCACGAACTCGGCACGGTGACGCTCGCCTGCGGGGTCGCGCACGACGTCCTGGCGGAGACGACCGCCGCGGTCGGCGCCGACGTGCTGGTCGTCGGCGGGCGCGAGATCGAGGGCGGTCGGCACTTCCTGCTCGGCTCGACCACCGATCGCGTGCTGCGCCGCGCGCGCTGCCCGGTGCTGGTGCTGCACGGCGAGCCGCACTTCCCGCCGCGCACCGTGGTCCTGCCGGTCGACCTCTCACCGCTCTCGGCCGCGGCCTTCGGCTGGGCGACGCGCTTCCTCGCCCAGCTCGACCGCGACCACACGCTCAGCGGCGAGGCCCTGTTCGTGCTGCTGCCGTTCACCGCGCAGCTGGCGCTGCAGTTCGACGCCCAGCAGGTCGAGAGCCTGGCGCGCACGGAGCTGCAGCGCATCATCGACCAGAGCGGCGAGCTGGCGGCGCGGATCCAGCCGGTCCTGCGCACCGGCGAGCCACGTACCGAGATCCTCGCGCACCTCGAGCGCGACCGCCCCGACCTCGCGGTCATCGCGACCCACAGCCGCGCCGGGCTCGACCGCCTGCTGATCGGCAGCGTCGCCGCCGAGGTGGCGCGCGCCGCGCCGTCGAGCGTGCTGGTCGTGCCGCCTCCCGCGGACGCCTGACCGCCACCCTCCGAAAAACCGAACGGCCGCCCGGGTCAACCCCGAGCGGCCGTCGGTTCCTCGTCGCGCAGCGTTTTGGCTACAGGTTCAGTCGCAGGCGCAGGCCCACGACGTTGGCCCGGTAGTCGCCATTGTTGGCGTCGAGAATCAGCGCACCCGGCAGGTAGTTGGCGAGGCCCTGCAGGATGAAGCTGTCGATCTTGTACTTCTCGTACAGGTACCACACGCCGGCCGAGGCGTGCGGCGTGATCGCATAGTCGACCTTGGCGCCGATGCCGGTCAGGTCGTAGTCCTCGTAGTTGTTGAACGAGAACGCGAGGTCGGGCGTGCCGCCCGGCGGGCTGAAGAAGTCCGCCAGACCGTCCGACTTCGTGTAGCGAGCGGTCACGTCCACCGTCCACAGCTTCGCGAACTTGCCGGTCCAGCCGAAGCCGCCGAAGGTGTTCTTCTCCTTGAAGTTCACCGTCCAGCCGTCGGCCGGATTGGTGGACGGCGTGGCCCCCGACTGGCGGCCCGCCAGGTCCTGCTTGCGGTCGGCGTACTCGCCGAACGCGTAGAGGTGCTGGCCGTTCGCGATCTCGTAGTCGAAATCGGCGTTGAAGCGAGTGATGTCGTCCTTCTGCAGACCGAGCACGCTCTTCTTGTAGTCGTCCTTGCGGCCGTTGACGCCGAGCGAGAAGCTGATCGTGTCGGTGGGGTAGAACTCGGCCTCGAGCGACCACAGGTCGTACTTGCGCTCGGCGATGTCGATCTCGCGCATCAGCGGGTTGTTGGTCTCCTCGAGCTCGGTGTCGTACGAGCCCGGGAAGGTGCGATTGCCGTACTCGTACGTCGCCCGCAGCATCACGTTGGAGATCGCTCGGGTGTCGATCGAGGCGCGCAGGATGTCCTCGTCGGTGCGCGACACGGCACGGTTGGTGAGGTCCCAGCGCTCGCGGGTGTAGCCGAGCAGGAACGTCGAGCGCGACGCGAAGTCCCAGCTGAACTCGCCCGACAGATCCTGGCGCTTGTAGGAGAACGGCTCGGTCGCCCGCGGCACCGTCTCCCAGACGGCGTGGAAGCGCACATAGCCGGGGAAGTCGATCTCCCGCGAGCGATCGTCGTAGTCGTAGTACTTGTAGCGGAACGTCAGCCCGAAGACGTCCGCGAAGCGGGTGCCGGCGTCGCCTGCCAGGTCGGTGATGCGCACCTTGCGGTCGGCGCTCCCGGCCGGCAGGTTGGCCGGATCGGTCGGATCGAACGTCGAGCCGTTGGCGGCGATGCCGGTGATCGCGCTGTTCAGCGTGTAGGGCAGCAGCGGGTCGTCCTGCTTCAGCTCGGTCACCCCGGCGTTGCCGTGAATCCACCAGCCGCCGAGCTTGGCGCGACCGTTCCAGAACAGGCGGTTGGCGCTGTTGTCCGCCGCCAGATCGGCGAAGCCGATCGCGGAGCCGCCGATCGAGCCGGCTCCCGGCGCCGTATACGCCGACGGGTCGGTCGCGCTGGTCGCCCGGAACGGGTTGTCGAAGTACATCGTGCTGATCTTGTTCTCGAACTTCGAGTACGTGTAGCCGAAGCTCATGCCGCCGTTCTTGCCCTTCCACTCGCCGCCCAGAGTGGCGGTGTTGGTGCGGTAGTCGATCGGCTCCTCGAGCTCGGTGGCGTTGCTGAAGCCGAAGCTGCCACCGTACTGGCGGGTGCCGACCCGGTTCTCGTGGTCGTACTGCAGGCCCCAGGCGAGCGTTCCCATCTTGCCGAGGTCGAAGCGCGCCGACGTGCGGTCGCGCTGCAGGCCGATCGATACCGTGTTGGCGGCGTCGAGATACGGCGTCAGCAGCCGGTTGAGAAACGTGTAGTTGATGCCGGCCGGCGAGATCCTGTACTGGTTACCGATCGCCGTCTGCAGGGCGAGCTGGGTGGGATCGGCGATCTCGTACGTGCCCGGCCCGGTACGGCTGTAAAGAGTGTGCCCGTCGTTGCCGAAGTTGTGCGGGATCTTGTTGTAGTCGATGGTGAAGCTGTACTTGCCCGCAACGCCGTAGCGCAGGTCGTAGCGGGCGTCGGCGCGACCGACGTTCTGCAGGCGGACGTCGAGCTCGCGGTTGCCCTTGTCGCCCTCGCCGAAGATGTGCAGCTTCTTCAGCCGGAAGCCGCTCGAGAGGTCGCGGTACTCCTCGAACTTCGCCGAATGGGTGTCGACGTCAGTCCACAGCGTCTCCATCACCGCCGGGTCGAGATGCAGCGAGAAGCCCTCGCTGGCGGCGCGGGCGGCCGGGGTCCATGCCAACCAGGCTCCGGCCGCGACGCATGCGAGTGTGACGAGTGTCTTGCGCATGGCGGCCTCCTAGTGCCCGAAGTACGGGCTGGATGGATGGTTGCTGCCGTGGATCGAAGCATGACAATCCAGGCAGGCACGGTTGAAGATGCGGTTGCTCGCCTTGGCCTGGCCGGCGAGCGTCGAGCCGTCGTACAGGGTGCCGGGGTGCCGGGTGTTGGCGTGGCACTGCTGGCAGAGGTACGGCACCGACGTCTTCTGCAGCTTCAGATGGTTGGAGCCGTGCGGGGTGTGGCAGTTCATGCAGTTCTCGCGCACCGGCGGGTGCTCCCAGAGGAACGGCCCGCGCTTCTCCGCGTGGCAGGTGTAGCACTGATCGTTCACCGACGCCGCGATGATCATCTTCGGCGTCTCCGAGCCGTGCGGGTTGTGGCAGTCGGTGCAGGTGATCTTGCCCTCGCGGATCGGATGGTGCGAGGTCTTCCAGGTCTCGGCGCGGACGTCCTTGTGACAGGTGAAGCACATCTCCGCGACCGAGGACTCCTTCAGCCGTGCGGTGTCCGACTTCGGCGAATGCACGCTGTGGCAGGTCAGGCACGACAGCCCCTTCTGCTCGTGCCGGCCGCCGTGCCAGAAGAACTGCTTGCCGCCGGAGTGGCAGTTCTGGCAGATCGCCGACTGGGCGCGAGCGTCGAGCGTGTCGATGCGCGGCCGCAGCGCGACGTTGTCAGGGTCCTCCACGTGGCGGCTGCCCGGCCCGTGGCAGGTCTCGCAGCCGTGCGCCGAGAGCTTGGCGAAGCCGTCCTTGCCATGCGGCGAGGACGCCAATCCCTTCGCCACCGTGTCGTGGCACTCGGCGCAGGTCTCGGCGCCGACGTAGGTCGCCTCCGTGCCTGCCGCCGGTGCGGCGGCGGTCGCCCCGGCGGCGCTCGCGCGCGCCAGCGCCAGAACCGCCACCGCCGCTGCCAGCAGGATCATGCGGTGTGTTTTCATCTGGCCCTCCTCCCCACGACCCCCGCGACTCGAAAACCGCGCCGCCGAGGCCGTCGTCTGAAAAACGTGCCTGATTTTGAGGCCCGAGAATAGCTCACAACCACGCCCCGACAGTCGTGCGTCCACCCACCCGTCCGGGTGGCGCGGGCCGCCACCCGCGGGCCGCCCGTGCGGACCGCCTCGCGGGGCGTCGTCGCGAGTCGGCCCATCTCATACCTTCTCCAAGGCAGCAAGGCTGTAAGGAGGCTTCACCATGACCCTGACCAAGATGCGCGACGTTGCGGTCCTCGCTCTCATCCTCTGCGTGCCGCTCGCGGCCGCCTTCGTATATCTCGCTCCCGACACCGCGGCGTTCGCGGCCGGCACCCCGGATGGCCGCCAGATCTTCCTCGCTCAGCGCTGCGACCTGTGCCATGCCGTTCCGGCCGCCGGCATCGCGGCGGTCAGGTCGGTGGCGACGATGCAGGGGCCGCATATCGACGGCCTCGCGGCGCGCTATGACGCCGGCTGGCTGAAGAACTACCTGGTCCAGCACAAGGAGCTCAAGAGCAGCGACGCCGAGGCCGACGCCCTGGCGAGCTGGCTCCTGGAACAGAAGAAGTAGCC
The DNA here is from genome assembly GCA_050258075.1 of Acidobacteriota bacterium. GTDB lineage: Bacteria > Acidobacteriota > Thermoanaerobaculia > Multivoradales > JAGPDF01 > JBLMYC01. Next base: position 15,092 of record JBLMYC010000069.1, read on the forward strand.
CCGTCTGCGGCGCATCCGAGGAGCTTTGGCCATGCGGCGCGCGAGCTGGGTGAGGGTGGCGAGAGGGGCTCGCGCGCCGCTTCTCGTCCGGCCGACACTGACCGCTCTCGCCCTCGCCTGGGCGCTCCTCGCCGGGGCGCCGGCGCGCGGCGCCGCGACGGTTGACGACTGCCTCGCCTGCCACTCCGACGACAGCCTGAAAGCGACCCGCGGCGGCAAGCAGGTCTCGGCCTTCGTCGACGGTGCCAGGTTCAAGGCGTCGGTGCATGGCGACCTCGCCTGCACCGACTGCCACCCCGACGCCACCGCCGACGGCCACGCCGACGACCTCAAGCCGGTCGATTGCGCCACCTGCCACGACGGCGAGGCGCAGGCGGCCAAGCAGGGCATCCACTTCCAGGCGGTCGACGGCCACCCGGCCGCGGCCTGCTACGACTGCCACGGCCGGCACGACATCCAGTCCCCCAAGAAGCGCGGCGCGGTCGACTGCGCGAAGTGCCACGCCGAGGTCGCGGCGCAGCAGCACGCCAGCCTGCACGGCCAGGCGGCGGCGCGCGGCGATGCGCTGGCGCCGACCTGCGTCACCTGCCACGGCTCGCACCGCATCCTGTCGCACCGTGACCCCAAGTCGCCGGTCGCGGTGATGAACGTGCCGCTGCTCTGCGGCCGCTGCCACCGCGAAGGCACCCCGGTGTCGCAGACCCGCGACATCCCGCAGGACCGCATCCTCGAGAACTACGTCGACTCGATCCACGGCGAAGGCCTGTTCAAGAAGGGGCTGACGGTGACCGCGGTCTGCACCTCGTGCCACACCGCGCACGGCATGCTGCCGCACACCGACCCCCGCTCGTCGATCGCCAAGGGCAACATCGTCAAGACCTGCACGCAGTGCCACGGCCAGATCGAGCAGGTGCACCGCAAGGTGATCGAGGGCAAGCTGTGGGAGAGCGCGCCGCACAACATCCCGGTCTGCGTCGACTGTCACCAGCCGCACAAGATCCGCCAGGTGTTCTACACCGCCGGGATGGCGAACCAGGACTGCCTCTCCTGCCACGGCAAGCCCGATGCGGCAGTCGAGAAGAACGGCAAGCGGGTGTCGCTCTACGTCGACCCCGCCGCCTACGCCGCCTCGACCCACGCCGAAGTCGGCTGCGCCCAGTGCCATAGCGAGGTCGCGCCCTCGCACGTGCGGCCGTGCGACGCGATCCGCTCGAAGGTCGACTGCAGCGTCTGCCACGCCGCGCAGGCCGACGCGTACCGCACCAGCATTCACGGCCAGCTCGCCGCCAAGGGCGACAAGGACGCCCCGGTCTGCCTCGACTGCCACAGCCCGCACGCCACGAAGAGCAAGAAGTCGCCGGCCTCGCCCACCTTCGCATCGAACGTGCCGCAGCTCTGCGCCCGCTGCCACCGCGCCGGCGAGAAGGCGGCGGTGCGCATCCACTCCGACGTGCCGGACATCGTGGCGAGCTACGCCGACTCGATCCACGGCAAGGGCCTGACCCAGAGCGGCCTGGTGGTGACCGCGACCTGCGTGAACTGCCATTCCTCGCACGGCGAGCTGCCGCCCTCCGATCCGCGCTCGACCGTCAACCGCGCCAACCTGCCGCACACCTGCGGCCAGTGTCACCACGGCGTCGAGGAGACGTTCCGCAAGAGCATCCACTCAACCGGCAAGCCCAAACCCGGCCAGCACCTGCCGGTGTGCGAGGACTGCCACACCTCGCACTCGATCCGCCGCGCCGACTCGGCGGCGTTCCGCCTCGCGGTGGTGAACGAGTGCGGCGAGTGCCACACCGAGGAGCTGAAGACCTACTTCGACACCTTCCACGGCAAGGTCACCAAGCTGGGCACCGCGGTGGCGGCGAAGTGCTCGGACTGCCACGGCAGCCACCAGATCCGCTCGATCGACGACCCCGAGTCGCTGCTGTCGCGCGCCAACATCGTGCAGACCTGCGCCAAGTGCCACCCGGGCTCGCACCGCCGCTTCGCCGGCTACCTGAGCCACGCGACGCACCACGACGCCAAGCGCTGGCCGTGGCTGTACTGGTCGTTCCGCTTCATGACCGCGCTGCTGGTCGGCACGCTCACCTTCGCGCTGCTCCACACCCTCTTCTGGCTGGTGCGCCTGTGGCTCTCCCACGAGCAGTGGCGGCACGTCAAGGCGCTGTCACGGATGGATGGGCACGAGCGGCTGTACCGGAGGTTCTCCCGCTTCCAGCGCTTGCAGCACCTGCTCATGCTGCTCAGCTTCTTCACCCTGTCGCTGACCGGCATGACGATCAAGTTCTCATACGCCGGTTGGGCGCAATGGATCTCGCGGCTGTTCGGCGGCCAGCCGGCCATGGCGGTGCTCCACCGCCTGGGGGCGATCACTCTGCTCACGGTGTTCTGCCTCCACGTCTGGGACGTGCGGCGGCGCAAGCGCGCGGCAGGGAAGACCTGGAAGCAACTGCTCACCGGTCCCGACACCATCCTCTTCGCCAAGCGCGACCTCGGCGACGTCGTCGCCTCGATCCGCTGGTTCTTCGGACTCGGACCGCGCCCGCAGTACGGCCGCTACACGTACTGGGAGAAGTTCGACTACTTCGCGGTGTTCTGGGGCGTGCTCGTGATCGGCTCGACGGGCCTGGTGCTGTGGTTCCCCGAGCTCCTCACCCGGGTGCTGCCGGGCGCCTCGATCAACGTCGCGACCATCATCCACAGCGACGAGGCGCTGCTCGCCACGGCGTTCATCTTCACGATCCACTTCTTCAACACCCATTTCCGGCCGGACAAGTTCCCCATGGATCCGGTCATCTTCACCGGCCGGATGACGGTCGAGGAGCTGCAGCACGACAAGCCCGACGAGTACCAGGCCCTCCTCGAGGCCGGCGAGCTCGACGCCCACCTGGTCGAGCCGATCGCCAAGCCGGCGGAGCGGGCCTTCAAGGTCTTCGGCTTCGCGGCGCTCGGCGTCGGGCTGACGCTGATCGCCCTGATCATCTACGCGATCTTCTTCACCTACCGGTAGGCGGCGACGCCAGGCGGGAGGCTCCCATGCGTTCGATCCCATCGCTGCTCGGCTGGCTCGCGGCGGCGGCTCTCCTCGCCATTCCCGCCCGTGCCGCCGAAGACGCCTGCCTGCCGTGCCACGCGGCCAAGGAGAACGCCGTCGAGAAGCGCTTCCAGATCGACGAGGCAAAGTGGGAGGCGTCCTCGCACAAGAACGCCGGCCTGTCCTGCGACGCCTGCCACGTCGGCAAGTTCGATGACGTCCCGCATCAGCTCGCGAGCCCATGGAAGGCCTGCGCCGACTGCCACGGCGACGAGGTCGCGGCGCTCGCCGCCAGCGTGCACGGCCGGGCCGCCGCGCAGGGGATGAAGGAGGCGCCGCGCTGCAACGATTGCCACGGCAGCCTGCACTCGGTCGTCGCCGGCGATCCCGCCGCGCCGACCGGCCCGCGCAAGATCGCCGAGACCTGCGGTCGCTGTCACGCCAACCCCGACCTCGTCGCCGCGACCGGCGTCAAGCTGGTGCAGCCGCTCGCCGCCTACGAGGCCAGCGTGCACGCCCGCGGCGTGGCGCGGGGCGAGAAGGCCGCGACCTGCACCGCTTGCCACGGCAGCCACGGCATCCTGCCCAGCGCCGATCCCAAGTCGCCGGTCAACCGCGCCAACGTCCCCCGAACCTGTGGCCGCTGCCACACCGAGATCGCCAAGGCGTTTGCCGAGAGCGTGCACGGCAAGGCGGCCACGATGGGCATCCGCGAGGCCCCGGTGTGCACCGACTGCCACGGCGAGCACCGTATCCTGGGGCCCGCCGACGAAGCCTCGCCGGTGGCGGCGTCGAACGTGCCCAAGATGACCTGCGAGCGCTGCCACGGAGACCTGCGACTGATCGCCAAGTTCGGTCTGAAGTCGACCGCGGTGAGCGCTTTCGAGAGCAGCTTCCACGGCCTCGCCGGCCGCACCGGCAGCCAGACGGTCGCCAACTGCGCTTCCTGCCATGGCGTGCACAACATCCTGCCATCGAGTGACCCGAAGTCGACGATCAACCCGGCCAACCTCGCCAAGACCTGCGGCGCCTGTCACTCCGGAGCCGGCTCGAGCTTCGCGATCGGTCCGGTGCACGTCACCCCGGCCGACAAGACCGAGCAGCCGGTGGTGCGCTGGATCCGCTGGTTCTACCTGGCGGTGATCCCGCTGACGATCGGCTTCATGCTGGTCCACAACCTCGGGGACTTCCTGCGCAAGCTGCGCCGCGGCCCGCTGCGCTTCTCGGACGAGGGCACGGTGGTACGCATGGGCAAGCAGTTCCGCGTCGCCCACGGACTGGTGATCGCGAGCTTCACCACCCTGGTGGTGACCGGCTTCGCCCTGAAGTTTCCGGACAGCTGGTGGGCGGCGCCTCTGCTGCGCTTCGAGGACCACTTCCCGCTGCGTAGCTGGGTGCATCGCGGCGCTGGCGCGGTGCTGATCGTCGCCACCCTGTACCACTGCCTGCACCTGGCGCTCAGCCGCCGCGACCGCGCGATGCTGCGTCAGATGATGCCGAGCCTGCAGGACGCCAGGGACCTCTGGCAGATCCTGCGCTGGCAGTACGGGTTCGCCAAAGAGCCTCCGACTTACGGCAAGTTCAACTATGCCGAGAAGCTGGAATACCTGGCCTTCATGTGGGGAACGGCGCTGATGGCGGTCACCGGGCTGATGCTGTGGGCAACCGACTTCACGCTGCGTCACTTCCCGAAATGGGCTTCCGACGCCGCCACCGCCGCCCACTACTACGAGGCGATCCTCGCCAGCCTGTCGATCCTGATCTGGCACTTCTACATGGTGATCTTCGACCCCGACGTCTATCCCATGGAGACGGCCTGGTGGAACGGCAGGGTCTCGGCCGCCCACCTGCGCCACAGCCGCCCGCGCTACTACGCGGCGCTGCAGCGCGAACGAGCGGCCGAGCTCGACGCCGCCGAGGACCGTGAGCCGCCGCGGCCGAAGCCGGCGGCGAGCGACGGCGGCGAGGCGAGCGCCGAGGGCAGCGAGCCTCCGAGCCCGCCCGCCTGAGGAACTAGGAGCGGCTCCTCTCCGCCGGCACGAACTCCTCGAGCACCGCCTTGCGCAACAGGGACGGCGGCACCAGGCCCTGCGCGAGGATGAAGTCGTGGTAGCGCTGGCGATCGAACTTCGCGCCCAGCGCGCGCTCGGTCTCGGCGCGCAGCGCCATCAACCGCTGGTAGCCGCAGAAGTAGGACGGCGCCTGGCCCGGCGCCCAGAACGTGTAGCGCTCGACTTCCTGCAGGGCCATCGCGTGCGATAGCCCGACCTCGTGCTCGAGAACGCGGAACGCCTCGTCCTTGCCGATCGTGCCGCGCTGCAGGCCGACGTCGAGGATCACCCGCGCCGCCCGCATCAGACGGTTCTGCAGCGCGAAGAGCTGGCCGTCGAGCGGCTCGTAGGGCTTGAGCTCGGCCTCGGCGTACAGCGCCCAGCCCTCGGCGTTCACGCTGTTGAAGGCGAACAGGGCGCGGGCGATCGAGGTGCCGTCCTCGACCAGGTGCGCGAACTGCAGCTCGTGCCCGGGCCGTCCCTCGTGGGCGGTCAGCGTCCACGACTCGCCGGCGTGCGAGAAGTCGTCGAACTCCAGCGACTTCCCCGCCTCACCGGGGATGCGCAGCGGCAGCACGAACTCGCCCATCTCGCCGGTGTTGCCGATCAGCCGCGGCGGGTTCATGTTGGGCGCCGGGATCGACGCGCTCTCGGCGGCGCTCGCCAGGCGCAGACGCATCGGGCGATTGGGCAGGGTGACGATCCTCTCGCGCCGGATGATCTCCTCGACCTGGGCAATCCTCTGCTCGTAGTGGGCCTTGATCGCCTCGCCGAGGATCTGGTTCTTCTTCAGCTCATGGATGACATCTCGATAGTCGGCCGACGGCAGGTTCTGATCCTTGGCGACGAGCGCCGCGATCGTCGCCATCTCGTTCTGGATCTCGCGGAACGAGACCTCGGCGCGGCTCTCGAGCTCGTCGATCGGCATGTCGATGCCTGCCGCCTTCAGGCGCAGCGCATAGACCTCCGCCGGCAGACGGAAGTCGGAGCGCGCCCGCGGCAGGAGCTCCTGCTTCAGGAACCCGTCGTAGGCGACGAGCTGCGCGGTGAGCTTCTGATACGCCGCCTCGTAGCCCTTGATGCCGTACTTCTGGAACAGCTTGCCGATGCCGTCGCGGTAGGTCGGACCGTTCTGGAGCCCCTTCTCGATCTCGTCCTTGGAGGGCCCGAGCAGGCCCGGCTTGGCCAGGCCGGCGCGCGTGTCGGCCATCGCCAGATCAACGAGCGGGTTCGTGCCGGGGACGAGGCCGGCGTATTTCTTCAGCCGCTGGAGCGCCGCCTGGCGCCGCTCCGGCGCCACCTGGTCGTCGAGCAGGGCGCGCAGGCCGAGGAAGACCGTCTGGTTGAGCTCGGTATAGGGAACGAAGGTGCGGTCGTTGACCTCGCCCTGCTCGACGTTCAGCTTGGCGGCGTCGATCAGGATCGCGAGGTCCTGGCGCACCTTGGGGTCCTGCTCCTGCGCCAGGTCCTGCTCGTAGGAGGCGAGCGCCGCCTGGACGGCCTGGCGCGAGCGCTCGGCGTAGCCGGGCCGCAGATCGAGAATCTGCTCGTCGAGACCGGGCACGCCGAAGAATCCGGCCTGCTCGGGAGCGAACTTGGCGAACACTTGGAGCAGCCGCTGCGAATACTGGTTGGAGCGCTGCACCCAGGCCGGCGCCGGCGGTGCTGCCGGCTTGACGGCTGACGGGGCCGCCGGCTTCGCGGCGGGCGCCGCGACGGCAGACACGGCGAGCGTCGCGGCAAGGGCGGCGACGGCGAGCGCTTGGAACGTGGGCTTCACGGTGGATTTCCTCCGCAAGGGATCGATCACAAGGACGTGGCCGGCCGCGGGCCGGCTGTCGTCTGTAACGTGACCGACGGGCGAAGGTTTCAAACCGCTGTTTGACCTCGGCATCGCGGCCGCCCTAGCATGCGCCACGAATGCGACTGTTCTGGATCTGTCTCGGCGGCGCGGCGGGCACCGCGGCGCGCTACCTGCTCGGCGGCTGGCTGCTCGAGCGCATGGGGCCGGCCTTCCCATGGGGCACGCTGGCGGTCAACCTGGGAGGGTCGTTCCTGATCGGCTTCGTGATGGAGACCTCGCTCCTGACCGGCGCCATCAACCCGACCATGCGCCTGGCCCTGACGACCGGCGTCCTCGGCGGGTTCACGACCTACTCGTCTTTCAACTACGAGACCCTGCGCCTCGCCGAGAGCGGCGTCTGGCTCACCGCTTCGGCAAATGTCGGCGCGACGCTCCTCGGCTGCTGGGCGGCCGGGCTGCTCGGCGTCGGCGCAGCGCGCCTCCTTTTCCTCCACTGAAGGAGGTCCCGCATGCGCGTCCTCGATCGCGAAGGGGTCCTGATCCGGGTGTTCATCGGCGAGAGCGACCAGTGGCACCACCAGCCGCTGGCCACCGCCCTGCTCGAGCGCCTGCGGCGCGAAGGCTTCGCCGGTGCCACCGTTTTCCGCGGCAGCGCCGGCTTCGGCGCCCGCAGCATCCTGCACACCATGCACCTCCTGCGCCTCTCCGAGGACCTGCCGGTCCTGCTCGAGATCGTCGAAAGCCCCGAGAACGTGCCGCGCCTGCAGGCGATCCTCGACGAAATGGTCGACGACGGGCTGGTCACCATGGAGAAGGTGCAGGTGCTGAAGTACTCGCCCGGCAATCGCTAGCCCGCGCCGGCCACCGCCGGACCCGGAGCCGGGCGGCGGGACCGTGCTAGAATGCACAAAACTCTGGGCAGTCCAGGAGAGTCGCCACCATGAAGAGCCCACTCCGCATCGCCACCTTCGTCGCCCTCGCCGCCCTGCTCGTGAGCCTGCCGGCGAGCGCTGCAATGTGGACCATCAAGCTGCACGGCGGCGGCAAGTTCCAGACCCGCTACCAGCCGCAGGTCGCCTCCTGGGACGCCAACCGCGTCGTGTTCCTGACCGAGGTCGGCAATCTGGTGTCGGTGCCCAAGGGCGACATCGAAAACATCAGCTCCGACATCGAGAACCGGGGCTTCGGCAAGGTCATCAACACGACCACGGTCATGCTGGGCGAGGCGCCGAACGATCTCGCCGCCGACCAGGGCGGCGGTGGCGCGGGTGCCCAGGCGGCGCCGGCACCGGAAGAGGAGGCGCCCTACACCGTGCAGCAGTTCGTCGAGCCCTCGGCCGCCCAGGGCATCCCGGGGAGCCTCATCCCATCGGGCTACGGCGGACAGCAGCAGAGGACCCCGGCTCCGGCGCCGGCTCCAGCGCCCGCGCCGCCCCCGGCGACGCCGCCGACCGGCCAGTAGGCAGCGGCTCGCGATAGACTGCAGCCCGCCGGGGCGAGCGTTTCGCCGCGGCGCCTTGACAATCCGACGTCGCGGTGGCCCGCTCGCCCGAGCGGGCCTGCAAGAGGGAAGCCGGTGCAAGACCGGCGCGGCCCCCGCCACTGTCACCGGGTACGAAACCGGAAACGCCACTGCACGGGCGCGATCGCCAATCGCGGTTGCCCGTGCGGGAAGGCCCGGGAGTAGAGAGATCCGGAAGCCAGGAGACCTGCCGCAGCGTCCGACGTTCCATCCCCCGGGGTGCGGGGAGTGGCAGCCGCCGCCAGGCTCACGCCGCGCGGCGTCCTCCGCCGCCCCGCTCTCCCCCGAGGAAGCGGGGCGTCGCATTTTCACGAAAGGAGGGCGCCATGCGCCTCTTCCTCTTCGCCGGGCTCCTCGGGGGTGCGATCCCGGTTCTCGCTCAGTCGGCCCAGCCCAGCCCGACCCCGACACCCACCCCGGTCTTCGACGACGCGATCGTCGTCACCGCCGCCGCCGCCGACGAACCGCAGAGCCGGACTCCCGCCACGGTGTCGGTCGTCGGCAGCGCCGAGATCGCCGCCCGCCAGGCGACCGAGGTCGGTGACCTCTTGCGCGACGTGCCGGGGATCGCGATCGCCCGCTCGGGATCGGCGGGGCATGCGACGTCGCTCTTTACCCGCGGCACCGAGTCCAACCACACGCTGGTGCTGTGGAACGGCGTGCCGCTCAACGAGCCCTTCCTGGGCGGCTACGACTGGGCCTCGCTGCCCACCGAGGGCGTCGATCGGGTCGAGGTCGTGCGCGGACCGTTCAGCGCGCTGTACGGCTCGGGCGCGCTCGGCGGCGTCGTCCAGGTCCTCACCTCGAACGCCGACTCGACGAGCGCCCACCTCGAGGGCGGCGAGCGCGGCTACGCCCGTGCTGGCCTCGCCGCCGGCCACACGTTCGGCGACTTCCACGTGGCGCTCGCCGCCCACCTGCGCCGCGGCCAGGGCGAGCTGCCCAACGACCGCTACGACGGCGAAGGCGTCGAGGGCCGCGGCGAATGGGCCTTCTCCCCGGGCGCGACGCTCGGCCTGCTCCTGCGGCGCTCGAGCGCCGACATCGGCATCCCGCTCGACAACGGCGTTCCGACCCCACGCGAGCGCCAGGGCTTCGACGACCGCCAGCTCGCGCTGCCGCTGCACGGCACGACCGGCCGCTTCGCGTACGAGGCGCTGCTGTCGGAGAACCGCACCGATCTCCGTTTCCGCAACCCCGACGATCCCTACGGCTTCACTTCCGCCGACACCGAGACCCGCACCCGCCGCGGCCGCGCCAGCGGCACCTACGAGCTCCTCGCCGAGTCTGGCAGCACGACGGCGCGGCTGACCCTCGGCGGCGAGTGGAGCCGCGACCAAGCCAGCAACCGATCGAGCTTCGGGGTCGCTTTCCTCGACGAGTCGCGGCGCTCGACCGGCGGCTTCACCGAGATCCAGGGAACGACCGAGCACACGAGCTGGGAAGTCGGCGTGCGGCGTGACGACGACCAGTTCTTCGGCGGCCACACCAGCCCGCGTCTGGGTGTGACGTTCGTCCTCGGCCGGGGCTGGCGCCTGCGCTCGAGCTATGGCGAGGCGTTCCGCGCGCCGTCCTTCGCGGAGCTGTTTTACCCCGGCAGCGGCAACCTCGCGCTGCGCCCCGAGAAGAGCCGCTCCGGCGAGCTGGGAATCGAGTGGCAGGGTCGCGCGGTCGGGCTGCGCCTGACCGGATTCGAGAACCGGCTGCGCGACCTGATCGATTTCGACCCGGTCCGCTTCCAGAGCGTCAACGTCGGGCGGGCGCGCACCCGCGGCGTCGAAGGCGAGGCGGTGCTGCGCCGGGGCGACCTGACGTTGCGCGCCAACGCCACCTATCTCGACGCCGAGGATCTCGACAGCGGCACCCAACTCCTGCGCCGGCCGCATCAGAGCGGCAGCCTCTCCTTGCAGTGGAGCCCGGCGCGCACGACGCTCGCCGCCACCCTGCGCGCGGTGGGCGAGCGCCGCGACTACCCCGACGTGCGCCTGCCCGGCTACTCGGCGCTCGACCTGGCGGCGACCTGGCACGCCAGCGCGCTCCTCTCGCCCTATGTGCGGGTCGACAACGCGCTCGACCGCCGCTATCAGGAGGTCGCCGGCTACCCGGCGCCGCGGCGACGCTTCGCCGGCGGCGTGGCGCTGCGCTTCTGAGAGCCGTGCGGATGAGCCGCGGCGCCCGCTCGCTAGCCCGCTTCGCCGGCCCGGCGCTCCTCCTCGGCATCGTTCTCGCCGGGTGCGGACGAGCGCCCGATTCGCCGCGCGCGGCGACGAACGCCGCCGCGCGCATCGTGGTGATGTCTCCCGGGGCGGCGGAGATGCTCGCCGCCCTCGGCGCCGGTGATCAGGTGGTCGGGATCGGCGACTGGGTGTCGTGGCCGCCGGCGCTCGCGGCGCGGCCGCGAGTCGGCGCGTACGACAGCCCCAACCTCGAGCGGGTGCTGGCCCTGCATCCCAGCCTCTACGTCACCACCCAGGGCGTCGCGGGGCAGGCAGCGCTCGCGACCCTGCGCCGCCTCGGCGTGCGCACGCTCGAGCTCGACACCGCCCGCCTCGCGGGCACGCTCGCCGCGATCGAGCAGCTCGGCGCCGAGGTCGGCCGCGGTGCGGCGGCGCGGCAACTGGCCGCCGAGCTGCGGGCCGACCTCGATCGCCTGCGCCTGCGGGCCGCCGCGGCGCCGCGCCGCCGCGTGCTCTGCGTGGTGGGCCGCGACCCGCTCTACGTCGCCGGCCCGGGCTCCTACCTCGACGACCTGATCGCCATCGGCGGCGGCTCGAACGTCGCCGCCGACACCGGCCAGCCC
>JBLMYC010000070.1:0-16942 GCA_050258075.1 Acidobacteriota bacterium
TACACCAGCAGCCGGTTGCCCTGGACACGCGGATTGGCACGCACCGTGGACGAGACGACCTGGTAGCGCGGAACCGCGCGGCCGGTGAAGCGCTGCACTTCGTCGACCGGCAGGGAGCGGATGGCCACCGTGCGGTTGACCACCGCGTAGCGGGTGACGTTGCGGGTCGAGCGCAGCAGCACGGCGTTGCGCGCCGGGTCGATCACGCGGTAACGCAGACGCGGATCCAGGAAGGAGCGCTCGGGGACGAAGACGAAGGCAGCCGGAGCGATGTTGAGCTGGCCGCCGACGCTGAGGCCGAAGCCGGTCCAGCCGACCTGCGGCGGCAGCGGTGCCCAGCCGATCCAGCCGTCGCCCCATTGCCAGTCGACCCAGGCGGGGGCCCAGTCATAGCCCGGCACCCAGCACCAGCCGTAGACCGGATCGTAGTACCAGCGACCGTAGTGATACGTGGCCCAGCCCCAGTCCTCGTCGGAGACCCAGGTCCAGCCGTAGTCGCAGTACGCCCAGTGCCCCGCGATATAGGGGCGCCAGCCCACCGCTACGTGCGGCCGGAAGACGTTGCCGTAGCTGGCGCTCACCACCCAGTCGCCATACGGGGTGAGCGAGTCGTAGAAGAAGCTCAGGTTCACTCGCGTTTGCGCCTCGGCCACCGTGGCGCCGGCGACGAAGAGAGCCAGCAGGAGAAGAAGAGCGCGAATTCTCATATTCGGTCCTCCTTTCGCTGAATCGTGCGCGGGTTGCTCTCCGCACACGGCTCCCTGGGAGCAAGCGCGGTGCCACCAGAAGCTAGAATCCTCAGGTCATGGACGAATCGAAGATCTACTTTCGTCAGCTGCTCGCCGGCCGCGAGGTCGCGGTCCGCCAGCCGTTCGCGGCCCAGATGCGCAACTTCATGTACCTGGTCGGCGATCCCGCGAGCCGGCAGGCGCTGGTCGTCGATCCCGCCTGGGATGTCGCCGCGCTGCTCGATGTCGCCGCGACGGACGGCTACGACGTGGTCGGCGCGCTGATCACGCACTACCATCCCGACCACGTCGGCGGCGATCTGTTCGGACTCGAGGTCGAGGGCGTGGCGCGGCTGCTCGCCGTGCGGCCGGTGCCGCTCTACGTCAACAAGCACGAGGCGCACGGCGTGCGGGTCGTCACCGGAGTCGAGGAGAGCGACCTCAAGAAAGTGGAGGGCGGCGACACGCTGCGCCTGGGCGGCCTCGAGGTCCGCTTCCTGCACACGCCTGGGCACACCCCGGGCAGCCAGTGCTTCCTGATCGGCGACTGGCTGGTGGCCGGCGATACGCTGTTCGTGCAGGGCTGCGGCCGCGTCGACCTGCCGGGCGGCGATGCCGACGCGATGTACCGCTCGCTGACCGGCGTGCTCGCCAAGCTGCCGGGCACGACCGTGCTCTATCCGGGCCACCACTACGGGCCGACGCCGACCTCGACGATCGCCGACGAGCTGCGCCACAACGCCTACCTGCGCGTCGGCTCGCTCACGGACTGGCGGCGGCTGATGGGGCGGTAACCGCCGGCGGCGCGGCGGCTCAGCGGCCGACCGGGGTTACCGCTTCGACGTCCACCTCGCCGGTGCGGATGCGCACCACCTTCTCGATCGGCACCACGAAGATCTTGCCGTCACCGACCTCGCCGGTGCGGGCGGAGTCGAGGATGGCGTCGATCGTGATGTCGACGAAAGGGTCGGACACGCCGATGTCGAGCCGCACCTTCTCGACCAGCTCCATCTTGACCGTCGTGCCGCGGTAGGTCTCGACCGCGTCGGTCTCGCCGCCGTGCCCGTGGACGCGCGAGATCGACAGGCCGTGCACCTCGGCGCGATACAGCGCCTCGAGCACCTCGTTCAGCTTCTCCGGCCGGATGATCGCGGTGATCAGCTTCATGACCAGTCTCCTTGCGCCGCCGGGGCGAGATGGGTGGCGGGCGAGGGCTGCTCCGGGCTCGTCCGCTCGGAGAGCACCAGGATGGCGCCCTCGCCGCTGCCGTAGGCCTCCTCGCCGTGCAGCTCGACGTCGAGCCCGCGGCCCTGCCGGCGCGGCTCGACGCCCAGCGCGCCGGCGAGCGCCAGCAGCTTGAGCAGCCCGAACGACACGGCGCCGCTCCACAGCATCGTCGCCAGGACGGCCAGCGCCTGCTTGCCGAGCTGGGCCGGGTTCCCCTCCAGCAGGCCGGCCGTTCCGCCCCAGGCCGCGGCGGCGAAGACCCCCGTGAGGAGCGCGCCGGTCAGGCCGCCCAGACCGTGCGCCGCCACCACGTCGAGCGAGTCGTCGAGACGGGTGCGCGAGCGCCACAGGATGCCGAAGTAGCTGGGGAGCGCGGCGAGCGCGCCGAGCGCGATCGCGCCCATCGGGCTGACGTAGCCGGCGGCCGGCGTGATCGCCACCAGGCCGACTACGATGCCGGTGGCGGCGCCGACTGCGGTGATCCGGCCGGTGCGGGCGCGGTCGAGGAGCATCCAGACGGTGAGCGTCGCCGCCGGCGCCAGCAAGGTGTTCACGAACGCCAGCGCCGCCGAGCCGTTGGCGGCGAGCGCGCTGCCGGCGTTGAAGCCGAACCAGCCGAACCACAGCAGCGCCGCGCCGAGCAGCACGAACGGCACGTTGTGGGGCAGCAGCGCCTGGCGGCCGTAGTCGCGGCGCGGCCCGAGCACCAGCGCCGCGACCAGCGCCGCGACCCCGGCGTTGACGTGCACCACCGTGCCGCCGGCGAAGTCGAGGGCGCCGAGCGTGCCGAGCCAGCCGCCGCCCCACACCCAGTGGCAGACCGGGGCGTACACTGCGACCGACCAGGCGGCGATGAACGCGAGGTAGGTGCCGAAGCGCATGCGCTCGACGATCGCGCCCGAGATCAGGGCGGCGGTGATGATCGCAAAGGTCGCCTGGTAGGCCATGAACAGCAGGTGGGGGATCGAGCCCCTCGTTTCGAGGCCGACGCCGTGCAGCAGGACGTGATCGAGGCCGCCGATCAGGGCGTTGCCGTTCCCGAAGGCCAGCGTGTAGCCGATCGCCGCCCAGGCGAGGGTCACCACCCCGAGCGCCGCGAAGCTCATCATCATGGTGTTGAGCGCGTTCTTCGACCGCACCAGGCCGCCGTAGAAGAACGCCAGGCCGGGCGTCATCAGCAGCACCAGGCCGGTCGCGACCAGCATCCAGGCGATGTCGGCGCCGATCGTGACGGGCGGCAGGTCGGCAAGAGGAGTGAGGGCGAGAGCTTCGAGCATGGCGGCATCTCCTAATTGCGCGAAGATTAAACACTAAATTACAGCCAATAGCAATAGCTATGGCTAAAATTAGGATTATATAGGTCCTGGTGAGCGTGAGCGGATACCGCGCGGCCATCCAGGACTGCCGTTCCCGAATCTCGAGTTGGGGGTACACTCGGTGCCGGAGGTTCTCCATGGCTCGCCGACTCGCGTCCTCCTCCGCTTTCCTCCTCGCGCTCCTCGTCGTCTCTCCTGCTTTGGCCGACACCGTGACGCTGCGCAACGGACGGTCGTTTCGCGACGTCGTCGCCAGCGTCGACGACCGCGAGGTGACGATCGCGATTCCGGGCGGCGAGCTGCGCCTGCCGCTGGCGCAGGTCGCCAGCGTCGACTCCGGGCCGGCCCCGCTGCGCGAGTACCAGGCGCGGCGCGACGCGCTGCGCAAAGGCGGCACGGCGACGACCGCGGCCGACTGGCTGGCGCTGGCGCGCTGGGCGCGGGACGCCGGGCTCGAAGGAGCGGCGCGCGAGGCCGCGCTGGCGGCCGCGGCGCTCGATCCGGGGCTGCAGGGTCTGGCGCCGCTGCTCGCCGCGCTCGGCATGGTGCGCGATCCGGCGAGCGGGGCCTGGGTCGAGCACGACGAGGCGATGCGCCGCCGTGGGCTGGTCCTCGACGCGGGGTCGTGGGTCGAGCCGGCCGAGCAGGCACGGCGCGAGGAGATGCGGGAGCGGCTGGCGCTCGAACGGCAGGCGCTGGTCGCGCCGCGCGCCGCGGCCGCTCCGGAGAGCTACGCGAGCGACGAGATGGCCACCGAGCCGGGGATCGCCGCCCAGCCGGTGTGGGGTGGAGGCGGGTACGGGATCGGCGTCGGGGGTGTGTGGCCCTGGGCGACGGGATTCATTCCGCCCTCGCGCCCGCTCAAGCCGATGGCCAGTCCGATGGCCCCGCCGCCGCGCCCCCAGCCGCCGCCGGTCCTGCGACCCGCGCAGACCGGCCGCATGCAGCTCACGCCCGCCCGCCGGTTCCCCAGCTAGCCGACGTGGCCGGCGGCGCCGGCGCGATCGGCGCGAACCAGGGCGATCGCCAATCCCATGTGGTCTTCGGGGCTCAACCCGGGGCCGAGTCGATGCGCGACCGCGGTGCGGTCGAGCAGCGACTCGTCGAAGACCGCGCGCGGTGCGCGCTGGCGCAGGGCTTCGACCAGGCGGCGGAAGTTCTCGGCCTGGCTCGGCGCGAGCGGCGCGCCCAGGCCACGGTAGTCGATCTCGAGCTGCCGCAGGCACAGCGAGGGAGCGCGGCTCCCTTCGACGACCACGAAGGCCTCGCTCTCGCCGCGCGTCACCCGCTTGCGGTCGACCTCGGTCTTCGTCATCAGCAGGCCGCCGGTGAGGATGGCGCGCGGAATGCTGAGCTTCTTGCGGCGCACGGTCTGGATCTGGGTGTCGGGCCGCAGGCGACGGCCGTGGACGAGGAGCTGGATGTCGTCCCAGCGCAGGCTCGCCGCGCGGCCGGTGCGGTCGAGCACCGAGAGCGCGTCGGCGTCGAGCGTGAAGCGGCGGACCTGGATCTGCTCGGCGTCGGCTTCGGGGGCGATCACCCAGGCGTCGAGCCCGGCGCCGCGCAGCTCGGTGGCGCAGCGCCCCGCCGCCTGCGGGTCGGCGAAGACGCGGGCGATCGCCGCGCCGTCGCCCGCCGCCTGCAGCCGTGCCTGTGCCTCGAGCCGCGTCAGGCCCAGGGCGCTCGCCAGTCCGGCGACCAACGCCGAGCTTCCGGCCGCGACCGAGCGGAACGCGACGGCGTGCACGGTCAGTGGCCCGCGTTGGGGTTCGCCGGGTGCCCGATCGGGGCGCCGGTGCGCGCGAAGTCGATGAAGCCGCGCTCGACGTCTACCGAGATCAGCTTGACGCGGGTACGATGGCCGACGTCGAGGCCCTCCCAGCCGCGCTCGACCTTGCCTTCGACCGGCGGGTGGAAGATGCGCACCCAGGTGCCCTTCTCCGAGGCGCCGGTCACGATGCCGTCGAAGACCTCGCCGATGCGGTCCTCGAGCAGCAGGGCGCCCGCCGACTTGCGCACCTGGCGCTCGACCTTGTTGGCGTCGTCCTCCTGCTCGGTGCAGTGCAGCGCGAGCGCCTGCATCTCGCCGCCGTCGTAGGGCACCGCGGACGCGGCCAGCGCCGCCTTGAGCAGCCGCTGCGTCACCAGGTCCGGGTAGCGGCGGTTGGGCGCCGTCGAGTGGGTGTAGTCGCGCACCGCCAGACCGAAGTGACCGGGCGCGGCCTGGCCCGGCATCTCGACCGCGTACTCGCCGGAGCCCATCAGCTTGACCAGGGT
Source organism: Acidobacteriota bacterium (assembly GCA_050258075.1). Lineage (GTDB taxonomy): Bacteria > Acidobacteriota > Thermoanaerobaculia > Multivoradales > JAGPDF01 > JBLMYC01. The sequence continues at coordinate 5,549 of JBLMYC010000070.1, forward strand.
CAGGGACAGATCGGGGAAGCGCAGCGGATCGCGCTGGTGCTGGTCGCGCAGGAAGGCTTCGAGCGCCACCGCATCGGGGCTGGGCGGCAGCGAGCCACCGTGCTCGGCGGCGACCTCGACGATGCGCGCCCAGCGCTCCGGCGAGCGCAGCACCCGGCGCAGCGAGGGGAAGCGGTGGCGATCGAGGAAGCGCGCGGTCACCCCGTTGGCGGCGACCATCAGGTCCTCGATCAGATCCTTGGCGCGGTTGCGCTTCTCGGTCTCGAGATCGGCGAGCTCGCCGTCCGTGAACACGGCGCGCGGCTCGATCGTCTCGAGGTCGAGCGCGCCGTGCTCGTGGCGCAGGGCGCGCAGTCGCTGCGCGACCTCGTCCTGCAGGCGCAGGTTGTCCTCCAGTCCGGGCACCGCGGCGAGGGCCGGCGGCGCCTCGCCGCGGCCCTCCAGCCAGTCGCCGACCGCGTTGTAGGCGAGCTTCGCCCGGTTGCGCACCGTCGCGCGGTAGACGTCCGCGCCGACGATCGATCCGGCGCCGTCGACGATCGCCTCGACCACGACCGCCAGGCGGTCCTCGTCCTGGACGAGCGAGGTCAGGTCCCACGACAGCCGCTCGGGCAGCATGGGATAGGTCTTGGCGGCGGTGTAGATCGAGGTCGTGTTCTGGTGCGCGTGGCGGTCGATCGCCGAGCCCTTCGCGACCAGCGCGTCGACGTCGGCGATCGCCACCAGCACGCGGGTGCGGCCGGCGTCGAGCGGCTCCGCCACGCTGAGCTGGTCGAGGTCGCGCGAGTCGTCGTTGTCGATCGAGCACCACAGGAGCGAGCGCAGGTCTCGCGCCGTATCGTCCTCGGCGGCGCGGTCGAGGCGGTCGACCTCATCGTGGACGGCGGGCTCGAAAGCGGGCAGCAACCCGCGATCGCGCATCGCCTGGTCGGCGATCCGCTCGAGGTCGCGGCGGTTGTGGTGGCGCGGGCGGGCGGTCATCGGTGTCTGGGCTCCCCGGAGTATCGACGGATCATATCCACCCGCTGCGGTTGACAGGATTCAAACACCTGTTTCATAGTCGCGGTTCGATGTCGACGGCAACCCTGAACCCATCCCCGCATTCCCATCCGACCGAAGCCAGCGCAGTGACCCGCGAGAGGCTGCTCGATGCGGCCGAGGCGCTGTTCGCGGAGCGCGGCTTCCGCGCCGCCTCGGTGCGCGACATCACCCAGCGCGCCGGTTGCAACCTGGCGGCGGTGAACTACCACTTCGGCAGCAAGCTGAACCTGTACAGCGCGGTGTTCGTGCGCCGCATGGGAGAGCTGCGCGAGCGCCGGCTGGACAGCATCCGGCGCAGTCTCGAGCAGCACAGCACGACGAGCCTGGAGCGCCTGCTGCGCTCGTTCACCTCGGCGTTCCTCGAGCCCCTGGTGACCGAGAGCGCCGGCCGCACCTGGGTGCGCCTGGTGTCGCACGAGATGGCCGACCCGCAGCTGCCGCCGGAGCTCTTCCTGAACGAGATGATGGCGCCCGTCCAGCAGTCGCTGGCCGACGCGCTGCGCATGGTGTGCCCGGGACTCGACGCCGAGAGCGCCGATCTCTGCGTTCACTCCCTGGTCGCCCAGCTGGTGCACGTCGTCCACTTGCACCGCTGCGCCACCAGCGGCAAGGACCCCCGCGCCCAGGCCCGCTACACCCCGGCGCGGCTGATCGACCACGTGGTGCGGTTCTCCGCCGCGAGCATCCGCGCCCTGGCGGGCGAGGGAGGCGTGCGATGAGGCGCATCGCGATCGCGCTGCTTTGCGCCGCTCTGGCCTCGGCGGCGCTTGCCTCCGCGCCGTCGCTGCCGGCGGAGCCGAACCGCCCGTGGACGCCCGGTCCAGGCGAGAAGCTGCCGCCGCTGCCGCCGCCGGCCACCCAGACGCTGCCGCCCGAGGCGATGCAGCACGGCATTCGGGTTTCGCTCGCCGAGGTGCTCGACATGGCGCTGCGCAACAGCCCGGCGACCCGCGCGAGCTGGCTGGCGGCACGCGCCGCGCTGGGCGAGCTGGGCAGTCGGCGCGCCGAGTACCTGCCGAAGCTGAACCTGACCGCCAACCTGACCCGCCAGCAGCAGGCGGTGGGGACCGGCCTGATCTTCCACCAGACCGTGTACGGTCCGGGGGCCGACCTGACGCTGTTGCTGCTCGACGTTGGCGGCCGTTCGGGCGACGTCGAGGAGGCGCGGCAGCTGCTGCTCGCCGCCGACTGGCGGCACAACCAGACGGTGCAGGACCTGATCCTGCGCACCGAGCAGGCCTACTATCAGTACCTGGCCGAGACCAGCCTGAACCTGGCGCTGCGCGCCGACATCGAAGCCGCGCGCACCAGCAAGGAGGCGGCTGAAGCGCGCCATCACGCCGGCCTGGCGACGATCGCCGACGTGCTGCAGGCGACCACCCTGCTCGAGCGCGAGCAGCTCGCCCTGGTGCAGAGCGACGGCCGGATGAAGGAGATCAAGGGCGCCCTGGCAACCGCCGTCGGGCTGCCGCCGGATCTGCCGGTCGAGCTCGGTCTGTTGCCCGACGACGTGCCGATGCAGGCCGCGGGGGAGGCCGTGCGCGCGGAGCTCGACCGCGCCCTCGCCGAGCGTCCCGACCTGCAGGCGGCGCGCGCCGAGGCGCTGGCGGCGGCGGGCCACGTGCGCAAGGTGCGCGGCGACGGGCTGCCGACGCTCCAGCTCGCCGGCACCACGGGCCGGGTCTACTACGAGCGGCCGAGCGGCCTCGATCCGCGCAACAACTACCAGCTCCAGCTTCTGGTGCGGTTCCCGCTGTTCACCGGCTTCCAGAACCAGAGCGACCTCGCGCAGGCCAGGGCCGAGGCCGGCCAGGCGCAGGCGCAGGTCGATCAGCTCGCGCAGCAGGTGACGGTGGAGGTGTGGACCGCGTACTACGAGCTGGAGTCCGCCGCCAAGGCGGTCGAGGCGGCGCGCGCCCTGCTGACCGCGGCGCAGGCCTCGGCCGACGTCGCGAGCGGCCGTTACAAGGAAGGAGTCGGCAGCATTCTCGACCTGCTCACCGCGCAATCGGATCTGCTGACGGCGCGGGCGCAGGAGATCGGCGCGCGGGCCGACTGGTTCGTGGCCGCGGCCGAGCTCAGCCACGCGACCGGCCTGCTCGGGCCGCCGGCGCTGGAGGCTCCGACCGCCCAATCTGCCCCGGAGGGGACACCATGATGGCGCGTTTTTCGCGCGCGGGAGCCGCGATTGCCGGCCTCGCGCTGATGGCTTTCGCGGCCGGCTGCGGCGGCGAGAAGAAGGCTGCCGGCCCGCCGCCGGCCGTGCCGGTGCGTGCCGCCCTGACCACGCGCGAGGACGTTCCCTTCGAATGGCGGGGCGTCGGCACGGTCGAGGCGATCAACACCGTGTCGGTGAAGGCGCAGGTGGGTGGCGAGCTGGTCCGTGTCCACTTCCGCGAGGGCGACGAGGTCCGCAAAGGCGATCCGTTGTTCACCCTCGACGAGCGGCCGTTCCAGGCTGCGCTGCGCGAGGCGCAGGCGCAGCTCGAGCGCGATCGGGCCCTGGCCGAGAACGCCGCGGCCGACGCGCGGCGCTACACCGAGCTGGTGGCGAAGGACTACGTGACCCGCTCCGACGCCGACGAGCGGACGTCGCGCGCCGCGTCGCAGAAGGCCACCGTGCAGGCCGACGAGGCGGCGGTGGAGCGCGCCCGCCTCAATCTGCAGTACTGCCGGATCACCGCTCCGATGAGCGGTCGCACGGGCAGCCTGATGGTCAAGGTGGGCAACATCGTGAAGGCCAACGACGACAAGCCGATGGTCGTGATCCAGCAGATCGAGCCCATCCTCGTCGCCTTCGCGCTGCCTCAGCAGCACCTGGGTCAGGTGCGCCAGCGGATGCAGCAGGCGGTGATGCCGGCCGAGGCGTCGGCGCCTGATGACAAGACGCCGCCGCATGCCGGCAGGCTGGTGTTCATCGACAACGCGGTCGACACCGCGACCGGGACGATCGCCCTCAAGGCCGAGTTCCCGAACCAGGATCGCGCCCTGTGGCCCGGCCAGTTCGTGAACGTCGCGCTCACCCTCGGCGTGGACCAGGGCGCCGTGGTGGCGCCGAGCCAGGCGGTGCAGTCGAGCCAGGCCGGCGACTTCGTGTTCGTGATCAAGGACGACCAGACGGTGGACATGCGGCCGGTGACCGTCGAGCGCACTGCCGGTGAGCGGGCGGTCATCGCCAAGGGGCTCGAGCCGGGCGAGCGGGTGGTGGTGGACGGCCAGCTGCGGCTGGCGCCGGGAACCCGGGTGGAAGTGTTGGCGGACCAGGGCAAGGCGGCGGCAGCCTCCTGACCCACGAGGCGAGACCCATGAACATCGCGGAAATCTTCATCCGCCGGCCGGTTGCGACTACGCTGGTCATGGCGGCCATCCTGGTCGCCGGCCTGATGGGTTACCGGCTGCTGGCGGTGAGCGACCTGCCCAACGTCGACTTCCCGACCATCCAGGTCTCGGCGGTGCTGCCGGGCGCCAGCCCCGAGACCATGGCGGCCTCGGTGGCAACGCCGCTCGAGCGCCAGTTCTCGACCATCGCCGGCCTCGACTCGATGAACTCGACGAGCGGGCTGGGTGCGACCTCGATCACCCTGCAGTTCAACCTGTCGCGCGACCTCGACGCGGCGGCGCAGGACGTTCAGGCGGCGATCGCCGCGGCGGCGCGCCAGCTGCCGCCGAACATGCCCAATCCGCCGACCTACAACAAGGTCAACCCGGCGGCGTCGCCGATCCTGTACTTCGCGCTGACCTCGCAGACGATCCCGCTGTCGCGCCTCGACGAGTACGGCGAGACGTTGATGGCGCAGCGCATCTCGACCGTCTCCGGCGTCGCCCAGGTGGTCGTGTACGGAGCGCAGAAGTACGCGGTGCGCGTGCAGCTCGATCCCAAGCAGCTGGCGTCGCGCGGCCTCGGCATCGACGAGGTGTCGCGCGCCATCTCCAACGCCAACGTCAACCTGCCCAATGGCGTGCTGTACGGCCACCAGCGGGCCTTCACCGTGCAGGCGAGCGGCCAGCTCACCGAGGCGGCGGACTACCGGCCGGTGATCGTTGCATACCGCAACGGCGCACCGGTGCGACTCGGCGAGCTGGGCCGGGTGATCGACAGCGTCGAGACCGACAAGGTGGCCTCCTGGTTCGGCGAGCCGAAGCGCCTGGAGCGCTCGATCGTGCTCGCGGTGCAGCGCCAGCCAGGCACCAACACGGTCGAGGTGGCGCAGGCGGTGCGCGCCCTGATCCCGACATTCCAGCGCCAGCTGCCGGCCTCGGTCGAGCTGAACCTGCTGTATGACCGCTCGGAGTCGATCCAGGACTCGGTCAGCGACGTGAAGACCAGCCTGTTCCTCGCCCTCTGCCTGGTGGTGCTGGTCATCTTCCTCTTCCTGCGCAACCTGTCGGCGACCCTGATCCCGACCCTGGCGCTGCCGATGTCGATCATCGGCACGTTCTCGGTGATGTACCTGCTCGACTACAGCCTCGACAACCTGTCGCTGATGGCCTTGACGCTGTCCGTGGGCTTCGTGGTCGACGACGCGATCGTGATGCTCGAGAACATCGTGCGCCACATGGAGATGGGCAAGCCGACCCTGCGCGCCGCGCTCGACGGCTCGCGCGAGATCGGCTTCACGATCGTCTCGATGACCCTGTCGCTGTCGGCGGTGTTCATCCCGGTGCTGCTGATGGGCGGCATCCTCGGCCGGCTGTTCCGCGAGTTCGCGGTGACGATCGGGGCCGCGGTGCTGATCTCGGGCTTCGTCTCGCTGACCCTGACGCCGATGATGTGCAGCCTGTTCCTGCGCCACCACGAGCCGAGCGAGCGCCACGGCCGCTTGTACGACGCGATGGAGCGGGTGTTCAACGGCATGGTGAGCTTCTACGACCGCACCCTGGACTGGGTGCTGGGCCACCGCCGATTGACCATGGCGGTGCTGGTCGGAATCATCGCCGTGCAGGTGTGGCTGTTCAGCGCGGTGCCCAAGGGCTTCCTGCCCAGCGAGGACACCGGCTCGATCATCGCCTTCACCCAGGGGCCCGAGGGCACTTCGTTCGAGGCCATGGTGAAGGCGCAGCGCGAAGCCGCGGCGATCGTCCAGGCCGACCCGCGGGTCGAGCAGTTCATGTCCTCGGTCGGGCGTGGCCCGGGGGGCTCCGCGGGCTCCTCGAACGCCGGCATCATGTTCATCCGGCTGAAGCCGCTCGACAAGCGCACCGCCTCGGTCGACGACGTGATCCGTGACCTGCGGCCGAAGTTCGCCAAGCTGCCTACCATTCAGGTGTTCCTGCAGAATCCGCCGCCGATCCGCATCGGCGGCACGCTGACCAAGAGCCAGTACCAGCTCACCCTGCAGGGCTCCGACACCGCCGAGCTGTACAAGGCATCGGCCGATCTGGAGGGCAAGCTGCGCGCCCTGCCCGAGCTGGTCGACGTGACCTCCGACCTGCAGATCAAGAACCCCCAGGCGTCGGTCGAGATCGAGCGCGACCAGGCGGCGGCGCTCGGGGTGACCGCGTTCCAGGTGGAGGACGCGCTGTACTCGGCCTACGGGGCGCGCCAGATCTCGACCATCTTCACCCCCGCCAACGAGTATCAGGTCATCCTCGAGCTGCTGCCGCAGTACCAGCTCGATCCCTCGGCGCTCAACCTGCTGTACGTGCGCTCGGCGAGCGGCGAGCTGGTGCCGCTGTCGGCGGTGGCGCGGATCCGCCGCGCGGTCGGGCCGCTGACCGTCGCCCACGCCGGGCAGCTGCCGGCGGTGACGCTGTCCTTCGATCTGCGCCCGGGCGTGGCGCTCGACGAGGGCGTCAGCAAGGTCCAGGCGGTGGCGCAGAAGGAGCTGCCGGCCGACATCAGCTTCAGCTTCCAGGGCACCGCGCAGGCCTTCAAGTCGTCGACCGCCGGGCTCAACCTGCTGCTGCTGCTGGCGGTGGCGGTGATCTACGGCGTGCTCGGCATCCTGTACGAGAGCTTCATCCACCCGATCACGATCCTGTCCTCGCTGCCGCTCGCCGGGGTCGGCGCGCTGCTGACCCTGATGATCTTCCACCAGGACCTGTCGCTGTACGCGTTCGTCGGCCTGATCATGCTGGTCGGCATCGTGAAGAAGAACGGCATCATGATGGTGGACTTCGCGATCGAGGCGCAGCGCGGCGGCGCCGCTCCGCTGGACGCGATCCGCAACGCGGCGCTGGTGCGGTTCCGGCCGATCATGATGACCTCGATGGCCGCCTTCGTCGGCACCCTGCCGATCGCCCTGGGCTGGGGCGCCGGTGCCGAGTCGCGGCGCCCGCTGGGCCTGGCGGTGGTGGGAGGCCTGCTGTTCTCGCAGGTGCTGACGCTCTACATCACGCCGGTCTTCTACCTGTACATGGAGGCGTTCCAGGAGTGGCTGGCGGCGCGCTTCCCGAGCCTGGCGCGGCGGCGCGCCGAAGCGGAGCACGACGGGTCCGGCGAGGGTACCGGTGGGGAGCCGGTGACCGAGGTGCTGAACCCGGTGCCCGGTCTGGTGCCGGTCGAGAAGTAGGCGGTGTGTGCGGGCGGCAGGGGGCCGCCCGCTCGCGCGCCGCTAGAGCGCCGGGACTTCGAGCTCCGGCTCCTGCAGCTTCTCCACCTTGGCGATGAAGTTGTCGACCAGCGACCGCAGGCTGTCCCAGTCGTGCCGCGCCACGCACTCGCTCATCTCCAGGCTGACGTCGCGGCAGCTCCCGAACTGCTGGTAGAAGATGCAGTAGGGGCAGTGGTCGAGCTTGCCCGGTGACAGCTCCGCGGCGCGTTCGCACAGCGCGCACACGCGGTTGATCCCCACCAGCAGGTCGAGCGGGGAGGCGGTGCCGATATCGGTGCGGATGCCTTGCCACAGGTCCAGGGTCTTCTGTTTGGCCTCGATCCAGTCCATGTGCGGTTCCCCCGAGTGTCGGCGCCAGACTGGCTCCGGTCGACCTGATTGACCACACCCCCCTGGACTGGCGCCCGGCTACCCCCGGGCGCGGCCCGACCGAGCGCCAGCCCGCTCCGGCCGGTCAGCCGCCCAGCAGCCCCACCACCTGGCCGTCGACGTAGTCCATCTTGTTGGCCTGCGGCGCAACCGGCAGGCCCGGCATGCGCATGATGTCGCCGAGCAGCGGCACCAGGAAGCCGGCGCCGGCGGAGATCAGGACGCCGCGCACGGTAACGTCGAAGTCGCGCGGCCGGCCGATCAGCTTGGGGTCGTCGGACAGCGACATCGGCGTCTTCGCCATGCAGATCGCCAGCTTTTCGTAGCCCAGCTTGTGGATCTGCGCCAGGTCGCGCTCGGCATTCGCCAGATAGGCGATGTCGGTGGCGCCGTAGATCCTGGTCGCGATCTTCTCGATCTTGGTCTTCACCGGCTCGTCGAGCTCGTACAGCGGGGCGACCGCGTGCGGCGGGAGGGCGTTCTCGACCACCGTCTCGGCGAGCACGACGGCGCCCTGGCCGCCGCCCGAGAAGTGGTCGGCGACCGCGAACGGGGCGTGCATCTCGGCGCAGCAGCGGTGCACCACCTCGATCTCCTCGGCGCTGTCGGTCGCGAAGCGGTTGAGCGCGATCACCACCGGGGCGCCGAAGGTGCGGATGTTCTCGATGTGCTTCTCGAGGTTGCCGAGGCCGCGCTCGACCGCCGCCGGGTCGGAGATGCTGAGGTCGCCGGTCACGCCGCCGTGGCGCTTGAGGGCGCGGATCGTGGCGACCAGGACGGTGAGCGAGATCTCGAGGCCCGCCGCGCGGCACTTGATGTCGAAGAACTTCTCGGCTCCCAGGTCGACGCCGAAGCCGGCCTCGGTCACCACCCAGTCGGCGTGCTGCAGCGCCATCTTGGTGGCGATGACCGAGTTGCAGCCGTGCGCGATGTTGCCGAACGGCCCGCCGTGCACGAACGCCGGCACGCCCTCGCCGGTCTGCACCAGATTGGGCAGCACGGCGTCCTTCAGCACCACCATCATGGCGCCCACCGCGCCGAGGTCGGCGGCGGTTACCGGCTTGCCCTCGAAGGTCAGGCCCACCAGCAGGCGGCTCAGCCGCCGGCGCAGGTCCTCGGGGTCCTCGGACAGGCACAGGGTGGCCATCACCTCGCTCGCCGCGGTGATGTCGAAGCCGGTCTCGCGCGGCACGCCCTCGAGGGTGCCGCCCAGGCCGATCACCACGTGGCGCAGGGCGCGGTCGTTCATGTCGAGCGCCCGCCGCCACAGGATGCGGCGCGGGTCGAGGCCCACCGCGGTCTTGAAGTGCAGGTGGTTGTCGAGGATCGCGCCGAGCAGGTTGTTGGCGGTGGTGACGGCGTGGAAGTCGCCGGTGAAGTGGAGGTTGATGTCGGCGGTCGGCACCAGGACCGCCTTGCCGCCGCCGGTGGCGCCGCCCTTGATGCCGAAGATCGGGCCCAGCGACGGCTCGCGCAGCGCCAGGCAGACTTTCTGGCCGATCCTGGCCATGCCCTGAGCGAGGCCGATCGAGGTCGTCGTCTTGCCCTCGCCGGCGCTGGTCGGGGTGATGGCGGACACCAGCACCAGCTTGCCGCGCGGGCGGCCGTTGTCGCGGGCAGCGAGGCGGATCTTGGCCTTGTCGTCGCCGTAGAAGACGACGTTCTGGCGGGCGATGCCGAGCTCTTGGGCGACCTCGGAGATGGGACGTGGGACGGGGGTTTCGCTCATGGCGTTCTTCCTTCGGGCTGCGGTCGGTCGTTGGGGGGAGTGGATGGGTGGCGCTCAGCGGCCAAGCGGGTCGTCCTGGCGGCGCTGGAAGAGGATGGTGCGGTCGTACTCGCCGGTGCGGCGGTAGCCGAGCAGGTGGAAGATCTCGCGCACCAGGACGCGCGCGACCCCCCGATCGACGGCGAAGGCGTCGGTGAAACGCGCGTCGCGGCGCACCCCGGGCAGCAGGCCCAGCAGGCGATCGGCGTGCGCGCGGCGCAGGGCGGCGGACAAGGCCAGCCACCAGGGGCGCACCGGGCGGCCGAGGAAGAAGCCGTCCTCGCCCTGCGGCTGGTAGAGCGGCATCAGCAGCAGGCCGGAGAACGGCGCGCGCACGGCGCCCGCGCGATCCGTCGCCAAGATCTCGCCGCGCCGCACCGGCTGGAAGCTGTGGAAGCCGGCGGCCATGCGGAACTCGTCGCCGGCGCACAGGCGATGGCGGTGGCGCACCTCGACGACGTGCGCAACGCCGGCGGCACTGGCGCCGAGGAGGCGCCTCCCGGTCTCGACCTCCGGCGCGACGCCGGGCGCCAACAGGCCGGCGGTCTCGAGCGTGATCCACACCGCGGCCTCGGCACGATCCACCGAGTCGGGGTCGGTGTGGCGCCCCGCTTCGAGGCCGACGCTGGCGATGCCGCGCGCGCTCATCCGGAAGAGCAGGGTGCCGGCGAGCTCCTCCTCGAATCCGAGCACCGCGGGCACCGGCAGAGCGAGGGCAAGCGGACGGTTGCCGAGCGCGTCGTCGAAGATCGCGAAAGGCGGGCCTTCGCTCGAGGTGGTGTGGAGGTCGAGGAAGAAGCGCGACCCCGGGCAGGCATTCAGCGCGGCGCTGAGGGCGGCGTCGAGCTCGAGCAGCTCGCGCTCCTCCGGCGCGGCGGGTGGCGTGCCGCCGCGCAGGCGATCGACGACGTCGTGCAGCCACAGGCGGTTGAGGTCGAGGCCCACGTAGCGCTCGCCGCGGGCGAGCGCGCCGCGATTGCCGGCCAGGCCGACGACCAGCCCGGCGAGCGGGTAGCGCGCGATGGCGAGGCGCGCGAAAACCCGCTGCAGGGCGAGCACGCCGGCGGGCTCGTTGCCGTGCAGCCCGGCGACGACCAGCAGCAGTCGGCCGCCCGGGGCTCCGCCACGCCCGATCTCGCGGGCGACGCGAAGAAGAGGGCTGGGAAGGGCCTCCTGCGACAGGGGTTGGTTCACGCGCGGCACGTTCCGCGGCGATTCTGCCATGGTCCCCGGTCCGCGGGGGACAGCCGGACCGCCCGCCCCGGGGAGGGCGCCGGCGGGCTTGACGAGATGTACATAACATGCAATACAATGCGCATATTATGAAACCGCGCGCCGAGCCATGCCTGCCGATCACGAGCTGAAGGAGTCCCGTCAGCGCCAGCTTCTGGCGCTGATCCGGCGGATCCGGGTCGGCAACCAGTCTCAGCTCGCGGCGCTGCTGCGCGAGCGAGGCATCGAGGCCACGCAGTCGAGCGTCAGCCGTGACCTCGCGGAGCTGGGAGTGACCAAGGTGGGCGGGCGCTACGTCGCGCCGGGACCGGCGGCGAGCCCGGCGACGCTGGGCGAGAGCGAGGAGATCGCGCGCCACCTGCGCGCGATCCGCCCCGCCGGTCCGCACCTGACCGTGCTGCTGACCATCATCGGCACGGCGCAGATCGT